>JANQFJ010000237.1 GCA_028277915.1 Saprospiraceae bacterium
TTCAAAATATCATAAAGTAAAAGACTACGCAAGTCTAATGAGTGTTTCTGCCAGGAAATTAAATAATGTAATCAGACATTATTTTGGAATTAGAGCAAAGGAATTAATAAGCACAAAAATCTATATTGAGACTACTCGAAAACTGCAATTTACCTCGGACTCCATTAAAGAAATTGCTTACCAGACTGGTTTCAGCTCTCCATATCATCTTTCTCATTTTTTTACAAAAATGAAAGGTATTTCCCCTCAAGCTTACCGCAATTCAGTAAAAAATTAAGCTGCTGCACGTTTTTGTATCTTTTTCACACATTTTGACATTTTATACTTTTTAATTGGCGCTTACATTTGCATTGTAAATAATGTATTTGTTCAATTATAAAATATAGAATAATGAAAAATGAATTAAAACATGGGTTGGCAGGCGGGATATTTGCGGGAATTGTATCTGTAATCTTTTTGCAAATATACTCCTCTCAAATGGAGGTAGATTTTTCAGCTATTGCACAGCCTGCGATGATCATAATTACTAGTATTGTTGGAACCATCCTTGCCTCAGCAGGTTATTGGTTTTTAAATCGCAATAATTGGTTTGGCAATAAAACAGATTTGGTTTTTTATGCAATTTTCTTTCTCCTGTCATTTATTTCCATTTTCGGAACTTTTGGTGCTCCATTACCTGAAGGAACATTAAAACCTGAGTTGTTTTCTGGTTTGGTTATTCCAATGCATTTCTTTCCAATGCTAACCTGGTTGATGGTCAAACCATTTTTTGAAAAGAATTAAACAATGAATATCAAAATATTAAAAATAACCTCCTTGCTAATCGCAAGCATAATTTTATTATCCATGATAAACAACCAAGAGATGAAAATAGAAAACAAATTACAGGAATTACCTCATCGTAAAGGCAAACGACCACTAACAGGAGATGCTTTACCTTATTTACAAATCACGGATAATTCAAATGTCGCTATTTTCGACGAATTGGCAGAATGGCTTTTTTCTTTAGAATATATTGAAGAAAGACCCACTATAATTTCGGTCAGAGGAGCGAGAGCCGCCTGGATAAAAAATGACTATCCAAATGTAAACGAAGAAGTCCTGCAAATCGGAAGAGAGTTTACACATATCCATCCATTGAATATCTATGGAGGTGGTAGTCAGCACCTTTCTTTAAAAAGGGAAGATTGTGAAACTGTTATCGAAAAAGGCTGGGGTGAATATCATCCGATGGATAAAGTTGCTTTTCCTGATGGGGCATATGGCCATATTATGGTATATGCTCCTCGAAACGCAAAAGAACTGGAAGTGGTGAAAATAATCACTGAAACTTCCTATAAATTAGTAACTAATCAAAAATAAAGTATCAATCATGAGAATTATCGTTTTAGGATATAAAGGGAATATTGGCGGGCCGTTGGTCGCAGTGTTGGAAAACGAAGGGCATGATGTGGTGAAAGTGAGTAGAAGCAGTGGCGATTTCCAATTGGATTATAGGGATGAGAAAGCTATTGACGCATTTTATAAAAAGGTAGGCAGCTTTGATGCAGTAATTACAGTAGCCGGTAGAGATGGTTATTTTGGACCTATCGAAAGTATTGGAAATCCTGAGTTTAGAATTGGTTTTGACCGCAAAATGATGGGGCAATTTAATATGGTCTTGATCGGTCAAAAATATATAAATCCCGGAGGTGTGTTTTTGCTTACCAGCGGATTTTTGAGTAATATTCCCAATCCGAACAGTTTGGTTTTAGGGACTGTCAATGCTGCTGTCAACGCTTTTGCAAAACATGCTTCTACGATGCTTCAAAATAATATTCGTATCAATGTAATAAGCCCTGGAGTTGTTGTTACTGACAAAGACCCAGCATTAGGTAATGCAAGGGTCAACAGTACAGAGTTGGCCAAGGTTTATCTAAAAGCATTAGAAAGTGAAATCACAGGCCAAACGATAAGAGCATGGAATATTAATTACAACGGAAAGCTTTACAGAGACCTTATGGAATAAAAGCATCGAACAGGTTGCAATTTTAAAAAATTGTAACCTGTATTTTCATATCTTCACTGAAACTATTCGATATTTGATCATCCATGCCAGTACATTCTTTTCATAAAGAAGAGCGGTTGAAAAGCCGAAAGATAATTTCCCAACTTTTCAAAGAAGGAAAGACCATCAAAAGCTATCCACTTAGAGTTGTTTGGACAGAGATTGATCCTCCAAAAAACAAATTTCCTGTTCAGTTTACGATCTCTGTTCCTCGTCGTTCTTTTCCAAAAGCCCACCAACGAAACATGCTCCGAAGGAGAATTCGAGAGGCTTATCGTTGCAATAAACATGATTTATATGAAAACTTTTCTGAATGTACATCGCAGTATGGATTGATGGTTATTTATATTGCCAAAGAAATAGTACCTTTTCGGGATATTGAAAAAGCTATGCTCAAGTGGATGGATATTTTTATTAAAAATGTTTCACAATAAATTTAAATGCTACTCAACCAACTCGTTGAGCTATTTTTTGACTCATTATTCGTAAATGCCAAAATGCACCTTCAATGAGACTGATGATTTTATTTATTTTTCTTAGTATTTGCTGGAATAGCTTCGGTCAGAAATTTCTTCAGATAGAAAAATATGGTAAAACGAAAGTTGAAAAGTTTTACATCGGAGATGAGCTGACCTATCAGATCAAAGGCGACAAAAAGACCTGGTACAAAGGAACGATCAATGATTTGTTTGTAGATGAAAATATTATTTTGTTTGAAAACCGAGCAGTAAACATGAAGGATTTAACTGCGATTCGAACGTTTAAACGAGCTGGTCTTTCAAGGTCTTTGAGTCTTCAACTTTATGTTTTTGGTGCCGGGTATGGAGGTTTTTCGTTATTGGCTGCAGCAGTTGGTTGGTGGGAAGTAACGGCTTTAACGGTTATTGTGGTCGGGACAGCCCTTGCCGCAGGATTGTTGGTTCGTCACTTGTTTAAATGGAAAACGCACAAAATGGGAAAACGCAAATGGCTCAGAATTTTAGACCTGACAGTAAAACCGACTTATAGTCCTTGATCATTTTTCAAGGAAATATTGTAATGCCAATTCATATCCTTTCAATCCTAATCCCGAAATTATTCCAACACAGTTTTTTGTAAAATAAGAATGGAGACGAAATGCTTCTCTGGCTTGGATGTTCGAAATGTGAACTTCAACGCAAGGAGTTTTTATAGCAGCTAATGCATCAGCGATGGCAATAGAGGTGTGTGAGTAAGCTCCACCATTGATAATGATACCATCAAAAGAAAACCCTGTTTCGTGCAACTTGTCAATTAATCTTCCTTCGCTATTGCTTTGGAAATATTCCAGCTCGGTTTTTGGATATTTGGATTTAAGGTTTTCGAAAAATACTTCAAAGGATTCATTCCCGTAAATGTCAACTTCACGTTTACCGAGAAGGTTTAAGTTTGGACCGTTGATGATAAGAATTTTCATCCTTTAAGCATTGAAAAAGGTTTATCAGATCATCCGATAAACCTTTTATTTTTTACAATTTCCTTTTAGAATTAATTTGCATTTTCAGAAAGAAACTTAATCCGCATAAGCTGAATTTCTTCCAACGTCACATCATCCTCTCGCAATTCGTCATAAGCTTCGTCCACAGAGTCGCTGTCCGCTTCCATGAAATAGTCGTAAATATCCTCTTGCGAATACTCATCGACGGCATCTTCAATGTAATAATCAATATCGACTTTTGTGCCGGAGGCTACAATGGCTTCCATCTCATGTAGGATTTCTTCCATGCTTAAGTTATTGGCAGAGGCGATATCGGCCAAAGGGATTTTCCGGTCAATTCCCTGGATAATATTTACTTTGACTTTTGACTTATTGGCAACTTGTTTTACAACAAAATCTGTAGGACGATCGATGTCGTTTTCTTCAACATAATTGGCGATCAATTCAATGAAAGCTTTCCCGTAACGCAATGCCTTTCCCTTGCTGACCCCGGTGATATTGGCCATGTCTTCCATGCTTATTGGATAATGGGTAGCCATATCTTCTAGTGAAGGGTCCTGAAAAATGACGAAAGGGGGCAACTTCTTCTGCCGTGCAATTTGCTTGCGAAGATCCTTCAACAGAATCATAAGATTTTTATCGAGAACAGCTGATTTGCCATTTGAAGAAGCGTCATCAAATGATTGATCATCGTAATTGTGATTTAGTGGTATTTGAAAAGAGTGGGGATTTTTGATAAACGATCTTCCTTTATCAGTAAGCCTAAGCAAGCCATAGTTCTCAATATCTTTATAAAGAAGATTATTGAGCAAAGCTTGTCGGAAAATAGATTGCCAGAAATTGTCATCCTTTTCTTTTCCAACACCAAAGAGATCAAGCAGGTCGTGTTTAAAATCTGTCATTTCTTTGGTTTCTTTTCCCATGACAAACTCAACCAAGGTTTTTATACCATAATTTTCGTTTAATTTTTCAACAGCCAAAAGGCCGTTTTGCATTTCGGATTGAACTTCAATTTTATCTTTTGGATGACGACAATTGTCGCACATTTTGTGGCAATTATCATCTTCAAAATTTTCTCCGAAATAGTGTAAAAGGAATCTCCGCCGGCAGGAAGGTGTTTCGGCGTAAGCCATAATTTCCTGCATCAGTTGAGCAGTCATTTCTCTTTCGGCAACGGGTTTGTCCCTCAGGAATTTTTCAAGTTTCTGAATGTCTTTATAAGAATAAAAAGCTACACAACGCCCCTCAAGGCCATCGCGACCTGCTCTACCAGTTTCCTGGTAATAGTTTTCGATACTTTTCGGAATATCGTAGTGGATCACAAACCGCACATCCGGCTTGTCAATACCCATCCCAAAAGCAATAGTGGCTACGATGACATCAACTTCTTCCATCAAAAAATCATCCTGCGTTTTCGAACGCGTTTTAGCATCAAAACCAGCATGATAAGGAGCGGCTTTGATATCGTTGACTTTTAATGCTTCGGCGATCTGCTCAGTTGCTTTTCGGCTTTGAACATAAATGATCCCTGATTGACCAGGTATGCTTTTTATGATCTGGACGATGCTTTTTATGGTTTGATCTTTTTTCCCTTTTGGTCTGATGTCATAATATAAATTATCTCTGTTGAATGAAGAAACAAATTTTTCAACATTCCTCATGTTGAGGTTTTTGACAATATCAGACTGAACTTTCGGTGTAGCAGTAGCCGTCAGAGCAATAATCGGAATCTCTATGTCGATTGAATCGATCATCGTGCGAATTCGGCGATATTCCGGACGGAAATCATGCCCCCATTCTGAAATACAATGTGCCTCATCTACTGCAACGAATGATAAATTTACTTCTTTGAAAAATTGGATGTTTTCGTCTTTGGTCAGAGTTTCAGGAGCGATGAAAAGAAGTTTGGTTTTACCGGCCATGATATCTTCCTTGACTTTTTTCATCTGTGTTTTAGTCAAAGAAGAGTTAAGAAAGTGTGCGATGTCATCTTCCTGGCTGTGCCCTCTGATCGAATCTACCTGGTTTTTCATTAAAGCTATTAAAGGAGAAATAACGATCGCTGTACCTTCCAGCATAAGCGCCGGGAGTTGATAACAAAGCGATTTTCCGCCACCGGTTGGCATAATGACGAAAGTATCTTTTTTGTTTAGAACACTTTTAACGATAAGTTCCTGTTCGGATTTGAATTCATTGAATCCAAAGAACTTTTGGAGGGCATCATGTAAGCTACTATTTGTTTCTACCATACTTCTAATATTTTCAATTCTTTTGAATTAAAAATTCAACTTATTTTTGCTAATCGTGGGGGTAGATTTTAAAGTTGATTTATGTTGTTAACCTTTTACTTTGGGTTAGACTTTAAATATAAACAAAAATTACCGGAATTTTCAGTAGATCGAACGTAATGTTATTGATATTAATTACTTTGTAAATGTCAATTAACGGTCACGACGATAGATTAATCGAGGGAGTACCTCTTTTGGGTTTAAATCAGGTGTCAGCTTTTTTTAAAAAAGCCGTCAAAAATACAAAAATAATAGTGAAAAAAGAAGCCAAAATCATAACAATAGCAAGAAGGGTTATTGAAATTGAAGCAGAGACTGTTTTGTCTTTGAAAGACAGTATTGATGAGGGATTTGTTGATTGTGTCAATGAGATTTTTCAATCGACAGGGAGATTGATTATTACAGGAATCGGAAAAAGTGCACTTATTGCCAACAAGATTGTAGCTACGCTCAACTCAACGGGTACACCTTCTATTTTTATGCACGCTGCTGACGCCATCCACGGTGACCTGGGTATGATACAGCAGGATGATATTGTGCTTTGTATTTCAAAAAGTGGCGAAACTCCCGAAATTAAAGTTCTCGTTCCACTTTTGCGATCAACCGGAAATACCATGATCGGAATGGTGAGCAAAAAAGATTCTTATCTGGGAAAACATGCTCAACATATCCTGCATACTCCGGTTTCAAAAGAAGCAGATCCAAACAACCTCGCTCCCACTGCGAGTACGGCAGCACAAATGGCGATGGGCGATGCACTTGCCACAGCCCTTCTTGCCTTGCGTGGTTTTACCCCTTCTGATTTTGCGCAATATCACCCTGGAGGTTCATTGGGCAAGCAGCTTTATTTGCGGGTTAATGACATTTATCCGAATAATGAGCGTCCTGTAGTTTTTGAAGGGGATAACATTCGAAAAATAATATTGGAAATCACTTCAAAACGCCTGGGAATTACGGCAGTTCTCAATAGTGCAAAAGATATTAGTGGGGTTATAACCGATGGTGACTTACGGCGGATGCTGGAGAGTGAAAATGATTTAAGCAATTTGAATGCTACGGATATTATGAACCAAAACCCAAAAACGATCGGCGGCGATGCTTTAGCGGTAAAAGCTTTGGAGATCATGCGGAAGTATAGCATCACTCAGCTTTTGGTGGTTGAAAATAGCAAATATCTTGGAATCATTCATTTGCACGATTTGGTCAGAGAAGGGCTGATATGAAAAACCTGTTGATCTTTTTAGGATTAATTCTCTGGTTTTCCTCTTGTCAGAACAATTCTGAAAAACGTGTTGAAGTTGCGTTTTATCACTGGAAGACAAATGTTGATATTTCAGATTTTGAAAAAGATTATTTAAAAATCGTTTCAGCTCAGAAAGTTTTTTTACGGTTTTTCGATGTCGATTGGGATGGTGCGACCAGTCAGACTTTGCCGATCGCTGAAATTGAGTTAAAAAGAATGTTTCCGGATAGCATCGAAATCGTTCCGACCATTTTTATCACAAACAGAACGTTTCTCAACCTCCCATCAAAAGATATTCCCAACCTTGCAGAAAATGTCGCAAAAAAAATATTTCGAATAAGCTCAAAGTTTCGGAAACATCCAATCAAAGAATGGCAATTTGATTGCGATTGGTCATCAAAAACGCAGGCGAATTTTTTTAAATTTTTGGAGGAAATCAGATCACAAATTCATGATCAATCCATTTTGTTGAGCAGCACGATTCGGTTACATCAGATCAAGTTTTTTGAAAAAACAGGAATTCCTCCTGTTGGTCGCGGTACTTTGATGTTTTACAACATGGGGAACGTGGAAGATATTGCTGCAAAAAACTCCATTCTTGATATTAATATTGCCAACCAATATTTGAAAAATTTTAAAAATTATCCTTTGCCGCTTGATATTGCTTTGCCCTTATTTTCCTGGGGTGTACTGTTTCGTGAAGGCAGAATGATCAAGTTGATCAATAATTTAAGCGCTTTGGATTTGGGTGATGAGGCACGTTTTTCAAAAATTGACGAAATCCATTTTGAGGTCATCAAAAGTACGTATCTTCAAGGTTATTATTTGTACAAAGGTGATGTGATACGCCTTGAAACTGTACCAGTCAATTTGTTGCAGCAATCAGCAGATCTTTTGAATGAACTGTTGGTCGATTTGGAATTTTCGGTTATTTTTTATCACCTTGATTCATTGGTGATCAATAATTATCCACATGAAGCATTGGAAGACATTTGTAATCGTTTTCGTTAGCGGAGTACTCTCTTTGCTCCCTTTTCGGATTTCAAAAGGATGTGGCCCTGATCTTAGTTTTAGAGGTTATTCTTTTGTGATTCCTACGATCATCAACCAAGGGTCGAGTTACGGGCCATATTTTTTTGAATTCGATAATTTTTATAGCCATTTTGATACGATTCAGCAAATTCAGCAAAAAGGAAATTTGGAAGAATGGCAGGAGATTTTTTGTGGGTTGGTCAAAATTGAAGATATCGAAAAGGTCATTTACAAAACGAGTTTTTCCGAATTGAAAGTCCTGCGAACGTCTATTCAAAATAAAAAATACCCCTTAAGTCCTCGGCTTGAAAACAACCAATTTGCAAGACACCTGAAACAAAATCAATGTCTTGAAACGATAGATTATTTGGTTTTCGCGAAACATTGCGAGCCATACGTCACTCATTCACGAAGTTGGGACAAACCAGAAAGGGATACCTTCGCCATGCAAAATCTGATCGAAGAAGGCTTGAGCAAGTTTTTAAAAACAAAATCCAACTATATCCGTCTTCGATACACCTACCAGTTGGTGCGCCTGGCGCATTACAAAAAAAATTACCAACAGGTTTTGGAGCTTTACGATTATTTGATTCCAAAGTCGGACCCAATCGAAAGTATTCTTAATTACTGGATTCTCGGGCACAAGGCTGGAGCTTTGAAAAGTATGGGTAAACGTATCGAAGCAGCCTATCTTTTTTCACTTGTTTTTGATCAATGTCCAAGCAAACGGGAATCAGCTTTTCGAAGCTTTTATATCGAGACTGACGAAGAATGGAAAGCTTGTTTGTTGCTCTGTCAAAGTGATCGGGAGAGAGCAGTGCTTTATGCTTTACGCGCGAATGCCAAAAATAGCATTGCAGCCGAAGCAATGGAAATGATATACAAACTAGATCCCACAAACGAGAATCTTGAACTTCTACTAGTAAAAGAAATTCGGGAATTGGAAAAGGATCTGTTGGGTTTGGAGTTTAATGATAAAAAGAAGCAAAACCGCCAATTTCACAACCTTCCGCGGAAAAAAGCCGGAGACTACCTGGTAGCTT
>JANQFJ010000242.1 GCA_028277915.1 Saprospiraceae bacterium
CTGAAAATCCCAGCTTGTGGATTCTTTCACCGATTTGCCTGGCTTTGATGTAGTATTGGTGGTCTTCTTTAAAACGAGCTGACCCAAAGACTGTGATAAAAGGTCCGATGAAGTGCAGTTTTCGAAATCCTCTGATGAATTGAGTCATTACACTAAGTGTGAAAATAAATTCGCTTCTTCGGCTTTTAGGACCTTCCAGATAATGTAAATCACGATTGAAAAACGAAGGTTTTGAAGTCCTGGAGTTTTCTGAATCGACCATAGTATTGTTTTTATAAATTTCCTCAGAATATTTCCAAATATACGTGATGGGTTGTAAAAAATTGATTTATATCATAGCCAATGGAAACATTTGTCATTTCAGTGAAAATTGAAATTTTTTAACTTCTTCCAATATTAAAAAGCCGAAATTTTATTAAAAAAAATGTCTCCTAATCAAATCCGTTGAAATGAGTAAACTAGAATTAAATTCCCGATTTCACAAAGAACACAAGGAATGGCTGAGCCAGCTTGATTTTTATTTCGATGAAATAAAAATTTTCAAAAATGAACTGTCATTGATAATGGATAAGCATCCGGATCAGTTTTCAATCACCGAACATGCAGACGAATACAATGAAATCTTTCGAAAGAAGTTGAATGAAATCGATAAATTAAAAAAACAACTACAACATCACGAACATGAATTGGTCAAGGGAGATGAACCCTTGAGCGACGAGCTTTGGGATCATGAAACGACACGCGTCAATATCCTTAAATTTGTGACTACATTTGAAAAATTAAAAAAGAACTTTCGAAGATTCGTTTCCCGACAGATATAGCAAAAGCACAGTATTGTAAAATGGCGGTTATTTGGAAAGCTCTGATCTAAGGTAAGCTGCGACATCGTTGATAAAACGATGCACTGAAGCTTCCACAATTCGATGACCTAAAACGGAGTCAAGCGCGTCTCCCAATTTTCCCAAAGGCACTTCATAGTTTCCCGACAAATCTAATTGGGTTTCGGTAGCAGTCAGGGGATAGAGGGCGAGCTCTCCTTTCAGTACAGGGAACAATCCCGGATTTTTGGTGGCTGCCCATTCGATTTGCAGGATAGTTTTTGGTGGTGAATTGATTTCTTTTGGTTTCGTTTCAAAATTGTGTACAGCAATGGAAATATCCGTTCCAACTTCGATCCCGGCGATGTTCATATACAATTCTGAGGATACGTCTTTTGCCCTCTTTGCAGCAGTTTTTGTAGCATTTTGAAACACCGCTAAAGTGTTAACCCTCAACGCTTCTCGGACCTTTTCGTAAGGATGATTTACGTAATCATAAAACCTTATGGATTTGCCTTTGCCCATTGATTCCTGTTTTAGTTTATATTGAAATGATACAAGTTGTCATGTGCCTTGTCGATTGTGCTCATTATTTGGAAAATTAAAAAAATCACTTCAAACCATGTGAAAATGATAATTTCATTTTCAAGTTAGTGATATTTCTGAACTTGGAATACCTTAAACAGAATTTTCCTTTTTCGCAGTTGATTCCGGACGACCGAGAGCATGTGCCTGAAAAGATAAAATAGGCGTTTTAGTATGATATGACATGGTCTTCGCAATGCTGTATTTGAAAAACTCCTGGATAAAATTTCGTTTGTGCGTGAGCATACAGATCATATCCATTCTATATTTTTCAATATACTCGTTCAATGCGGTCATCACATCAAATCCTTCAATTATTTTAAAATGGAGGCGCGGAACGTCTTTAAATGATTCTTTAAATGAATCTACCCTGTCGGCATAAAATTTTATCCCAGCTAAATCTACGTTTAGACAATAAACATGTGCTTCAAAAGCTTCAGCCAACTCCAATACTTTTTTTAATAAAAACTTTTCTTCAATTTTGAATTCTGTGGCTACTGCGATTTTATTAATTTTTCCATCGAAAACCGCTTCTTCGGGAACTGCCAAAACCGGGCAACTGGCTTTTTCCATGATTTCTCCGGCTATAGATCCTATAAAAATTTCTTTCACCCAACCAGCTCCTCTAGTACCCATTACAATCATGTCGTAGTTTTCTTTTTTTGCCAGCTGAATGACTTTCGGAATGACCGGGCCATCTTCCATGACGTGATACATTTCAATGTGGCTGAGGTTTTCTTTTTCAGCGATTTCTCTCAAAGCTGGAATGGAATCCTTGTAGTTTTCAAATTCTTCCATGTCAATGGATTCATAAATGTGTTCAAGTGCTTCAGGATGGATGCCACCTCTTTCGATATGAATTTCCGGGTGGCTATAAACGTGAATGGTAGTTATTGAAGCGTTCAACTTATCCGCAAGTTTTATCGCGTACAAAAAGGCTTTATTTGCGGAAGCAGAAAAATCGGTTGGAAACAGGATCTTTTTCATTGGAATAGACATTAATTCATTTAAAAAAATTTGATTCTTCAATTTAACTCATGTAGCGCTGATGTTGTATTGATGTAAATCATTTTCAAAAATGATCTTTATCAGTTCACACAAAGCAAAGTATGAATAGATTTGACGAATAGGTAATTATTAAAAAAATGAAAAATTCAGATTTTATATTGGAACCTAATGATCAAAAAGTGTTGGAGCCTCTTGAAATCAATCAGGCTTTGGTTGCTTTGGAGTTAGGTGAAACTGACGAAACTATTTTAAATTATTTTAATTTCCTCTCTAAAAATGTGAAAATAAGAGCGGCTTATTTTATGCATGTTTTGCCTTTTTTTGAGGATCAAACTTCAGTTTTTTCTGATGATTTGCACATAAGTGGTGACTTTAAACTCAATGAAAAAATCATCAACGATCTTGAAAAGAAGGTGAAAAAGTCCATTGATAAGGAGAAGGAAATTTATATCGAATACGAATTGAAAGAAGGTAATCCATTAGAGGAGTTGTTGTCAAGCGCGGAAGATATGAAAGCAGATTTGGTGGTCATAGGGCAAAGCGATGAAAAAAAAGATCACGGAATTTTAGCCAAAAATCTTGCTCGAAAAACAAAAGGAAATGCCATGATTATCCCTTCGAAAGCAAAACCTGAAATACGATCTATTCTGGTCCCTATTGATTTCTCGAACAACTCGATCAGATCCTTACAGACCGCAATCAGGTTGAAAAAGCAATTGGAAGAGCCCGTTGAATTAGTTTGTTTGAATATTTACAGTTTGCCGAATATCAGCTATTACAAAACTGACAGGCCTTTCAAACAATTTAAGGAAATGATGGAGTCAAATATCAGAGATGCATTTGATGTATTTCTTTCAACATATGCTCCAGACGAAAAAAATGGTATCAGCATTGCACTCTATGAGAAAAATATGCCTGGTACAGCGCGCTATATTATGGAATATGCCAAAGCGAATAAAAATGATTTAGTGGTCATTGGAGCAAAAGGACATACAAAAGTTGAGTTGTTGCTGATGGGTAGCGTTACGGAGTCGTTTTTACATTTGAATAACGCTATTCCGACGCTCATTGTAAAATGAAGTAGTTATTAAATTAGAAAATTAAATCTTGTGGAAATATCAGATAAAAAAAGACTTAAAGATTTACAGAAGGAATTTAACAAACAATTTCCTTTCCTTCAGCTTGAATTTTATGCCAGGCCTCATGTCGAAGGTAAATCCTCTTCTGAAAATGATTTGCTGAAAAATGACCTCCTTGTCGGAGAAGTACGGAATATTCACAATAGCGGTATGGTTGAAATTGACGGGAACATGAAAGTTGGTGCGTTTGAACAACTCCTAAGACAAATGTATGGGCTTAATGTACAGGTTTTTCGCAAATCCTATGGGAAATGGCTGCAAACCTGGGCGACTGATATTTGGTCATTAAATGAGCAAAACCAAAGAGGCCAGATATTGGGTAGTAGGTAATATTTACAAACAGGCCTTCGAAATTAAAAAAAACAGCAAAAGATAAATTTATTGATCTAAAGAAAGCGTGATAAAAGTTAATTAGGCATCGTTTTTATCATTGATCAGATGATCCTCTATATGATCTGAGGGTTTATAGTCATGCATCCTTTGCTGACATTTTTCACAATTTCCAAGATGACCAATGACTCTGTGATATGCATCATCATCACCATGAAGCCTGCCCAGCATATAATTCCTGATTTCTTCATCACTCAAACATTTTTGTTGGCCAATGATTCTAATCATCACCCTTGCGACCAAAGACAAACTTATGATAAGGAGAAGTATAAATATTAGAGACATGCAAAAATTATTTTATAACGCCTGAGTTTTCTACAGTAATTGCCAGATATCTGAGTTCATTTTGAGCAAAACCACAAACGATGAACTATAAACTAACAACCCGTCCTTCGATCCTTCCTCCGTCCATCCTCCTTTTTCTCCCCTTCCCTCACTCCAGCCAATCCAGTTTTCCGCCCATCAACCCAACGTAAATTAAACCAACTAACAACGGAATTAAAATAGAGCCAATCATAAAAATAAAATATGACCTTGGAACTTTTGACTTTTCAATCAATTCTGCTATTGATGCCACTATCAGAATCCCTGTAAAGATCGCCGTCATTATAATGGTCATAAAGGAGGCAACATAATCATTCCAGAGCCATAATAACAGGTAAACTATAAATTGGATAAGAAATAATTCAAAAAGACGTAATCTCCGCATCGATCCAGGTTTTCAAAAATTTGCTTAAACTTATTCTGAGAAAAATTGGAAAATACAAAAATTATAACGCTTTGGAGTGCAATTAGCTTAAAGTAGGAAATGTTGCTTTTTAATTAAAAGAGTGGAAATTTTACGTTGATGGTTGATGGTTTTAAAATTAATTATATTTTTAAAACTAATTTTAAATGAGTGTTAACAATACAAATCTTCATTTTAAACGTTTAACAATAAGTTTTAAAGCAGCTAAATACTTTTTGAACATATGCCGGTAAAAATAATTTTGAAAATTCTAATGATGAGTTGTGCCGTAACAGTCCTGGCACAAGATCCGCCGGTTACGGAAGATGAATTTGAAAAAGCCTACCAAAAACGTATCAAAAAAGAATACCTCAATGGCGTATATATTCCAAAAGATTTGGCCGATTGTTTTATACAATTGAACAGGCTTACGGATGATGAATCCAAAGCTAAGTTCAAAAATATGACAGAAGAGGATGCTGCCCACAAGTTGCACTTTAGCCTGGGGCGTTGGATTATTTACAACTGGGGATTTTATGAAGGGTCGCGACTTTCTTTTTATTTAAAAAACCTGGGCATAAGCCATCCGGACGATATGGCCCAATTCGTTATTATTACCTATCATCGCAATTTGAATAAGTCCAAACTGGATGTCAAACAGTTGATCGATCATTATGCAGAAAAAAAAGAAATGGATCGAAAAAAACGACTAGAGCAAGGAGAAATTATCCACGAAGAAAAAAGAAAACGAAAAAACTAAAAAAGCTACTGCGAAATCGCAATAGCTTTAATTACACCAGACAAAACTATGCCCTTTTATTTAAAAAAATTAGGGCTACAATTATTAGTTTTTTTTGTATTTAACAATTATCGTTCAAAGTAATTAAATTCTGACCTACCTTTTGTCTTTCGAATGACAAGTGATTTCAAAATTTAGCCGTATTCCGTATAGAAAAGTAAGATTGAAGAACAGCCTTTTAGTTTGCTTTTTGCTGAATGGAAAAGTATTTGATAAATTAAAATTTATTATTCGTTGGTTGAATATACTTTGAACATTATGCAAAATTTATACTTTTGCAACCTGTAAGGTAATTCAAAATTGGATAAAGAGCTACAAACGTGTTGGCAAATAATTTAATTCCACTGGAACATTATTCAGTATTTTCGGTTAAGCAAAGCATTGCTTTTTTTAATTATTTCCAGATCGATATAATCAGCGCTTAATAATTCAAATATTTATTTTTACCATTTAATTATAAATAGAACTCATCAATTTTATCGAGCTATGTCTAAGAATCTATTGATTGTGGAGTCACCTGCGAAAGCGAAGACTATTGAAAAAATACTTGGCAAAGACTTTACGGTTAAGTCAAGTTTTGGTCATGTTCGCGATTTGGATAAAGGCAATAAAGCAGTAGATGTCGAAAATGGTTTTAAACTAAAATATATCGTTTCTCCGGAAAAGAGGAAAGTAGTCAAAGAACTCAAAGATGCCGTCAAAAAAGTTGATGAAGTATGGCTGGCGACGGATGAAGATCGTGAAGGAGAAGCTATCTCTTGGCATTTGTGTCAGGTTTTGGGCCTGGATGAAAACCAAACTAAGAGAATCGTTTTTAGGGAAATCACAAAACCAGCTATTCAAAAAGCAATTCAAAACCCAAGAAGTGTAGATATCAACCTCGTCAATGCACAGCAGGCAAGGCGAGTCCTTGATCGTTTGGTGGGATTTGAATTGTCTGAGTTATTGTGGAAAAAAGTTCGTGGAAAGCTCTCAGCAGGTCGGGTTCAATCTGTTGCAGTAAAATTGATAGTTGAACGGGAAAGAGAAATTCAGGGTTTTAAAGCGCAACCATTTTATAAAATAACCGCAATATTTACGGTTACCAATGAACAAGGAAAAAAAGTAGAATTGAAGGCAGAGTTACCTTCAAGATATGATGGTCAAAATGACGCTGAAACGTTTTTGCAAAAATGTATCGGAGCCGAATTCAAGATCAACCGGATTGATGTTAAACCGGTAAAACGCAAACCAACAGCTCCGTTTACCACGTCCACATTGCAACAGGAAGCGAGTAGAAAACTGGGTTTTTCGGTGAACCGAACCATGTCAAATGCCCAAAGACTTTACGAGCAGGGTTTGATTACTTACATGCGTACCGACTCTATCAGTTTGAGTGAAGTTGCTTTGGATGCGATTGCTCAGGAAATTGAAAAGAGTTATGGAAAGGATTATGTCCAGACCCGTAGATTTAAAAATAAAAAAGCATTGGCACAGGAAGCTCACGAAGCGATCAGACCGACCTACATTGAACGCCGTCAGGTAACAAGTGATCGGGATCAGCAGAAATTGTACGATCTCATCTGGAAAAGAACCATTGCTTCTCAAATGGCTGAAGCCATTTTAGAAAAGACGATCGTAAATATTGGCATTTCTACCATAAACGACAATGAACTTAGAGCAGAAGGAGAGGTACTGAAATTTGATGGATTTTTAAAAGTATATCTCGCTTCAAAAGAAGATGAAGAAGATGATGAAGCAAAAGGAATTTTACCTCCTTTAAAAGTCGACCAAGTTCTAGATCTCAAAATAATGGACGCCACAGAACGATTTACACGTCCACCTGCTCGCTATACAGAAGCCAGTTTGGTTAAAAAAATGGAAGAATTGGGCATCGGACGACCTTCAACTTACGCACCAACGATCACTAAGATCATGGAAGCTAATAGAGGATATGTTTCAAAAGAAAGCAGAGATGGCGTTGAAAGAGAATACCAGGTTTTGACACTTAGTGAAGGAACTATTTCCAAAATAACAAAATCTGAAATGACCGGCGCATTTACAGGCAGGAATGCCGATGACCAGCGCCTCAGAAAGTCAATCCGCCGCGCACGCCGACCATGATCACGCGCATGGCGTCGGTCACCTGGTCTCGTATCGAACGCTCATCGGCGCGGCCATTGCTCTGCTTTTC
>JANQFJ010000268.1 GCA_028277915.1 Saprospiraceae bacterium
ATTAACGACCTTCAAAGTAAAGGCATTTATTTTGTCCAGATAGAAGTCGATGGAAAGATGAGCAAAGCGCTGAAGTTGATAAAACACTAATTTTAAAAATCAACATAAAAAAGCCTTTAAACCACTGAAGTTTAAAGGCTTTTTTATTTAAAGAAGTAAAAAATCTATTGATTGGGATCGGCATTTCCTGTTACATCACCAATTTTTATACCTATAAAATCCTGATTTGGATTGTCTGTCGAAATATCGTTAATCATTATACTTTCTTCAACAAATCGCCATGAATCACTGTCAGGAAATTCAGTGATCAAAATCAAAATGAGCTGGCGTATTTGAACCAAATCCAATGCTGAAATAGACCCATTGTTATTGGCATCACCAGCTATAATCTGTAAAGGATCCGAAAACTGGTTTATTAACAAAATGTGCTGAATGCAGGTCACGATATCCGTTACGGAAACACCATTAGTAGGGTTTGATGTTTTTTTAGGGGTGATTACATAATTCCCTCCGGTCATCACTTCAAAACTATAATTTCCATTCGCATCCGTTGAGGTGGTTTCGCTTTCATCTCCACTTAAAGTTACCTGAACTCCTTCCATATTCTGTCCGGTTCTAGCTTTGATATTTCCTGAAATAAGCACTGAAGTAGGGCTGGGTTCGAGAGATTCCAGGGTAATATTCCCGAGATTATTCGGATCAAGCCAGTCTTTCAAACGGGTATCCGGTGTCGTTCCAGAATCCCAGGACAATGCAAACCGACCGAAAAAAGTCTGAAAAGTAGAGCAACTGGTATTCCCTCCATGTAATTGACCAACGATATAACCATTTTCATCAAACATGCAACTACCTGAGGAGCCATTTTCAGAAGTTCCGGCATCCCAGAATACCTGAAAGTGATGATTTGGAGGTGTTGTAACACCATTGTTCCAGTTTATACTAAACGGGTAAATTGACGATGAATCATTATCAACTGAAATTTTTCTAATATCTCCTTGCGGATGATGAATGACAGTAGTCGTATCCGGCGAAGTCTGGTCATTGCGGTTCCAACCATTAAATCGTGCATTGTAGGAGGAAGGAACCGATTCGAGCAATTCTAAAAGCATAAAATCAGTTTGTTCGCGACCAGCAACATACTGACAGCCCAGCATTGACTGAAAAGTAGGCTCTTCTGTGGGATTGCTACATCCATCAGTTTCATAATTAAAATCAAACCGCCAAACGTCCAATTGAGGTGTATATCCAGCAATGCAATGATAAGCACTCAGAATATACGGCGTTTCATCCTGATTAGTGTTATTTATTAAAGATCCGCTACACCAACCCATCCCCTGGTCAAAAACCCGAAGGTATCTTACCACACCTCGTTTATGTTCTTGCCAGTTGTCACCTTCGGAGCAATTGATATTTACATGGCAAGGCAAGGCATCTCCAAAACCGGAATGTACACTAAATTCATCGTTGTCAGCAGGTCTTATAAAATCCGGTTCATAAGCATAATAAATCCTGGAGATATCTACAATCCCTTGTCCTTTGACATAAAATGGTTCATAATATTCTAAAATAGCTGTTTCGCCATCGATCATTCCTGTTAAAAATTTACCGCTTGGTTTATTATTCCGACTGGTATAAGCCCCAAAAACCTGTGAACCATCTTCGTTATACATATAAAGCCTGCCTCCCGAAGGCATGTAAAAATCTTCATAATAAACGAAAACTCCCAAAGCAGCGGCAGCATGCAATTTGAGTCTCCAAACCCGGTCACCGTTTTCCAATACTGTCCAGGTGCCGTAATTCTCTAAAGAGTAGTCCACCGAAATCGGTGCAGCAAATCGAACAGTACCGTTCATGGCACGATCCTCTTCCCTAGCTTTTTCAAGATCAAAAGGAGGAACAACCTGTGCTTCTATATTGTGATTGAAATATTTATGTTGAAAATCTTCTGAAAAGGATAATGGAGTACCTCCATCACTAATTTGTGCAGTAAGCTTTGAAAGGCAGCAAAACAGTATCAATACTGTAAAAAAAATAAATCTGTTTTTCATGGTATGGGATTGATAATTCGTAAAACGTAATTATTCATTAAATCACATACCGTTATATTTTTATTTTGCTAATTTGTAAAATTACGGGTTTTTAAAACGATAATCAAAAAAGTAGGATGATTTTTATTTAATTCCGTATTTCTCTTTTTCTTTGGCATCAAGATCAATACTGGTGAATTGCCCAATTTTTCCTTCGATTAATACTGGATCAAAAGGCCAGATTTTTATCATGCCATCTCCATAATTGGTCAATACATATTTCATGTCCGGTGAAAAATAAGCCTGCTTCACATCAGATTGGTAACCTTCCAAAGATACTATAAGTTGACCTTCAGTATCCCAAATCTTAGCAGTTCGATCTTCTGAAGCCGTTACAATAAACCGATTGTCAGGAGAAAATGCTACTGTGTTGATTTCCATATTATGCCCATGCAAAGTCAATAAATATTCGTAATCGGTATTCCACAGTTTGGCGGTATTATCCCATGATGCAGTAGCTATCAATTTTCCATCAGAAGAAGTAGCAAGGCTGCTGATTGGATTTCCTTCATGCGCTTTCCAACTTTTATTAATTTCCATATCCTTTAATGGCGACGTAAAATTCCAGGCAATCACTTCTCCCTCTTTATTGCCAAGCAATAATTGCTTTCCATCAATCGTCCATGCGATTGCATTAACATCTCCATGACCACCACCCAAAGCTCTTGACTCATGATTTTTAAAGTCCCAAACGGACATACTTATGAAATAATCATCTCTTGAATAAATTGCAACCGCATCTTTATTGGGAGAAAAACTTGCATGTTTTACATTATAAAAAGCAGTCATACCAGCCATGTATCGAATACCTTCACCGGAAGGATCAAATTTCCAGATATTTGACATGTCTTTCTCTACTGCTAAAAGTAATTTACCGTCAGTTGATTGAGTAATTATATCTTCGACAGGCAAGCCATAGAAACCACTGTAGCCTGAAACAGCATTCCACATGTAAATATCTTTCGTTTTATGTGAAACAGCGTAGATACTGTCTTTAAGTGAGATAGGCCGAAGGAGTTTCCCTGCATTGGAAAAAGATTGACTAATCCTTGTTTTCAATGACCAGGTTTTAACCGTCAAATCATAACTCGCCGTCACAACAGAATTCCCGTCAGGCGAGAAGTCAGCGAATGCAATATCATCAGTATGTCCTCCCAGGTTCGCATAAAACCCCCATTCGTAGAACTGCCTTCTCCAGACCTGAGCAATTCGTTCATTTCCTAAAGCCAGCAGGTAATCACGAGTCTCAGAAAACCGGATTTTCCTCACCCAACTTGGCAATGTGTGAATCAATTTGCCATATTCGGCACCTTTTTTCAGGCTATAAATATTATTTCCAAGGGCCACGTATTCCCCACTTGCTGAAAAGTTGCCATCTGCGATATTCCAAAAATATCCCTTGGTTCGAAAGACTTCTTTCCCATCAACAGTAAATAAAAAAGCTCTTCGGCCAGAACTTGTCACCAATAGATGTTTTTTGTCAGATGAAAGAATGACTTCAGTGTCGTAAGACTTTGGAATTACAATAGTATCGACCTGGTTTTTCTCAATATCCCAAATTCCGACAACGCCTCTATTGTTGCTTGTAACCAGCAAAGAATCATCTTTCGAAAACGAAAGGCTTGAAATTCGTTGACCATGACCATCAAAAGCCTTGATAAATGTCCCGTCAGAATGAAATAAACGCGTAGTTCCATCGATGAATCCCAATGCAAAATATTTCCCTCCGGGTGAAAAGATCAGCGACTCAACCACTTCTTCCCATTGGTTACTGGAGAACTTTTCTGTGCTACCTTCTTTATTCAGTTCATCAATATGAACAAAATAATCACGCCCAATATAAGCATAACTAGCATCATCAGCAGACATTGAAAACTGATCTGTATTTTTAAAGTAGGATTGTTTTGAGGTGATTAAATTCCCATCTAAATCAAAGATCAACACTTTTTTGTTTGAAGAAAGAACAATGATATAATTACCATCGGGAGAATATTCAACTTTTTTGATATGCTCGTTAATTTCCCTAACGGGCTTAAAACTCTTTGTGTACAAAAGTCTACTTTCCTCTGATTCAATTTGATAAACTGCTTCATAGAAGGCAGCCCGAGATTCGCTATTGTCATCTTTTTCAAGGGCATACTGAGCATAACGGAAAGCAGTGGTCGCGTTATCATTTTTTTGCAATTCCAAAATAGATTTAGCAGTAAGCGCAAGTGATTGAGCGCGCTTTCTTTCTTTTTGGATAGCGTTGATATAGCCATTTTGAGCTTCAAAGATTTTGTCATCTACATCATTGGCAGATGGTTTATCTGGGCATACTTTAGCAGCTTTGAAATTATTGATCGCTGTTTCAAAATCTTCTGCCTTAATTGCAGCAATCCCTTTTTGATAAAAAGACTGAAAACAATCATTTTGAGCAAACAAAGCGTTTGTCAAAATCATAACCAATAGTATTAAAATATTAAACTTCATGTATATTTAGTTTTCAATCCCGTAGGTAAACTTTTCTAATTCTGTCAATTCCCTCAAATACTGGCTGTATTCATCAATAATACTTGATTTTTGATTTCTTTCAGTGAGTTTGCGAAGTGATACTTCACCATTTTTGGTAAGTACTAAAAGGTCTTCATTATTCCCAATCGGGATTTTCATCCACAACAAATCATTTTGATCAAGGCGTTGAATAATATCACCGTTTCGATTGTATAAAATGGCCATTTCATCAAATGATTCGCGGTTTTTCAATAATACTAAGACAAACTGCCCATCTTCTGATATGACAACACCTTTGATGGTTTCCGGATCTTTGGATTGTTTAGGTCTTATTTCTGCTTTTGATCCTTCTGAAAATCTTAGATCGTAAATCACCACACAATCTGAACTTGAAATAGCTACGACATTTTTACTATCCGGAGCAAATCCCGTTTCCAAAACAGGATCGTTATACACCTTTTCTTTTTCACCAATTTTATTTCCGTTTTTATCCCAAACAATTGATTTTGCATCAACAGAAGCAGTCAATATATATTGCCCGTCAGGAGAAAATTCAGCAGCAATGAGCGGTTGGTCATGACCTTTTAAAAGTCGAACCAATTCGCCATCGACTGTCCACAATCCAGCTGTTTGGTCATGGGATGCAGTGATGATATATTTGCTATCGGTAGAAAAACTTAAATCATACACCGGTCCGGTGTGGATCAACAACCGTTTTACCATGTCCCCTTTATTATTCCAAATAAAAGGAGGCCCATCCACAGGAATAGTTGCAATAAATTGTTCATCATCAGAAACCACCAGCTTTTTTACTTTCAAAATATTGTTTCCTACTTTCAAAGGTTTAAAATTTTCACTGTCCAAATCAAAAACCCACACGCTTCCATTTTCAGCTTCTCCTAGGTAATAACCCGCAAAACGTTTCAGCGATTTAAATCTGCGACCAGATTGGAATAATTTGTCATACTTTTCCTGAAAACTTATTAACAATTCCTGCGTCGTAGTATTTTCGTCCAGGCGATAAGCTTTTTCTGATAACCGAAACCCTAGCAAAGGGTCACCTTCCTCAAAAGCTTTTCGAGCCAGCATGGCGAGGTAAAGCGATTTAACTTTATTGCGCTCCTTTTGAATAGCATTGATGAACCCGTTTTGTGCTTCAACGATTTTATCATCGACATCATTTGCTGCAGGAATATCGTTGCAAACTTTAGCAGCCTTAAAGCTCTTGATTGCCGCATCAAATTCCTCCATAGCCAACTGACCTATTCCTTTGTTATAAAAAGTTTTAAAACAATCATCCTGTCCAAACAACACAAAAGTGAAGAAAATAAATGCCAGCGATATTAAAAATTTTATGCTCATAAAACAGGTTTTTTTTGGATTTGTCATTTTAATATGCTCTTAAATAAGCTTTCACATTTCCCGTTCCAAATAAAGGGTGCGAACTACTTTTAATTTGAACATTCAAATAATAGATCGAATTTGCGACAACCTTAATAGTTCCTTTTCCATGAACTTTGTACCTGCCAAGGTTACAATTTGCATTTCCAACAATTACATAAGAGTAGGTTCCAGGCAGGATTTTGTTTATTTTAAAACTTTGTCCACGTAATCGAAAAGAATTATTTCCAATTTTCAAAGAAAGCCCCTCCAGACTGCACCTGCTGTTTTTATTGACAATGGAAATCTGCACCGGAACATCCAACAATTCAGGTTTTTCTTCATTGACGATTGCTTGTTGTCTGGTATCCGCCCAATCGAGCTTTTGCTCATAAATATCTTTACTATCGCTACCAGCAGTCGCTACTGCCAATTCAAGGTTTTTATTGGCTTGTTCAAATTGTTTGGTTTGCTCGTAAGCATAGGCCAGTTTATCGTGGTATTCCGCCTGTTTAGACTTATCTCCTTTTTTAATAAGTAAATTGTAATCTGTGATGGCTTTTTCAAATTCTTTTATCTTATCATGCATAAAGAGTGGTGCTCTTTTTTCATAATAAGACATCGAATCCGGGAATATTACAATGGCTTTGGAATACCACTCGATAGCTTCTTTAAAAAGTTCTTTGAGTTCTTTGTCTTGTCCATTACTGATATAAGTCAATGCCTCCAATTCCTTACGGGCAGCAATGGCTTCATCGCGGGCTTTCTCAGCATCTTCTTTTGCCTTAATGGCTTCATCACGAGCTTTGGTGATTGCCAAAATAAATCCGTTTTGTGCTTCAACGATTTTATCATCAACATCATTTGCTGCAGGAATATCGTTGCAAACTTTGGCTGCCTTAAAGCTTTTAATCGCAGCATCAAAATCTTCTTGCTGCAACTCATTCATTCCTTTATCATAAAAAAGCTGAAAACAATCCTGCGAAAACGACCGAAACGAAAAGAAAATGAGCAAGACTAATATTAACCAGAGTTTTTTCATTTTAACTGAGTTCTTGTGGCTGTTTGGCTTGTGGTTGTAAAAAGAACGTTGAACTACTAACCATGAACTATGAACCATTAATCACCTGCACCGCTGCTTTATCCTTTTAATTTGATTAAGTTCTCTTTTGATACTGTTTTTGTCAAGATATTGTGCAATATTTTCTGCCTTTCTAACAGATCGTTTTGCAAAATCACAACTTTCTGCGTTTAGAAAAGTCTGCGCATCCGAAACCAGCTTTTTAAACTGTGGTAACAACTGGACCCTTGCTTCATCAGCTTTGAGTTTAGCTTCTCTGCTCGAAGTTTGACTGATATTTAAATTCCTCGCTGCTCTGAAATTTTTTAAAGCCGTGATGTAATCCTTACTGCGAAGTGCGTTGTCTCCTTTGTTCATTAATTTGTCATAATCTATTTTAACACCACCTTTATTCACACTCACTTTTTTAAGGGAATCCGCTTGGTGGTTGTTAGGTTTAAATTTTAGTGCAACTTCAAAATCTGATGCTGCTTGTTCATACCTTCCAATTTCGATATTGGATTTACCTTTTTGCAAATATTCACGGAAGGTCGCTTCATTTTTTTCATCTTGCGTTTTTTTAAGAATGACTAACGTGCTATCTGCTTTTGCACGAGCGTCCTCAGCTTGTTTCTGAGCAGCTTTGGCCACTTTCGTTTGTCTTCCTGCATAAAACCCTCCCGCTAATGCAAAAAAGAAAAGAATAAATCCCGTGGCTGCCAGCAAAAGTGCATTCCGTCGTTTTTTCTTTTCAATTTTCAACAATCGGTCCTGCTCTTTTTGACGTCTTTCATCTTCAAGGCGTTTTTCTTTTTTTCGACGAACCTCATAAGACTGTAAAATTGGAGCCACTAAGGTATCGTGGCTCAATTCAAAACTACGCCCAAGGTGGGTGTTTTCTGCTCGAATCAAACGACTTTTTAACAATTTGGACAACAAAACAGGAGTTATCCCAAAATTTTGTTCTTCAACTCCTTCATTGACTCCTACCCTTCTGCCTGCGACAATTAATCCCTCTTCAATAAATTTTCTGGCAAGTGATCGTTCTTTGATGTCTAATTCTTCGATTTCAGCTTCGTAATAATTATTCAAAATTGATTTGATTCCTTTTGCTCCACCAAAATCCGATTCGTAAACAACTACGTTTTTTTCATTTTTACGCGAAACTTTTTTCTCAATATAATGACACAAAAGTTGCAGTTGGAAAGACTCTATTTCATCATTTTTATTTTTCAAATAATCGAGAATGATGCGCATGGCATTTTCATCATAAGAAAAAGGAGCTGTGTCGAATTCTTCTTTGTCATAACGTGCAGGTTCTTCGATTGCAGCCCTTGCATTGTCAAGGTTTAATGGTTTTAAGTGAAACCTGTTTTGGAGGATGCTTGGAATTTGCACTGACATTTCATCGAGCAGGCTGATTCTGTCAGATCGAATAGCCAGCAAAACTTTAATAGGCATCGGCGAATGCCAATCCAGTTCTTCAGCCGTTCGTTCTCGGAATGGGATAGATCGCAAATGCTCCCGAATTCGTTCAGGCAATCGTTCGCTCACAAAATCAGCCAGTTCAAGGTTTAGCCTGTCTTGCTCCTCTTTATGATGTTCAAAATATTCCTCAAACTGATCGAACACGAGCAGCGGAACCACAGACTTCCCATCTCTCGTAAAATCGCAAGCCCGGAGGTACTCCCATAAACCATAATTACCGTCTGTATGTGCTTTGAGTTTTTCTTTGTTGAGAAAGGGTTGCAAGGCTTGTTTTACAGACTCAATTGGTTTTTGTGAAGTGTCCTGCAAACGTATTTTAATAGCTTGATAATCGTCTTTTTCCAAAAGCGGCTCAACACCTGCGTTAATCAGGGAACTTTTCCCTAATCCAGATTTTGAAAACAATACTACCAGCGATTTGGCTTTGATCAGGGAAAACAATTTTTTAGTCTCGACATCACGCCCATAAAAAACTTTTTGTTCGCTTTTTTCAAAGGCCCGAATCCCTGGATAACGGCTTTTTGAGAGTACTGCTTCCATTACTTCAATCGTTTTTTGAGTTGGCTGACAATTTCAAAATAGGCATCATCGCGTGTATTCCAGTTCGAACTAGTGATTGGGATGGCATTGTCGGGGATGGGTTCCAGTTTTTTCAAAAAATCATTTTCGCGCCAGTCACATGGCCTTGCCACCACAGGATAAACCTTCAGCTTTCCCTCATTGTGTTGTTTTTCTGCTATTTCCAGAATGTGCCCGTTCAAATCCGTATCAGCGAGAAAATTAGGACTTAGGATTGGTAAAATGATGTTTGCATTTTCAAGGTTTTTTAAGATTTCATCTTCTTCAGTTCCGGCGGTAAATTTTTGCCAGTACAGAATTACAATGTCTTTGTTGCTCTGCAATTGGCTAAGACTGTTTTCAAGTCCAATCCGAAATTCATCGTCCTTTTCATCATAAATCAGAAAAACTTTTTGGGTTACTTTAGGCCCGTCTTCCTTTTCAGCAATTCCAATTTTGTTCTGTAATTCATCCAAAAAATCGTCAATTTCTTTGTCAACAAACTGGAAATTAAACCGCTCTTCATAAAAAGATTTGGTCATTTCACTGAGCGGATAGCGCTTCAATCGCGGGGATACCGTCGTATTTTCTTCTCTCAATTTCAAGCCATCGAGCAACAGTCTGAATTGCCAGTTTTCCAGGTCAAACCCAAAAAAGAGATAAGTTTTTCGATGATCGAATTGCCCCAAAATTTCTTCTGGAATTCGAGGATCATCTTTTACCACATTTCTAATAAATTCCAATTGGTCCTCTTCGGTCAGAACAATGGACTCCGTTTCATCAAGCGAACCAAAAAGATTATACACCAAAGGATTCTCCACGCTGATCTTTTCGATATCAATTGAGTTGACTGTTTCTCTTCGGAAGTTGTAGTGCAAAGACATACATTGCTTGCCTTGCTCCCTCAACGCTTTTTGGATAAAATTATCTGGATTAACATTGATAATAATACTCACCGGAAGCATGGCTAACAGGTTGTAAACCTCAGGCATTTCAGGGGTATTACTTTCATAAAAGTCTTTTGTCAAATCCTCAAGATCTACCCTTCTTGCGCCTTTAATATTGAGAAATTTCTGAGAAATATATGGCAAGTTATCTTTCGATCTTTCATCATATTCTACCCCTTCCTGATCCAAAAATTCCGACAAATACTTCGACAATTCCTCAACCATTGGAGACCATTCGTTTCCCTTTCGAACTCGGGCCAACTTGGGTCCGATCATCAAAATGCAGCGGACCTCTTCAAAATCGCGCTTGAGTTTTATCCACTGAAGGTTGTTCATGTTTTTTAATTAGTTATGAGTAAGAAGTTATAAGTTGATTGATTAATTATGTTATTCGTATATCTGTCAATCAAGTAGCAAGTAGTCAGTCGTTAGAAGCGAGAAATTCATCCGCACACCATTTCATCCCCTTCCGCCTTCCTCACCAGTCAATACCAATTTGTTTTTTGTCTTGCTCAGTTAACTGTTCCAAATTTTTATCAAAATATTTATAAAGTTCATCCGTA
>JANQFJ010000317.1 GCA_028277915.1 Saprospiraceae bacterium
ATAATCTCCCGCTCTACGCTAATTTGGGTATTGCCCAATTGGAGCAATTGATTAAGCAAAATGAGTTGTTTTTAATTGACAATTTGTTGAACAAACTCAAAGCCGATGGTTTAATCATTCATGTAAACCCTTTACAGGAATGGTTACAACCTGAAGGTGATCGATTTGAAAATCCGCCAATTGAAACCATAAAAACTATCGTAGAATACGCAACTTTTCCAATCATTGTAAAAGAAGTTGGTCAAGGTATGGGCTATGAGAGTCTGAAAGCATTATTTCAATTACCTATTGAAGCGATTGATTTTGCAGCAAATGGAGGGACCAATTTTGCTAAACTTGAATTATTGCGAAGTGATAAAAAGAAGCAGGAAATATACAGTAAACTGGCCCTGGTTGGACATAGCGCTGAAGATATGATCAGGTTCACCAACCAGATAATTGAAAAACTCGGTGAAAAAAGAAAATGCAAGCAGGTGATCATTTCTGGAGGTATTCGTAACTTCCTCGATGGGTATTATGTAATTAATAAATTACCTTTGCCTTGTGTTTATGGACAGGCATCTGGTTTTTTGAAGCATGCCAAAGGATCTTACGAAGAGTTGAGAGATTATGTTGACGCTCAGATTGAGGGATTGAAATTGGCAAATGCATTTTTAAAATTGCGATAACAGAGAATAATAAAAATGAAAAAATCGATAACAGGTTTTTCAAAATTATCAAAAAGAGGCAAACTTCGATGGATCGTTGAAAACTTTTTCGTGGACCCTGAAAATGTAATGCGTGAGTTAAAAAGTTATTGGCTTCAAAATGAAGCTCAACAAAAAATCCTGGATGGGTTCAGTGAAAACACGATCAGCAATTATCCATTACCCTACGGCGTCGCACCCAATTTTGTCATCAATGACAAAACTTATTGTGTGCCAATGGTTATCGAAGAAAGCTCTGTTGTCGCTGCCGCTTCTGCAGCCGCAAAGTTTTGGATGACTCGTGGAGGTTTCAAAGCCAAAGTCATTTCAACCCGTAAAGTCGGGCAGGTTCATTTTATATGGAAAGGCGATTTTTCAAAATTGCAAAGTAAGTTTCCACAGTTGGAAAAACAGCTACGAAAAAATGCTTATCCAATTACCCAAAATATGGAAAAGCGAGGTGGTGGAGTCGTGGACATCCATTTGGTTGATATGTCCGAGCATGAAAAAGACTACTATCAGCTCAAAGTTACTTTTGAGACATGCGATTCTATGGGAGCTAATTTTATCAATTCAGTTCTGGAAGAATTCGCCAAAACACTCCAAAATTTTATCATTCAGGACACTAATTTCACTGATTCGGAAAAAGACGTTATGATTGTGATGTCTATCCTTTCCAATTATACGCCAGAATGTTTAGTGAGGGCTTGGGTGGAATGCCCTGTTGATAAACTCGGATCGTTTTCCAACGATATCGATGCCGCAACTTTTGCACATAAATTCTGTAAAGCCATTCGTATCGCACACATTGATCCGCATCGCGCAGCAACCCATAATAAAGGGATCTTCAATGGAGTTGACGCAGTAGTTTTAGCCACCGGGAATGATTTCCGGGCCATCGAAGCTTGTGGTCACACTTATGCAGCAAGAGATGGTCAATATCGCAGCCTGAGTTATTGTAAGACAGAAGACGGCAAATTCAAATTCTGGATGGATATTCCGTTGGCAATTGGAACAGTTGGAGGATTAACTACTTTGCACCCAATCGCAAAACGCTCTTTGGAATTGTTGGATAATCCAGGTGCTGAAGAATTGATGATGATTATTGCCGCTACAGGCTTGGCACAAAATTTCGCAGCGATCCGTTCATTGGTGACTACTGGAATTCAGCAAGGTCATATGAAAATGCATCTCCTGAATATCCTCAACCATCTTGAAGCTACACAGGATGAAGTGGATTTGGCGCTCGAATTCTTTAATAATAAGGCAGTTTCATTCACCGCAGTTCGCGAATTTCTAAACAGCCAACGCCCTGTCGACAAAAAACTCAGCAAAGCGTTTGTTTATAAAAAAACCTAACTTAAAAGTTCAGTTTTCAAAAATTCTTTCACACCCTCTTGCCCTGATATTTCAAGGTCAATACCTTTTTTATAGGGTTGAAAATGTAATTTTATTTCAAAAAACGGACAACAAGCGCGTTCAGCTGCATCCAGTTCCATTAGTTTGCTACCAAACCCTCCCTCTTCTTCAAACTTGAAAAGATATCCATCATTCAATTCTACAATTTTACCAACCGCCTCAAATATTTCTTTTTTCAATAATGCTTTTCTTTTTCTAAATTCCTCACCCGTTAAACGACAAGTTAAATTTTTATTAGCTTCCATAAATTAATGTTTTTAGAAGTTTACCAAATTTAAGACTTTTCAAACAGATCGAAATATCCAACTGTAAAGAGACCAAAAAAGTATAAATTTGCAATCATCTTATGAGAAGACATGACTGACACTTTCTACGCACATGGCAAACTATTGTTGACTGGAGAGTACTTTGTTTTGGACGGAGCGCTGGCTTTGGCTTTGCCTTGCAAATTGGGTCAAACCATGACAATTCAGTCCATTGAAACCAGAGATCCAATTTTAAAATGGAAAAGCCTGGATCATGAAGGCAAGACCTGGTTTGAGGCAACGTTCGATTTGTATGCTTTTAGGCTAAAAAACTATACCGACAAACAAACCGCAATCACCTTGCAGGGAATTCTCGAGATCACAAATAGCCTTAATCCATTTTTTTTTAATCCCGAAAAAAGCTATCAAGTTGAAACAAAACTAGAATTTCCAAGACTTTGGGGACTTGGGACCAGTTCGACACTCATCTACAACATCGCTCAGTGGGGTAAAGCCAATCCATACGAAATCCTTGAAGCGACATTTGGTGGATCAGGTTATGACCTTGCCTGTGCGGGAGCTGATGGTCCCATTTTGTACCAAAAAACAAATAGTAAAATCCATTTTGAAAGATGTGATTTTAGCCCTTCTTTTAAAGAAAATTTATATTTCATCTTTCTCGGGAAAAAACAAAACAGCCGTGACGGTATTGAGCATTATAAACAGAAAGTCAAAAACCAGCCTACTCTGATCGATCAAGTCACAAAATTGACAAAATCGATTCTTGAAAGTAAGAGTCTGGCTAACTTTGAGTATCTGGTTGAAAAACACGAAGATTTCGTTTCAAAAACTTTAACTTTACCAAAAGTCAAAGATCAATACTTTAAGAACTTCCCCGGAGTTGTAAAGTCATTAGGAGCATGGGGAGGTGATTTCGTGCTGGCAACAAGCGATTGGGGTGATACAAAAACCAAAGAATATTTCAACGAAAAGGGTTTTGAGGTGTTTTTAAAGTATAATGACTTAATACTTTGATTGTGAAACAAAAGAATAATTTTTGAATTTATGCCATGGAAATGGTACGATAGCAAAGTCATAAAAATTGAGGATCAAACGCCAACAACGAAGCGGTTTTTTGTAGAAATCTCTGAAGAAGAACCGATAGACTTCACACCAGGGCAGTTTGTGACGATGGATCTTCCAATCAGTGATAGACGCAATAAACGCTGGCGGAGTTATTCGATTGCCAATGCACCGAACGGCATCAATATTTTGGAATTTTGCATTGTTCGCCTGGAAGGTGGAGCAGCCTCAGAATATCTTTTCAATGAACTAAAAGTTGGTGAAAAAATACGTTTCAAGGGCCCATCCGGAAAATTCATTTTACCTGATCCTATTGAAAAAGATCTCGTTTTGATTTGTACAGGTACTGGTGTAGCTCCTTACCGCAGTATGCTGATTGATTTGCATAATAATAAAAAACCTCATAAAAACATACATTTGATTTTTGGTACACGATACGAAAATGGCATTCTTTATCGCGATGAATTTGAACAGTTGGAAAAAGAAATTTCAGATTTCAAATATTCCGTTACGCTCTCTCGTGAAGAAAACTGGAAAGGCCTGAAAGGGTACGTCCATCAGGTGTACTTGAAGGAATATAAAAATGTACGATCAGACATCGATTTTTATATCTGTGGTTGGAGGAATATGATTGATGACGCCGTTGCTAACTTGATCCTGGAACTAGGTTATGATAAGTCGCAAGTGCATTATGAGCTTTACGGTTAAAAGATTTTAAACTTGTCTTCTCGAATACATTTCACCTAAGCTCATTATATTATTCAACCCTTTCGTGATGTTTCTGTTATACTTCACAGCTATCTTTGTAATAAAAAAAGAAATATGCTAAAGCAACTATTGGTTTTCACATTGCTTTTTTTAATCACTTCGGTTGGTTGTAGTCAGCAAGATGTGAAAACAACAAAACCTAAAAAGAACGGGACCAAATCCATTGCCGAATACATTAAAAAAGACAAATACACGGATTATGAAGTAGCTACTTTTGCAGGCGGCTGTTTTTGGTGTACCGAAGCCGCATTCGAACGCATCAATGGGGTAAAAGATGTGATCAGCGGATATTCAGGTGGACATACAGAACGTCCCACTTACAAAGAGGTCGGCGGCGGATCAACCGGCCATGCAGAAGCAATAATGATTTATTATGATCCACAAGTTGTTAGTTTTCAAATACTTCTGGATGTGTTTTTTGTAGCACATGATCCGACGACGCTCAACAGACAAGGGCCGGATGTTGGAGAAGAATATCGTTCAGCCATATTTTATCATAATAATGCACAAAAAGATTTAGCTGAAAAAACAATAAAAAAGATTGATGATTCCGGAAAATTAGTCAATCCAATCGTCACCAAATTGAGTCCGTACACTGAGTTTTGGGTAGCAGAAGATTATCACCAGAATTTCTATGAACTCAATCCTAACCAGCCATATGTAAGAAGTATTAGTCGCCCGAAAGTGGAAAAAGTAAAAAAAGAATTTGCTTCAATTTTAAAAACAAAATACCGAAAATAAAACAATCATGAATAAGGCTATTTATTTTTTAGCCGTCGTCAGCGTGCTGATGACGGGTTGTATCGGTGACGATATTATCTTTGATACGGTTGAAGAAGAAGTGCGTATTTCCAACCCGATTGACAGTCTCAAATTGGGTGATAGTTATGCATTTGAAGAAAAATTTTTAAACAATGTCGGGCAAGAAGAAGAACGCTTTGTGCTTTGGTCAAGTTCCGATCCTTCAATACTATCAATTGATGGAGAAGGTTTGGCAACCGGACTCGCTTTAGGAAATGCTACTGTCACTGCAACTGTGGATATCGACGGCACTGGTTCTGTGATGGATCAGGTTCCGGTGACGGTCAACGAAGATAGTACCGTAGTTAGCATCACCGAAAGAACAGGCGAATTGCAAACTACCAGCAGTTATGTGTTACAAGGCTCTTTTGTACTCCGAAATGAAGAAAATCAGCTGATTTTGGAATTGGAAAACGATTACATCGCTTCATCCAGTTTGCCAGGGCTTTATGTTTATATGACCAATAACCCAAACTCGGTCAACGGAGCTTTGGAGTTGGATAAAGTTTCCGTATTTGATGGTGCGCATAGTTATGAAATTCCAGTCGGAGTCGAGCTAAGCACTTATGATTATCTGCTTTACTACTGCAAACCTTTCGGAGTAAAAGTAGGCGATGGTGAATTCGAAAATTAATCGACTCAAAACAAATAAATCATGCTACATTATAAAAATATTTTGCTCTCAGGATTATTTCTGCTTTTAACCAATTTAGTCTTAGCTGGAGGCGGGTGGCCACAACCCAAAGGCAAAGGATACTTCAAATTATCTCAATGGTGGGTGATTTCAAACCAACATTTTACGGATACGGGTTTGCTTGATCCAAATGTCACTACAGGAACTTTCAATACAAGTATCTATGCAGAATATGGATTTACAAACCGGCTCACAGGAATCGTTTATTTTCCATTTTTCAGTCGTGTTTATACCAATAATATCGTTTCAGGAACTACAGGAAAAGTGATCGTTCCAGGAGAGTCGATCAATTCAATTGGTGATACCGACGTAAGTTTTAAATATGGGTTGATCGTTAACAAACCGGTTGTATTAAGTGCTACTTTGACTTTGGGCTTGCCTTTTGGAAATCCTGCCGGAGGTAGCCAGGGAAATTTACAAACCGGTGATGGAGAATTCAATCAGATGCTGATTTTTGATGCTGGCACAGGATTTAAAGTAGGAAATGTAAGCTCATATGCCAACGCCTATTTTGGATTCAATCAGCGCAATGGCGGATATTCTGACGAATGGCGCTTTGGTTTTGAAGCAGGTGCCAATTTGTTCAAAAATAAAGTTACGGCAATCATGCGGTTTTATGGGGTTCGATCTTTGAACAATGGAACCCAAAATGATGACAATAATGCGGGAACCAGCTTCTTTGCGAATAATAGTGAACACTTTACTATTTCACCAGAAATTGCCTACAATATCAAAGAAAATTGGGGCGTATCTTTTACTTATGGCAAAGCAGTTGCAGGAAGGTTGATTTTCGCAGATCCTTCTTATTCTGTTGGTGCGTTTTTAAAATTTTAAATTTTTAAAAACTATGCTATAAAAAATGTGTTATCTTTGTAGAATAATTCTAAATAAGCGAAAGAGAAAATGGAAAATAAAACAGCAACTAAAAATCCAGTCATGCTCTATACAGAGCAAACGCCGAATCCTGAGTCATTGAAATTCGTAACTAACCGAATGATCTACAAAGGCACCGCGGATTTTAGAGAAGAAGAATTAGCCAGAGAATGGTCTCCAATGGCGACTGCATTATTTGAATTGCCCTACGTGAAAGGCGTTTATATCTGCAATAATTTTGTAACTCTAACCAAAGAATTTAATTACTCCTGGGAAGATATCATGCTCCAGGCTAAAGATTATATCAAAAAATATATAGAAGATGGCAAACCTATTTTAACCGAAGGATTTGAAGAAGCGATGGAAAAGCTGGAAGAAGAGCGCGGAGCGAGCTACGAATATACCGGCGAAGAGGCAGAATTGGTGAAAAAAATCAAAGAACTTATTGATACCTATGTCAAGCCGGCAGTTGAAATGGACGGCGGAAATATTGAATTTAAAAAATTCGACAAAGGAACAGTTGTAGTTGTCCTGCAAGGAAGCTGCAGTGGATGCCCATCATCAACGGTGACGCTCAAAGCAGGAATCGAAGGCATGCTCAAACGAATGGTCCCTGAAGTAACCGAAGTTGTTGCTGAGATGGGTTAAACGAATAATTGTTAATGAATTTTTTTATAAAAAGGCTGAAACCAAAGTGTAGGTTCCAGCCTTTTTTATAGCCTTTTGGGGTCGTAAAAGCCTAATCTCTACTTACATGAACATTTACTTTTTAATCCGGTAAATCTACTAAATGTAAGTTCAAGCATTTATTTATTTCGAAAACTTTGAAAAGGTTACTGTGAAAAATAAATTTTATTTCAAAAACTATTTTCCTTCTTCAAAGTAATGTTCATTTTTGCAGTCTAAATAGTAAACCATGACCCACAATGAACTGGAAAAACTCTGCTTGCAGAGTTGTAAAATAGTCAGAAAAGTTGGCAATTTTATCAAACAGGAAACTGGAAAAGTAACTGCCGAAGCCATCGAAACGAAAAGCCTCAACAGCCTTGTCAGCTACGTTGACAAAACCGCCGAAGAGCAACTTGTGCAAGGCTTAAACATTTTACTCCCCAATTCAACATTCCTGACCGAAGAAGAAACCGTCGAACAAAAAGATGGTGAATTCAGATGGATCATTGATCCCTTGGATGGTACTACCAATTTTTTGCACCAGCTTCCATTTTTCTCCATAAGTGTCGCTTTGCAACATCATAAACAGACTATCCTGGGTATCGTCCTGGAAATCAATCGCGACGAATGTTTTTATGCCTGGAAAAACGGTGGCGCTTATTTGAATAACAAAAAAATTAAAGTCAATCAGACAAAAACGATTGGTGATTCACTGATAGCAACTGGATTCCCCTATTACGATTATGACCGGATTCAACCCTATTTAGAGACTTTGGATTATTTCATGAACAGTACGCGCGGGATTCGCCGATTAGGTTCCGCTGCTTTGGATCTGGCTTATGTGGCCTGCGGTCGATTCGATGCTTTTTATGAGTACAGTTTGAATGCCTGGGATGTAGCTGGAGGTGCTTTCATCGTTCAGGAAGCTGGTGGAAGTGTAGTAGATTTTAAAGGAGGAGATAATCACCTCTTCGGGAAAGAGATCATCGCGATGACCCCAAACTTGAAAGCTGCGTTTTTCAAACCCATAAATTCTGCATTTTATCCACGATAAATAAATTATGTCTATTCAGAGCTTCTTTTCATCGAAGAGTGTGCTTTTTCTAAAAAGGATAAGTTATTTTTATGGTGCTAACCTTCAGTTTAAAAAATGAGCGTTAATGAAAATGTAAAAGTTGCCCTCGAATCGGTGAAATCAAATCTATTGCGAGCGATTCTGACGATTCTAATCATAGGCTTTGGTATTATGGCTTTGGTTGGGATTCTGACTGCGATCGATGCAGCACTTTATTCCCTACAGGACAATTTTATCCGGATGGGAGCCAATTCATTTGAAATAGAACCAAAAAGAGATCGCGTTTCTGGAAATCGTCATGGAAGAAGAGCAAAAAGAGCGGACGTGATCACTTTTAACCAGGCCATGGAATTTAAAGATCGTTTTAATTTTCCGGCAAGGGTCTCTGTAAGAGTTTTTGGAACATCGCTCGCCACTGCAAAATTCGGTGATGAAAAAACCAACCCGAATGTTCGGTTTATTGGAATTGATGAAAATTTTCTTGACGTAAAGGGATATGAAATAGAACACGGCCGTAATTTGTCAATGGCTGAGGTGATGAGTGGCAGCAACAAAATCATCATCGGAATGGACATCGTCAATTCACTTTTTGATAAAAAACCTGAAAAAGCTGTTGGTAAAGTCATCTCCGTCGGAAATATCAAATACAAAATCGTTGGCATTCTGAAGTCAAAAGGCTCTACCCTGAATGCCAATGAGGACAGAGTCATTTTTGCTCCGTTGCTCAATGTAAAACGTTACTACGGCACTCAAAGAAGAAATTATAACATATCAGTTGCCACATTTAAACCAGAAGACGTGGAAGCTGCAGAGGCTGTTACCATTGGTCTTTTCAGAAACGTCCGTGGCTTAAAAGCATCACAGGAAAACGATTTTGAGCTTTTCAAAAGCGATAGTTTTATTAGTATTTTAAAAGAAAACACAGTTAAGTTCCGTTGGGCGGCAATTACCATTGGATTGATCACTTTGCTTGGTGCTGCGATCGGTTTAATGAATATCATGTTAGTATCTGTCACTGAACGAACTCGTGAAATCGGCGTCCGGAAAGCACTGGGTGCTACCCGAGCGAATATCCTTTTGCAATTTCTTACAGAAGCTGTTGTTATCTGTCAGCTAGGTGGAATAATGGGTATCATTTTAGGAATATTAATCGGTAATGTGGTCACTTTAGCAATGGGTGGAAGCTTCCTCATTCCCTGGGCCTGGATGCTTTTGGGTGTTACCGTCTGCATGATTGTCGGGCTTATATCTGGCTTATATCCAGCGCTGAAAGCGGCTCGTCTTGACCCAATTGAAGCATTGCATCATGAATAGATAAGTGTTATGGTTAAGGGTTATTAGTTAAGAGTTTATGATTTTTAATACAACTGCCATCCTTCTACACTGTCCCATCCTCCGCCTCTTCTTCCTCCGTTCTCAATTCTTTCCTACCTTTGTTTATTTTGCAATTTTAAATCAACCCGGGGCTACTGAATGAACAGGGAGTTTTTCATCAATATTATCTTTTTGGTTTCGATCAATTTGCTGATCAAACCTTTTTTCATTTTTGGAATTGACCGCACCGTTCAAAATGTAGTCGGAGCTGAGACTTATGGGATATATTTTGCTTTGTTGAATTTCACTTACTTGATGCAGATTTTTAATGACTTTGGCATCAACAGTTTTAACAACAGAAACATTGCCCGGCATAATCAGCTCCTCGATAAGTATTTTCCTAATATCATTGTTGTGAAAGGCTTTTTGGGACTTGTTTACCTAGCCATCACTTTTGGAATTGCCTGGCTTTCAGGGTATGGAATATATCTCGATCTGCTTTTTTTCATTGCGTTTAATCAGTTGCTCATTTCACTAATTTTTTATTTGCGATCAAACATATCAGGCCTTGGGAGGTACCGTATCGACAGTTTTTTATCAGCTCTTGACAAACTGTTGATGATTTTAATCTGCAGTGTTTTACTATGGGTACATCCTTTTAGTGAAAATTTTAAAATCGAATATTTCATTTATGCTCAAAGCGTGTCATTATTACTTACGGCTTTGTTCGCCTTTGGAATTATCAATAAACATCTGAAAAGCCTTTCTTTCAGATTCAATCCGGCGTTTATAAAACTCCTTTTTAAAGAAAGTTACCCATACGCCCTGGTTATTTTTCTGATGACAGCCTATACTCGTATTGACGGTGTGATGATCGAGCGAATATTGCCAGATGGTGCTTACGAAGCAGGAGTCTATGCCTCCGCATATCGATTGTTGGATGCAAGTAATATGTTTGCTTTTTTGTTTGCAGGATTACTTTTACCCATGTTTTCCAAACTTATCAAACAAGGCAACAGTGTCGAATCCCTCCTGCGATTTAGTTTCAGAATGATCTGGGCAGGAGCAATTACGTTGGTGCTTGCAACTATCTTTTATAGTGAAGACATTATGATTTTTTTGTATAAGGATGCAACCTTTTATTGGGGAAATGTACTTATGTATTTGATGATTAGTTTCATTGCTTTGAGCGGGATCCAGATCTATGGGACACTGCTCACTGCCAATGGTAGTCTGATGAAAATGAACATCATTTTTGTTATCGGCGTGTTCATTAACGTTGTTTTGAATTATTTTTTAATAAACCTTTACAAAGCTGAGGGAGCAGCTATTGCAACCATTATTACTCAGTTTTTTGTATTGATTGCACAGGTTCAGTTGGTTAATTCAACTTTCAATTTGAAAACCCGGGCTTCAAATATTTTCAGAATGGTGGCTTTCATCAGTATAATAACCGGAGTAGCTTGGCTAATCAATTTTTTAGCAATTTTTGGGTGGTTGATCAGCTTTTTAACAATCATGATTTTTGGACTGTTACTAGCTGTACTTTTCCGCCTGATCGATTTAAGAATGATTCGAAATTTCACCATTACCGAAAAATGACTTATTGCGTTTGCAGAGATCAAAAGAATCGAATATTACTTTGTAACTATAAAATTCAAGTTGCGGTTAACTTTAAATCCAACAGGAAGCGTTCAATTTTGAAATAAATCAAAGATTTAATACAAATTTCTCCGATTCAATTGGACTATCCACAACTTAGGGTAAAACGAGATTGAATACCTTTAACATTACGGTGACAAAATCTTTTAAGAACACAAGTAAAATATAAAGGTCATTTTTTCTACTTTTGCGCGAAAGACCAATCTTTATGGAGCAGAAAGATAATCTTCTTGGTGTTATCAGCACCTTGTTTAAGTGGAAAAAGCAAATAATCTATGTTTGTGCATTCGCAGCAGCGGGAAGCGTCGTTATATCACTTTTTTTAGACAACTACTACGAATCCACCACCACCTTTTATGCCGCCAGCCCTGATCAGGCACTTCCCGAACCAGTCGGTACAGAAGTCAACGACAGAAAATATTATGGTGAACCAGAAGACATTGACCGTGTTCTCAGCATTGCAGAATCTAAAGAAATTGCGACTTACCTTATCAACAAGTACAACCTTTATAAACACTATGAAATTGATACTACACATCGACTGGCAGAGCACAAGGTAAACAAAGCCTTTCGAACACATTACAATGTCAAAAAAACAAAATACGATGCTATCGAGATTTCGATAGAAGATAAAGATGCCGAACTAGCCGCCCAAATGGTCAATGATGCTCGTCAGAAAGTAGAGCAAATTGCGCAGGACTTGATCAAAAACACGATGGACATAAAAATCAGTACTTACAAGCAGGCTATCATTGATAAAAACAGAGAATTGGAAGTCATTGGTGATACCTTGATCGCAGTTCGAAACCGATATGGCGTATATAACACGATCACACAAAGCGAAGGATTTTCGGGTTTGATCACCAAAACGGAATCCATCCTTTCGAGAGAATTTGCCCGCCGTGATATTTTGGCCGGTAAGCCTTCCATACATCGCGATACCATTGCTATGATCGATGCTATGATCAATGGTATGGAAAAACAATTGGTTTCGCTCAGAGGGTTGTTAGACAAATTCAACCAAGGTGTTTCTAAAGTTGAAGTTCTGGAACAAATTCACGAAGAAGCTAGGGATCAATTAAGTTTGGACAAAGAACGATTAAAACAACTGGAAGCTCTCCGAAATTCTCATATCAACACCATTTTTATTATCGAAGTAGGGGAAGTTCCGCTGTACAAATCACGCCCGGTTCGATCGATTATTTGTATAGCTTCAGTTTTTATTGCTTTTGTATTAAGCGCAATTGCCATTCTGATATTAGATGTTTATAAAGACGTCAACTGGCGGGAATTGATCAATGCCAAGTAATACCGCCATATCATCCCTCCCGAATCAAAGCCAGCAGTTTTTTAAAGTTTTTGCCGGGATAGTACTTTTGAGTATTTTTTCAGCAATTGCTTTTGATGCTTATTTTCTGGCTGGTTTTCCTGCTTTGTTACTCCTGACTTATATGGCGATTGTGGATTTTAGAAAAATATTTTTCTTACTGATAATTTGCATCCCGCTTTCAACAGAGTTCTATTTTCCGAATGGTTTAGCGACTGATTTACCAACTGAGCCATTGATGATCGGATTGATGTTCATTTACGGAGTTTATGTTTTACGTCATGGCAAAGAGATGGAAAGCAGTTTTATTCGCCATCCGATTGCTTTACTTTTGACCCTCCACCTTTTTTGGATATTTGCAACTACCATTACTTCGAGTCTTTTCTGGGTTTCTTTGAAATTTTCTTTGGCAAAAGTTTGGTACGTTGTAGCTTTCTTTTTTTTAGCAGGAAGTATTTTAAAAACAGAAAAAGATTTTAAGACTTTTTTCTGGTGTGTTCTGATCCCATTGCTTTCTACAATTTTAATCATTTGGATTCAACATGCAGCGCATGGATTTTCGTTTGATTCTGTAAAAGGAGTCCTTGACCCGTTTTATAGAAACCATGTAAATTATGCCTCACTACTCGCATTATTTATTCCTTTCGTTTGGTTTGCCCGTCAATGGTACCCGAAACGCAGCTTTAAGCGCTGGGTCGTGACAATCAGCTTAATAATTTTAGTCATTGCTATTCAGCTTTCATACACCCGGACAGCTTATGTCACTTTAATTCTGGCTATTGGAGCCTATTTCATAATACGTTTGAAACTAGTCCGTCTTGCCTTGATAGCTTCAGTCATTGCGCTGTTGACTGGCTTTGCTTATTTGGTTAAAAACAACACATACCTTCAGTACGCTCCTGAATACGAGCGTACGGTTACACATCACAGGTTTGACAATCTTGTTTCTGCTACTGTAGAGATGAAAGACATTTCCACAATGGAGCGCTTTTACAGATGGATTGCGGGATTGCAAATGGCAAAAGATAAATTGGTGGTAGGATATGGCCCGGGTAATTTTTATAATTTTTATAAATCATACACTGTCAGTAGCTTTAGAACTTATGTGAGTGATAACCCCGAAAAATCCGGAATCCACAGCTATTTTTTACTGATGCTCGTCGAACAAGGGATTCCCGGAATGCTGATTTTTATTACCCTTAGTTTTTATGCATTGATCCGCGGAGAAAGAATTTATCATGAATCAGCGGATAAATATCGAAAAAACATGGTCATGGGCGTGTTGTTGTCATTTGTTGTGATCAATGCCTTTCTTTTAATAAACGACATGATCGAAACCGACAAGATGGGTTCTTTCTTTTTTATTGGCCTGGCTGTTTTGATAAATGCTGATCTGGCAAATCAAAAGAGCAAAAAAGCTAAACAACAGAAATAGGGTTTTTATGCTCATCAATTGCCACTAATGTAAATGTTCCTCCTATCGCTTCTTCTCGATAGTCTGAATACATTTGTTCAATGTAGATTTTCACCTGAATATCAACACTCGTATTTCCAACCCTTGCTACCTTTCCAACCAACTCTATCAAAGTTCCACTTGGAATGGGTTTATTAAAATCAATCCGACTGGACGAAACCGTTACTACTTTTTTTCGGCTAAAACGAGTTGCCGTAATGAATGCTACTTCGTCCATCAATTGCATAGCGTTTCCGCCAAATAATGTATCGTAATGATTTGTCGTATTTGGAAAAACTGCTCTAAAAATACGTGTTTCTGATTGATCGATTTTTTCTTGAATGGTCATTTTAAATATTAATTTTTCAGCAAAAATAACCTTCTGCCCTTAGAATGAACCTTTGCTGAAACTTTTTATGCATTTTTAAAAATGGAGAATAATAAAGTATTAATTTCAAGCTGATAATACTTGTCTATAAAATCTTTAAAAATGCTTCGATTTTTTTTATTTGCAACACTTCTTTTCATATCGACATCCTGCAATACTTCAAAAAATGCCCAGGGCAACAAGTTAGCTTCCATTGCTTCCAAAACCACTAGAATGCATAAATTGACTGGCTTTTTTAACTTTTACTGGGATAAAGAAAAAGGCGAAATCTGGCTGGAAATTGAAAAATTTGACACTGAATTTTTATATGTCAATTCACTGGCTGCAGGAGTTGGTTCAAATGACTTGGGGCTTGATCGCGGGAAGCTAGGCAAATCCCGCGTTGTTAAGTTTATCCGAATCGGTCCAAAAGTTTTGATGATCCAACCCAATTATAAATTTCGGGCAGAAAGTGAAAACCCTGACGAATCACAATCCGTCGAAGAAGCCTTTGCACAATCTGTTTTGTGGGGATTTGAGATTGGCAGTGAAAGTGATGGAAAAGTGCTTGTGAACGCTACAGATTTTTTTTTGAGGGATGCACAAAATGTTAAGACAACATTACAAAACAAAGATCAGGGCAGCTATAAACTGGATCCTTCGCGAAGTGCAATCTACCTTCCCCGCACAAAAAATTTTCCTGAAAACTCTGAATTCGAAGCTATTCTTACTTTTACAGGGCAACCAAAAGGGAGTTATGTTTACCAGGTCGTTCCTACTCCGCAAGCTATTACAGTTCGCCAACACCATTCTTTTGTAAACCTTCCAGATGATGGTTATCAACCCAGAAATTTTGATCCCAGGAGCGGTTATTACAGTGTTAGTTATTCCGATTATGCCACTCCCATTGACGAACCTCTGGTAAAGCGCTTTATAACGCGACACCGATTGAAAAAAAAGAATCCTGAACAACCGGTTAGTGAAGCGGTTGAACCAATTATTTATTATTTGGATCGCGGAGCACCCGAGCCTATCAGGTCCGCATTGATTGACGGAGCAAAATGGTGGAACCAAGCTTTTGAAGCAGCAGGTTATCAAAATGCTTTCCAGGTCAAATTACTCCCGAAAGGAATTGACCCGATGGATATTCGCTACAATCTTATCCAATGGGTTCACCGATCGACGAGAGGGTGGTCTTATGGAGGTTCAGTCACTGATCCCAGAACAGGCGAAATTATTAAAGGTCATGTTTCACTGGGTTCTTTACGGGTCAGGCAGGATTTTTTGATTGCTCAGGGATTGTTGGCTCCTTATGAAAAAGGAAAATACGTTTCAAAAGAAATGGAAAAAATGGCATTAGCTAGGCTTCGCCAACTGTCTGCTCATGAAGTTGGACATACGCTTGGTCTCGCCCATAACTTTGCAGCCAGTGTCAATGACAGGGCTTCTGTAATGGATTATCCGCATCCTTTTATTACGCTTCAAGCTGATGGGAAATTAAATTTTTCAAATGCTTATGATAATAAAATTGGAGAATGGGATAAAAGGGCGATAATTTATGGTTACCAGGATTTTCCAAAAGGAACTGATGAAGCAGAAGCTTTGCGGAACGTTATCGAAGGATCAATTTCAAAAGGATTATTTTATATCTCCGACCAAGATGCTCGTCCAGCAGGTGGAGCTCATCCGAAAGCGCATCTTTGGGACAATGGAGATGATGCCATTGAGGAACTCCATCGGCTCACAAAAATTCGAGAAGTGGCACTTAAAAACTTTGGAAAAAACAATATTCCTGAGCATAGCCCGATGGCAACCCTTGAAGAAGTTTTAGTACCGATTTATTTCGCACATCGATACCAGATTGAAGCTGTTTCAAAACTTATTGGAGGCGTGGAATACAGCTATTCACTTCGAGGTGACAATCAGGTCACTAACAAAGTTGTTTCGGCAAATAAGCAACGAGAAGCATTGAAATTGCTGATCGGAACGCTTCAGCCAGAGTTTCTGCAGATTCCAAAAAATGTAGTCGATCTTATTCCACCCAAACCTATTGGTTACAGCAAAGGAAGAGAAAGCATTAAAGGAAAAACGGGACCAATCTTTGATCCGTTTTCAGCAGCTGAAAATTCAGCAGATGCAGCGCTTTCTTTTTTGTTTAACCCGCAACGAGCAAGTCGTTTAGTGAAACAAAATGCGCTTGGAGAAAGTGATTTTTCATTGTCAGAAATGATTGAAACACTAATAAATTCGGGCTGGAGCGATCACACAGACCCTTACCACACTGAGTTGCAACGCATTGTAGATCATTTGGTTTTAAAACATCTTTTACAACTTGCAGCCAGTACCCGATCTTATGGACAAGTCAATGGAATTGCTTTACAAGAAATCGAAAACCTTAATGTCTGGTTACAGATGGAATACGGCGATGCAAAAAACAAATCACGGCAAGCCCATTTGCTCAAAGCTATTGAAGAAGTAGCTTTGTTCAAAAAAGATCCCTACAAATGGAAAATGGAACCCGCTTTAAAAATGCCGGATGGATCACCAATTGGTTGTGGAGGGTCTATGAATTTTTAAGCTAAAACGTCCTTTACAACCTTTCCGTGAACATCAGTAAGGCGATAACGGCGACCCTGAAACTTGAATGTAAATCGCTCATGGTCAATCCCTAACAAGTGCATCATGGTAGCCTGAAAATCATGAACATGAACTGGTTTGCTTCGAATGTTATATCCAAATTCATCCGTTTCGCCATAAGAAATTCCTTTTTTCACACCAGCACCTGCCATCCAAATCGTGAAACACCTGGGATGATGATCCCTTCCGTAATTGTCCGGGGTCAATTTACCCTGAGAGTAACAACCTCTCCCAAACTCTCCACCCCAAATCACCAAAGTATCTTCCAACAGTCCTCTTTGTTTCAAATCCTGGAGCAATGCGGCTGATGCCTGGTCCGTTGATTTAGCCATAATCTTGATGTCATTTGGCAAATTACCATGTTGATCCCAACCTTGATGGTACAATTGGACAAAACGGACACCGTTCTCAATTAGTTTTCGCGCAAGCAGGCAATTGGCTGAATAGGTTCCGGGGATTCGGGATTCATCTCCGTACATATCAAAAATATAGTCAGGTTCATTTGAAGTATCCATCGTTTCGGGTACAGAAGTTTGCATTCGATAGGCCATTTCATACTGTGCAATTCGGGATTTGATTGCTTCGTTCCCGGTTTGTTGAAATTTGATATCATGTAACTCTGCCAAATGATCCAGCATCCTTCTACGGTCGGACTGACTCATTCCAGAAGGGTTATTTAAATAAAGTACAGGGTCTTTTCCAGACCGAAACATGACACCCTGATGCTCGGATGGCAAAAATCCATTTCCCCATAATTTTGCGTAAAGCGGTTGATCACCTTCTTTTCCTCGGGAGAGTAATACGCAAAATGTTGGAAGGTTTTCATTATCACTCCCAAGTCCGTAACTCATCCACGAACCTATGCTAGGACGACCAGCTTGTTGAGAGCCTGTTTGAATAAATGTAATTGCAGGATCGTGATTTATCGCCTCGGTATGCATTGATTTTATAAAACAAATATCATCGACAATTTGCTGATGATAAGGCATCAGGTCACTCAACCAGGAGCCGCTTTGACCGTATTGCTTAAACTCATAATTGCCCAAAGCCAATGGAAAGGAACGCTGGTTGGAAGTCATTCCAGTTACCCTTTGGTCGCCGCGAACTGAGGAAGGCAACTCCTCTCCAAACATTTCTTTAAGTTTTGGCTTGTAATCGAATAATTCCAACTGAGATGGAGCACCGCTTTGAAAAAGATAAATAACTCTTTTAGCTTTTGGAGCAAAGTGTGGCAATTCAGGATCGAACTTGCTTAATGCATTTTTCAAAAAACCATCACTAACAAGGGAAGAGAGCGCTAAAGAACCAAGACCTAACAAACTATTGCTTAAAAATGTCCGCCTGTTAAAACTTGAAAAATAATCTTTTTCTGAAGAACTCATAACTAATATTTTATAACAAATTCATCAAAATTCATTATTGTAGAAGCAATAAAGCTACAAGTAGCCAACTCAGTTTTATCCAGTTGCTGATCCACCGGATATTCACCAACACTCAACCAATCCCTCGTTTTTTTTGTGTCGTTTTCAAAAACTTTAAATTGCTTTTTGTATAGGTTTTTCAAAACTTTTAACTCTTCCTTTTGAGGTATTCTTCCCGTTAAAAGCCTGAAAGCAAAAATAATTTTTTCATCAATTTCACTTGTTGTTTCTTTCACCATCTTTTCACCCAAAAGCCTTGCTGCTTCAACAAATTGAGGATCATTCATCAAAACCAAAGATTGCAAGGGAGTCATTGTTTTTTGGCGACGCACCACACAAAAATAACGATCCGGTGCATCAAAATTTAACATTGACGGAGGAGGAGCGCTACGTTTCCAAATCGTGTAAAGACTTCGGCGATACAAACTGTCACCCTGCTGCTGACTATACTCCACCGCGTTTCGTGTAGCAAGCGCTTTCCAAATTCCCTCTGGCTGATATGGATACACACTTGGGCCACCAATTTCTTTAACTAAAAGACCACTTGCTGCAAGTGCCTGATCCCGAATCAATTCTGCCGGAATTCGATGAGCTGGAAAATGCGAATACCACAAATTTTGAGGATCAATTTCCTTAACATTCTTTGGCTGATGAGAAGATTGCCGGTAAGTTGAAGAAAGAACAATTTTTTTGATTAAAACCTTAATATCCCAGCCATTTTCCATAAAATCAACAGCCAGCCAGTCCAATAGTTCCGGATGAGAAGGCTGATTGCCCTGGCTTCCAAAATCTTCTTGCGTTTCAACCAATCCTTTACCAAAAAGTAAAGCCCAAATTCGATTAACAGCTACTCTGGCCGTCAGTGGATTTTTTTGATCCATCAGCCATTTTGATAACCCAAGACGGTTTTTAGGATATTCCTCTGGGAACGGAAAAAATAGTTCTGGTGTATTTGGAAATACTTTCTCCGCTGGAACATCATAAGCACCTCTTTCGAGCACAAAAGTAGGACGAGGCTCGCCTCTTTCTTTCATCACCATAACTTCCGGTTCATCAGTTATCAGGAGGTTTTCATCTTCTCTCAGATTAGTGAGTGCTGTAAGGTTCTTATTAAAATTTTCATTAAAGCGTTTGAGTAAATAGGTTTCCAATAATAGGTTTTCCTGTTTTTCGGAACGCTCATTTTCTGTAATTCTCAAATACATAGAAAGCGCATTTTTCTGTGAAGAAATGGACTCAACTTCGATTAAAGAAAGTTGTCGGTCATAGATCTTCAATTCATCCATCATTATATTTTCAATGGATTTTCTTAACTCAATTCCAATCAAAAATGGCAGGTTGGACCAGTTGGTTTTATTTACTCCATGTAAAATACTTTTTTGCAAGTTGTCTTTCAAAAGTTTGGTTTCAGGCTTTTTACCATTTAAAAAAACCTGAACTCCTGAAGCCTTGCTATTTCCATTGTAGGTTAAAATAATATTGGTCCAGTTGCCTATTTCAATCGTATCAATTGTCTGAATATCAATGCAGTTATCCGGCCAGACATGATTAAACTGGAAAGACAAAGTTCCATCTTTATTGAGGTTGCAAAGCCATCCCCGGAATCCTTCAAAATCCCCGTTCCCTTTTCCAAAAACGGGTCCTTCGATTCCATCTTCGAGTGGTTTTAGCCAAATGCTGACAGAAAAAGGTTGATTCCGGTCGAAATCCAAATCACGGTTAAACCGGATACCGGCATCACCTACAAATTGGATTCCTTTGCCATTAACTCCATCGACAAGGCGTACTTTTTCATCTTTGTGCCCCCAGATATTAGCATCCAATTTGTTTTTTGCGCTATTGAAGTAAGCAATGGTGGAATCTTTAGTGTTGATTTTTTTTGGAGGTTTTTTTTCAAGATTTATCTGGCTGAGTAGAATTTCTTTATCATATTCAAAATTGAAATCCGCAAGTAGTCCAACCTTCTTTAAAGCAACTTTTTCAGGATTCTTTTGCGCATTTTTCAACCACTTTTTAAAGGCCTCAATATATTTTTCCGGTAATAATTCTCGCTCCAATGAATCAATTTGAGGTCGATTTTTTTCCAACTTTTCTTTTACTTCATCAGAAACCAAGATAGCAGTTGGAGCAGCTTCTCCATTGTATGGAACAATGCCTGCTTCATTGATATTATTAAAAAAAGCAAAAAGGGAATAATAATCCTTCATAGAAATCGGATCATATTTGTGGTCATGGCAGCGGGCACATCGCATTGTGAGTCCCATGAAAGCTTTTCCAAAAGTATTCGTGCGGTCAGCAACGTATTCAACACGATATTCTTCATCGACCACACCTCCTTCCTGAGATTGTGGGTGATTGCGGTTGAAGCAAGTTGCAATCAACTGATCCCGAGTGGGTTTCGGCAACAAATCACCTGCTAATTGTTCGGTAACAAACAGGTCATAAGGCATATTTTTGTTAAAGGCATTGATTACCCAGTCGCGATATGGCCAGGTGTTACGCATGCCGTCATCCTGATAGCCATGTGTATCCGCATAACGAGCCAGATCCAGCCAATCCAGGGCCATTCGTTCACCAAAATGTGGCGAGGACAGCAGACTATCTACAGCCTTTTCAACTGCATCTGGTGATTCATCCGCTAAAAACCTATCAATCTCATCAATTGCTGGAGGAAGACCTGTTAGATCGAAACTCAGGCGTCTTATTTGTGTTTCTTTTGAAGCTATTTCAGATGGAGTCAATCCTGCTTCTTCAATTTTTTGCAAAATGAAATAATCAATTTCGTTGGTTGCCCACTCATCATTTTTTACATCAGGAACTTCTTTTTTTAAAGGTGCTGTAAAAGCCCAATGTTGCTTCCATTTTGCACCTTGATCGATCCATTTTATGATCAACGCTTTTTCCCGAGATGACAAGGAAAGATTTGATTCGGGGGGAGGCATTTTGAAGTTTGGATCATCACTCAAAAATCGATTAACAGCAACACTTTTGTGTGATTTTCCTTTAACAAAAGCATACCCGTTACCGCTTTCCAATTTTTCGAAAGCCGTTTCCTCCAAATCCAGTCGCAATCCAGCTTTTCTTGTTTTTTCATCGGGACCGTGACACATAAAACAGCGATCGGAAAGTATTGGACGGATGTGAAAATTGAAATCAATATTTTCGGGTAATTTCGAATAGGCTTCTTCCACACCAAGAGGAAGTTCATTTTTGCATGATGCGAAAAGAACGAAAACTATGAAAAAAGGTACTAAGATTCTATAATTCCAGTTTTGAAGCATAAAAAATGCTTTGTATCAAAAAACTCTATTAAAGATACAAAGCACTTTTCCTCTTTCCAATCCCTTTAATTTTTAATTATCAAATTTAAGGTGTTGTTGACTTTTTCTTAGGTCCCGGGGGTACGTTCTTCAACATATAATCCGTCATCATTGTATAAAGGTGTCTCCTGGTATTTTCCCCTTCATAAATGCTGTGGGAACGATTTGGGTATGGCATGACCTGGAAAAGTTTATTATGTTTAACCAATTCATTTATAAGTACTTCTGTATTTTGATAATGCACATTATCATCACCGGTTCCGTGTACGAGCAATAAATTCCCTTTTAGGTTTTTGGCATAAGTGACCGGTGATCCTTCGATAAAATCTTCAAGATTTTCCCAAGGAACACCCATGTAACGCTCCTGATAAATATTATCGTAATACAATTGATTGGCAACCGGAGCAATAGAAATTCCGGTTTTGTAAATTTCCGGATAACGGAACAGCAGGTTCAAGGTCATTGATCCTCCACCACTCCAACCCCAAACAGATATTCGGTCCCGATCAATGAATTCCCAGTTTAAGATCTCCTCAGCAGCCATTGCCTGATCGCGGGAATTGATCACGCCTATTTTTCGATAAATGCTTTTTCGCCAGTCCCTTCCTTTCGGGCTTGGTGTACCTCTGTTGTCCATTGTGATGACGATGTAGCCTTTTTGAGTCATCATCAGATGCCAAAGGTTTCCATTCCATGTATCCCTTGCCGTTTGGCCGGCAGGCTCACCGTAGACATAAAAAAGCACCGGGTATTTTTTAGAAGGGTCAAAATTAGGTGGTTTCATCATATAACCATCCATTTCAACTCCATCTGTCGTTTTTACTTTAAAAAATTCAGTTGGAGTTTTTGCCAAACTTTCATATTTCGCTTTGAATTTTTCATTATCAATCAGCAACCGAATTCGTTTATGGTCAGGTAAACTAATCAGCTCTTTGATTGGAGGTGTATTGATATTTGAATAGGTATGAAAAGCATATTTACCTCCAGGAGCGATTTGGTAAGAATGTGTCCCCGGCTGATCCATAGGGCTTAGACGCTGTGCTTTTCCTTTTTTGTAAAGTGGCAATCGGTACAAATACCGTTGAGTTGGATTATTGGGAGAGGCGATGAAATATATCCAGCCTCCTTTTGTATCAATCTCCTGAAGTGAAATCACATCGTAATTTCCCTTTGAAATTAAAGTTTCTTCTTTTCCATCTTTCGAAATGCGATAAACGTGGCGCCACCCATCTTTTTCACTCGTCCAGGTGAATTCTTTTCCATCTTTGAGCCACAACCAATCATCAAAATTGATCGCATTAACCCAGGCCTCATCTTTTTCATTATAAATATTTGTGGCTTCTCCGCTTTTATGGTTACACCACCAAAGATTAGCAGTGTTTTGTTTTCGGTTTAATTGTTCTACCAAAATATGTTCACTGTCTTCTCCCCACATCATTCGAGGCAAGTAATTTTGAATATTATCACCGAAAATATTCATCCATGTCGTATTTCCGCCGGAAGCTGGTATTACGCCAATTCGACACGCTGATGGATCTTCACCTACTTTCGGATATTGAACAGGTATATTGTACGAATAAACTGAATCGGTATTATTGATCATCAAAAAATTTCGAATATCCTTTGCATCAACCTGCCAGTAGGCTATATTTTTCCCATCGGGACTCCAACGAAAACCATCCCTGCAACCAAACTCTTCTTCATACGCCCAGTCAAATGTTCCATTGATGAGTGTTTCTGAGCCATCGGTTGTCAATTGAGTGATTTTTTGTGATTTTATATCTTCAACGTAGACGTTGTGCTCACTCACGTAGGCCACACGATCGTCATCAGGTGAAAATTTTGCAAACATCAACGAAGATCCTGAAAGGCCTTTTCCAAGTTGTTGTAATTTTCCGGTTTTCAGATTTAAAACCCAGTAATCACCTTTGGTATGATAGCGCCAAACACGTCTTGTGTTTGTAAAAATCAATAACAGGTTTTTATCGCTGGACCAAATGTAATTGGAGATTGCCATAGGTGAATCTTCTCCTTCGGGGATCAGTTGTTTTGCACTTAATAAAACTTCTCGTTCGCCTGATTTGGTTTGATAAGAAACTATGTCTCTGGCACCTTTAAATACTTTTGAATATTCCAGGGTTGTATACGCTATGCCGTTGTCAATCCATCTGGCCTGTCCGAAATAATCCAATTGAAATTCATTAGAATAAATTCTGTCAAGCGTCAGTAAGCTGGAGTCAGTTTGTGCAAAAACGTTTATTTGAAATATTAAAAAAAGAAAAAATGTGAATGGTAAAAATGGAGTGTTTGGTTCTCGAACCATAATTAAAGCCTTTTTATTCAATCAAAAAAAATACCTTGAAAATTGGCTTTCCAAGGTATAACTTTTTCAATTCTTTGTAACAATCAGGGATTGTTCTTAACTTTTTTTATGATTCATTTGTCGTTTTTAGTCAAGAGATCGCAACAAATTGATACTTACTGTCGCCAGATCAGATGGAGGATATTTAGCATGATGATTTGGATCAAGCGATAATCCTGCTGCCTTTGCCGCTTTGATAAACACATCGTATTCCACAATATACTGATCCGAAAAACCATGTGTGCCGTCGTAGGCCGTTACAGCGGTTTTGCCAATATTTGCGGCTGCCAGCGCTGGCGGGATGGTATGCAATTCGATGACCAACAGTCCAAATTTTTTCACATAAGGCGTCCATTTTTTGAAATGTTCTATTAAACTTTGAGTAACATTATCGTTTAAAAGCCTTTCTCCTCGGAAACAAAACGCCCCGGTTGAAGACGTGTCTAAAATCTGCGGACTTCGATTGGGTCGATTATAAATTCTATTGTGATCTAAAAAGGAACGGACGTTGAGCAACTCACCCAAATTGATATTGTAATTTTCTTTCAATTTTTTTGCAAGCTGATCCGGGTCACCAATATCTCCCCAGACCACTTCTCCCCAAATGTCAGCTTCTTTTAAAGTTTGATCTGTAGAAACAAGGGCTGCCTCGTTGAAATCAGAACCGACGATGAAAAGCGGATGCTCTTCCAGCATTTTTCCGCGCAATGTTTTTGTCCAGATCACATCAAAAAGGTGTTCCAAAAACGCCCCATTTCCAGAACCCATGTCCGCAAAACCTTTTGGTTGCTCTTCAATCGGGCGATTGAAGAGGTCAATTACGATTTCGTCAATTTTTTTAAAATAGCCTGCATGCGCTCCGCCACTTCCCCAAACATTCATTGTCCGATTGACATGGATTTCAGGACTTGTAGGTGGTCGTTCCCAGAAAATTCGTGGATTGCCATACAGCAATTCTTTTACAGAATTAAACGTTGGCAGATAAGAAACGGTCACTCCATACGCTGCTGCCCTTTTGGCGAAAAACATACCTTTTGCTGTAAAACTAAACGTTGTTTCCTGGTTTTCAAACCATTCTTTTTCAGTTAAAAATGAGAAAATCGCAAACAAGGTGTCTGAATCTCCGCCTATTTCTTTTATATCAAAAACTGGATTCAATTGACCGTAGTCTTTAAAAAATCCTTTCATGCCCAAAGCCACCAAAAACGGTCCTATGATTAATCCTTCAATATGCCTTAACATCTCTTCCTGGACCGTGTTTGTCATTTCATCATTCGATTTTTCAAGATTCCAGTTTTGTTTTAGTTGGTTTAAAATTGACTGGAGCTTTTCAGCAGCCCTTTTTTCAAATTTTCCAAAAAGAAATTTCTCAAAATCAATCAGAACCGGAATAAAAGAAACCACTTCCCGATAAATATCAACATATTTAAAAGCACGCTCACCTTTTTCGGTCAAAGTAAATTCAATCTGATTATTGCTCACAATATTTTGAGTAAGCCAACCTTGAGAACACAAAATTCGCAGTGCGACATTGAGATACCCTTCATTGCCTGTGGTCAAAGATTGAATTTCATTTAAACTGACTGTTTTCTTTTCATCTATTAATTTCAAAATTCCGCCATCCTTCAAGGCAAGTGATGAAGAAGAAACGGAAAATCCGTCAAGATGTTTGAAGATAATTCCCCGAAGTCTGGAGCGTTCTTCTTTTGGTAGGTCAAAAGACATTTTTGGTTTTATCATATTAGTTAAAGATTTATACTAATAACTCCCTAAAATTCATGCCTGAATTTTTTAGGGCAATGCTTCTACTTTTAAAACCAAGCTAATTTGTGAAAAGTTGCTAAAAAATGAGCTTTAAGTTGGTAATCTTATGATCACAGAATTTTTTGATAATTGTCTTCAAATCCAGACAAATTTTGTTGAAATCACCAAGCAAGGAAAAGGCTGCTTACAGGTTATTTAATCCTTCGCCATTTGATTGTTCTTTTCATGATGCCATAGCGGATATTGAGTTTGAAGGAATCTTCGGTAGTAGGTTTGATATCACAGTCCATGTATTTGTCGAGTTTTGGAATGTATATTTCTCCGTTGACATAATTGCCGTTTTCATACTTTAAACCGGAGATGAGTCTTTCGTTTTTTCGGGGGTTTCCGTTTTTGTCCAATTCATGTCCTTTTGCAGGTTTTACAAGAATTCCAACATAGGTGTTTCCATCTTTTTTAAATTCCATAACAGCATGATCATAGTCATTGGTCCAAACGCCGACAATGTTGCCTTCTCTTTTAGGTGGAATTAAATCGTTTGCTGAAATTGAATACGAACAAAGGATTAAAAATAAAAGCAGCCAATGTTTCATAGGACAGAATATTAAGTTTTGTTTTTAGCAATAACAAGTAAAAAATGAATTTTCCGACGGTTTTATTATTATAGTTTGACGTATAATTAAAGGTTTTTCGATGACAAATAGTTTCTTTTTAACAAATTTTTAGCCTTCGGATTTCTAAAAATCTTTTTAAAGATCACCTTAAAATTACGAATTTAAAATACCTTTGGATTTCTAAAAATAAACATTCTTATGACGAAAATTATCTCTTACAACGTCAATGGTATTCGTGCCGCAACCAATAAAGGCCTTTTGACCTGGATCAATGAAAATGACTTTGATATCGTCTCGGTTCAGGAGATCAAGGCTATGAAGGAACAAGCTCCCTTGGCCTTGATTGAAGAATTGGGTTATCACCATTATTGGCATTCCGCTGAAAAAAAAGGATATAGCGGTGTAGCCACGTTTTCAAAAAAAGAACCTGATAATGTTGTCATAGGTTGTGGAATAGAAAAATATGACCGCGAAGGACGTATCCTGCGAACAGATTTTGGAGATACCACATTGCTCAATTGTTATTTCCCAAGCGGAACGACAGGAGATATTCGACAAGATTTTAAATACGAATTTTTAAATGATTTTTTTAATTGGATTGAAAACCTGAAAAAAGAAAGACCAAACCTGATTATCGTTGGGGATTATAATATCGCCCATACGGAAATGGATATCCACAATCCAAAAAGTAATAAAAACTCATCTGGCTTTTTGCCAGAGGAACGAGCCTGGATGACCAAGTGGTTTGAAAGTGGTTTTACGGATGCATTTCGACATCTCAATCCCGAATTGGTTCAATACAGCTGGTGGAGTTTTCGTGCGAATGCAAGAGCTAACAATAAAGGTTGGAGGATTGATTATCAGAGTGTTAGCAATCCTTTGAAAGACAAAATCAAACAGTCATTTCAAATAAAGGACGCGGTTCATTCTGACCATTGTCCAGTATTTATGGAAATTGATATTTAGTTTTTGGTTAAAGGTAAAATGGTTAAGTAGTTAGATGGCCATAGCATCCTCCGTTCGTCTCTTTTACATTTTATAAATTTCGTCGAGGAGTTTTTGAGTTTCGGAGTAATCTTCCCCTGATTCTTTAGCTATATCAATGGCTTTTTTTGCTGCTTTAATGGCTTTTTTCTTTTTACCAAGTTTGGAGTACAATGCTGCCAAAGTATCATTGTTGTAAAAATTATTATCCATTTTAATGGATTTTTTTGTCCATTTGACAGCTTGCTTCAGTTGCTTTTTATCATCAACAACTGTGTAAAAAGTCCAGGCAATGTCATTTAATTCTCCAGGATCATTGGTCGGGAAATCTTTATAATACTCGATCGCAGATTTTGCAAAATTGTCTCGATCACCTGCTTGTCGATAATAGCTCAATCGAAAAGCAGCCGAAAGTTGTTTTGCTTTTTCGGGATAAACCTTCTCGTATAAAGCATCAATTTGCTCAAGGCTTGAACTTTCAGCGCTATCATTGATTGAATTGAAAATCAGTGTCTGCAATTTTGATGATACTTCAATTTGTCCGAATTTTTTGATATACACATCTTTGTTTTCAACAAAATGGTTGAAAAGATCAGAATCCGTATCACTTACATATTTAAAAATAAACTCCAGGTTTTCATCGCTGTTCCAATCATTTTGGGTTTTCATATAGGCTTCAACGGCTGGTGCGTGGCTTCCGTCATAAGCTTCATAAAGGACTGAAGCATATTTTTTTAAAAAATCGGGATCGCGATCTCCTTTTTCAAAACGTACCTTCAATGAAGAAATTCGCTTCGATGGATCAAGTGCAGTATTACCTAATTCAATGAATTCAGGGGAATCCTTATATCCCGCTGATCGATGGATCAAAGAGCCATCAGCTGCAACAAAAAGCAAGGTTGGATAGACTTTTACATTGTATGTTTGTGCAAAACTCAGCCCTTCCCCTTTTTCCATATCCATCTGGACATTGATGAATTTTTCATTATAAAACTCTCCTACATTTTTTTGTGGAAATACATCCCTTGCCATTTTTTTACACGGTCCGCACCATACAGTATACGCATCAACAAAAATCAGTTTGTCCTCTTTTTCGGCTTTCGCCAGAATGCTTTCCCAGTCTCCATTACTAAATTCAATCCCTTCTTGCCCAATGGCAACCGTCATGACCATGGCATAAACAATAACTGAAAGTATTTTCTTCATCAATTTATGGAATTGTTATTCTTAAAGGTTTAAAAAACAGTTAACTCTGTTCAATTTTTTGGATGAGTTGGTTTATCGCTCGCTGAATATTTTTTTGACCTTCGGCTAATTCTAAAGATTTATTTGCGATTTCGAGTGCATCATCTTTTTTTCCGTTCATCATTAAAATTTCAGCATAAGTGTAATAATGATCGTATCGTTTTCCAGAATGTGCTGCCTTTTTAGCAATTTTTTCAGCATACCTCATCGCCTTGAAGTCACTTGAAAAACTGATCATTATTTCTTTTGCGAGTGTGTGCAATCCATCTGTATCATTCTTGATTTCCTTTTTTACGTAAGCATTACAAACTTTGATGTAATTTTCTGCGTCACCTTTTGCCCGAAAATATTTTAAATCAGCATTCAAACTAAATTCTTCCGCCTTTTGAGGATAGTATGCTTTCATTTTAGATTTTGCCTCTTCATGAAGGTCATCACTTTTAAATTCAATGGCTTTTTGCGCTGTTTTTTTGCAGGCGTTTTCAATTTTTAGAGCAACAGCTTCTTTTGATTCCAATGCTTCGATTTTTGAACGATATTTTATCAACAAATCAAAAATCCGAGAATCTGCTTCAACAACAGCTTCAAAAATGAATCGAAGATTAAATGCTGTTGTGAGGTTTTCCTGAGATTTTAAATAATCATTTGAAACCTTTAAACTTGGTTTACCTGCTTTATTGAGTGCTTTTACGTACTGAAAAACCATTTCCGGATCACGATCTCCTTTTTCATATTTTTCAGCATATTCTCCACTTTTATCTGACTTCCCAAGAACTGATTGACCCAGCTCAATAAATTGTTCTACTTGTCTAGCTCCTTTTGTTTTATGCACTACTTTTCCATCACCATCAATAAAATAGAGCGTAGGATAGGCCGATACAGGATATTTTTGCTGAAACATTCTCCCGGGCTTTTTTTCCATGTCAATTTTCAAGTTGATGAAATTTTGATTGAAAAACTCCCCTACGTCACTATCTGTGAAAACATATTTTGACATTTTTTTGCAAGGTCCACACCAAGTCGTAAAAGCATCCACGAATATAATCTTATCCTGTATCTGTGCCTGCTCCAGTGCTTCCTCCCATGTTCCATGAAAAAAATCAATACCCTGAGCATCGATTTGATTTAAACTTGAAACTATCAGAAATAATAAGGTTATACACCTCATAATTATTTTTATTTTATTTTTTAAAATTTATACTGCAAGTTAAAAAGATTCTTTCTGCTTTGCACAAGAAAAAACGCTTGTCACAAGACAGGGGATCGTAATTCGATCCATTTTAACAAATCAGTAACAAAGATTGTGAAATTATTTATTTTGAAAGCCTTTGACCAACTCCTCCGGTGATTTGCCAATGTTTTCTAAAACTACTCTCACCTGATCAGCAAGTTGATCTTCTGGAAAACGGTTCAAAAAATCATCATAACATATTTTAGCGTTTTCCAAGTCGTTCATGTGATTTTCATACGTGAAGCCTTGCAAAAAAAGTGCGTCCGGCGCTCTTTCATAATTAGTGTAATTCTGATGTATATTTTTAAAAAGGTTCACTGCTTCCTCAAAAGAACCTATCCCAACAGCAACATTCCCCGCTCGAAAAAGATAAGCAGGACTCAACTCATCCTCCGGAAAAACTCTTGCAAAAGTTTTACTCTTTTCGATTAAATCATTTGCCAGTTTTCGGTTTATTTTTTGTTCGGCATTTGCTTTCAACGTATCTTCCAATTGTTTGATTTCCTGCACTAATTTTTCTTTTTCTGTCATTGGATTTTTTTGAGTTTCAGATCCAGAGTTTGTACAACTTTGACAAACCAAAATGCATAAAGAAGTAATTACGACTATTGAAAGTATTTTTCTCATTTTTCAAGTTTAATGCAAAAATAACCTTTTTGCTTTTTAATTATGATAAAACTATACCAATCCGAAAAGTATCAACCGATAATTTTCAGGCGACCTTAAACCTCCTGATTTGTCAGCAGTCAAAATGGAAAATATTTTGAAAATGACAGCCATCGAAAAAATAAAACATCTTTATTGGAGAGCCGGATTTGGAATGAGTCCAAAAGAGTGGAAAAATGCAAGCAACCTTAGCCTGGAACAAGCGGTCAACGACCTTTTTGATCGAGCAAAATCAATACAAAAAATTAAAGCCCATGTATTTGAGTTTCCCTCTGATCGGCCAAAGAACCTGAGCAAAGAAGAAAAAAAAGCCATTCGAAAAAATGAGAGAAAACTGGTTTTAAAACAAAATGCAGACTGGGTTCGGCGAATGGCTGATCCATCGGAAAGTGCTTTGCTCGAAAAAATGTGTTTGTTTTGGCATGGCCATTTTGCATGCACAACCAAGGGTTCGAAAATTGCAAATGACCAATTGAATACTATTCGTAAACATGCTTTGGGCACTTTTGGTGATCTGGTTCATGCGATGGCAAAAGATGTTTCGATGATCCGATTTCTCAACAACCAACAAAATCGAAAGAACAAACCAAATGAAAATTTTGCGCGGGAACTGATGGAGTTATTTACCATTGGACGTGGAAATTATACCGAAAATGACATCAAAGAAGCTGCTAGAGCTTTTACCGGATGGTCGAGTAATTTCAAAAGAGATTTTGTTTTTCGAAAAAATCAACATGATTTTGGAAGCAAAACTTTCATGGGCAAAAAAGGAAATTTCAATGGCGATGAGATCATTGATATTATTTTAGCACGTCCGGAAACCGCTGATTTTATCGTTCGAAAAATTTACCGTTTTTTCGTGAACGAACGAGTCGATGAGACAAGAGTCAAATACCTGTCTAAATTATTTTACAATTCAAACTATGACATCAAAAAACTGATGCATTCGATTTTTTCGAGCGGTTGGTTTTACTATCCTGGGAATATCGGTACAAAGATAAAATCACCCATAGAATTGATGGCTGGAACAATGCGCACGCTTGGGGTAATGTTTGATGAACCAACCACTTTATTCTTCCTAGAAAAAGCTTTGGGGCAGGTTTTGTTCAATCCGCCAAATGTTGCAGGATGGCCCGGCGGAAAAGCCTGGATTGATAATTCTACTTTAATGCTACGATTGAATTTGGTCACATATCTATTTCAAGCAGTTGATTTAAATTTTAAAACAAAAGAAGAATTTGAAAGTGCGCAAAGAAATAAAAGAGTCAGAAGAATAAAAGCTGAGGTCGATTTAATCCCTATGGTTGAATTTTTCAAAAACGACCCCCAATCAAGCGTTTTTAAAAACTTGTCTTCTTACTTATTACAGGCAAACTCGAATTTGGAATTAACTGATTTCGACCGCTTTATTATTAAAAACAATCAAGATGATTTTGTTAAAACACTGATTTTAAGATTGATGTCATTGCCCGAATACCAAATGTGCTAAGAGAGGAGAGCCAACGGAAGAAGAAAGAGTGACTCTTTATTTTAAAATAAAACCAAATCATGAAAAGAAGAGATTTTTTTAAAACATCTGCCCTGGCTTCAACCAGTTTGATGATACCATCATTTTTAAAAGGATATGTTGGAAAAGGGTTGTTTAGCAGCCGATCAGGGAAAAATTTAGTTGTCATCCAACTATCTGGCGGAAATGACGGACTCAACACGGTTGTGCCTTTTCAAAATGATATCTACTACCGAAGTCGCCCTACTTTAGGGGTTGATAAAAATAAAGTTTTAAAAATTAGTGATGCACAGGGGCTGAATCCGGTAATGGAACCATTGAGACCGTTGTACGACGATGGGTTGATGTGTATCATCAACTCTGTGGGTTATCCAAATCCTGATCGCTCGCATTTCCGCTCGATGGACATTTGGCACACTGCGAGTTCAAGCGACGAATATCTTTCCACCGGTTGGATTGGCCGATATTTGGACAACCACTGTGAAGGTTGTACACCTCCGTATCATGCGTTGGAAGCGGATGACAGCTTAAGTTTAGCATTGAAAAGTGTTGAGCAAAATGGGTTTGCAATGAGTGACCCAAAATCTTTGAAAAGAGCCACTAACAATAAATTTTTAAAAGCCATTTCGAATCATGATCACCGTCACGAAGAAAATGTGGCTTATTTGTATAAAACCATGATTGATACACAGTCGTCTGCAAATTATCTTTTTGAGCAATCAAAAATTTATCAATCCAAACAGTATTATCCTCAAACGCCTTTTGGTCGAGACCTAAAGCAAATAGCTGAACTCATTACAGCAGAAACAGATACAAAGATTTATTATGTCAGTCTGAGTGGTTTTGACACTCATGCTAATCAAAAAAATCAACAGGAACGACTGCTCAGACAATACGCGGACGCGGTTGCTGCTTTCGTAAAAGATTTAAAACAAAATCAACTGCTGGAGGATACTTTGATCTTGACTTTTTCAGAATTCGGAAGACGTGTAAAACAAAATGGCAGTAATGGCACAGACCACGGAACTGCGAATAATTTGTTTTTATTTGGAGGTAAGTTAAAAACTCCTGGTTTTTATAATTCCGCTCCCGATTTAAAAATTTTGGACAATGGCGATTTGATTTATGAAATTGACTTCAGACGGGTTTATGCTACCATTTTGGAAGACTGGCTGGATGCTGATGTAAAACAAATTTTAAAAGGGAATTTTGAAAAATTGAATCTCGTTTAATAATCAATCACTAAACTAATAGTAGGTTCTTTCGAAAGACAAAATGACTCTAATCGGGTCAGGTTTCCGTTAAAAACATTAAAATCTACATCTCCGTTTATACCATTCAGCCGACCTCGATTTCCATATTGCCAAAAATCCCATTGTTTGTTAAACGCTAGTCGCGGTTCGCTATAACTATAACGAGCAATCCAAATGGGATAATCATCAAGGTTGCCGGCTATGTATTTGTTGAAATAGGTGATATTGGTGTAAATGATCGGTTTGATCCTGTAATGATGCTCAATCATCTCTAACCAGGTTTTTATTCTAAAAACTACCAACTCTTCAGAAGCACCATCATCCACCTCAACATCCAAAACTGGAGGGAGATCTCCTATTTCGAGGGTTACATTATCCATGAAATTCTTGGCTTGTTTATAAACAGAAAGTGTTGGCCGGAAAAAATGATACGCTCCACGCTTTATGCCCACTCGCTTCATCTCATACCAATTATAGCTGTAAAGGCTATCTGCAAATGATTCTCCTTCTGTAGCTTTAACAAAGGCAAAAGAAATGTCTTGAGCAACAATACTATCCCATTCTATTTTTGACTGATAATGAGACACATCAATTCCGTGCACCTCATATTTGGGCATCCGTTTCGTAAGCGGATTACAGCTATAGAATAGCAAAAAAAATAATATTGCGGCGACCAGGTATCTCATTTCTGTTTTTGGTTATTTTAACCCATCATAAAACTAACGTAATTTTCTTTCTATTTGTGATTGTATGACTAAATAATTATTTGTAAAATGGCAGGCAATTGTATAATACACTTTTGAATAGAATAAATATAAATATAAAAAAAGATAACGTAAAATCCATCTTTTATCCTTCCAAAAAAATAAATTAACTAAAACATGCCTAATCATCGACAGCTTTTCTTGAAACATATTGCACAGACCTCTGAAATACCACTTATGCTCGAAATTGAATCTTCTGAGGGGGTCTATTTATATGATAAAAGTGGAAAAGCGTATATTGATATCATCTCTGGAATCGGAGTAAGCGTGCTAGGCCACCGTCACCCTCGGGTGGTAAGTGCTGTGAAAGATCAGCTTGATAAATATTTACATACTCTTGTTTACGGCGAAGGCATTTTAAGTCCACAAGTTGAGTTGGCAACTAAGCTTGTTGAAAACCTTCCTGAACCTTTGGATTGTGTTTATTTCGTCAATTCCGGAAGTGAAGCAGTTGAAGGAGCGATGAAACTTGTCAAGAGATATACTGGTCGATATGAAATTATTTCATTTTGCAATGCCTATCATGGAAGCACACACGGTGCATCGAGTTTAATGAGCAATCCTGCTTTTACTCAGGCTTATCGCCCCCTTGTGCCAGGTATTCGCCATGTCGAATTTAATGATGAAGCTTCGCTAGAAAAAATTACTGATAAAACCGCAGGAGTATTTGTTGAACCCGTTAGGGGAGCAGCGGGTGTTCAACTTCCAACCGACAATTATTTGAAAAAACTGAGAAAGCGTTGTGATGAGATAGGAGCATTGTTGGTTTTGGATGAAATCCAAACTGGTTGTGGTAGGACAGGGACATTGTTTGCTTTTGAGCAATACGGTATCGTTCCTGATGTTTTATTGCTGGCAAAAGGTCTGGGCGGTGGAATGCCAATCGGTGCTTTTATTGCTTCAAAAGAAGTTATGGATGTTTTTTCGTATAACCCTTCACTAGGTTATATCACTACATTTGGTGGGCATCCGGTTTGCTGTGTAGCAGCCTTAGCTACTTTAGAAGAGCTCATTGAAACCGATTTGATTGCTCGAGTGAAACAAAAGGAAAAATTGTTTCGGGAATTATTAGTTCATCCAAAAATCAAAGAAATCAGAAGCGCCGGATTAATGATGGCTGTGGAATTTGAAAGTTTTGAGTTTCTTCAGGTTGTAGTGAGCAACTGTTTGAAAAATGGATTGATAATCGATTGGTTTTTGTTTAATAATCGAAGCATGCGTATTGCTCCGCCTTTGATCATTAAAGAAGATGAAATCAGGAAAGCATGTTCTATTATTTTGAATGCAATTGACTTTAGTTCGTAGAAATTAAAAAGGAAGATGTAATTCATCTTCCTTTTTAGATATTCATTTGTACACTTTTATCATAATTCTTTTCTTAGTCTTGCTACGGGTACATTGAGTTGTTCACGATATTTTGCAACCGTACGTCGAGCAATATTATAACCTTTTTCGCGAAGAATATTTTTCAATTTTTCATCAGAAAATGGTTTTCTTTTATTTTCATCTTCGATAATATCCGTGAGAATTTTTTTCACCTCAAGGGTTGAAACCTCCTCTCCTGTGCTCGTTTGTAAAGACTCAGAAAAGAAATCTTTTAAACGTTTTGTTCCAAATTCAGTCTGAACAAATTTACTGTTTGCTACTCTTGAAATTGTAGAAATATCGAGTCCTGTAATATCTGCAATATCTTTGAGAATCATTGGCCGTAGGGTCTTTTGATCTCCTGTGCGGAAGTATTCGTACTGGTATTGCATGATCGAATACATCGTTTTGTACATTGTTTGTTGCCTTTGACGAATCGCGTCAATGAACCACTTAGCAGAATCAATTTTTTGCTTGATAAACATGATCGCTTCTTTTTCCTGCTTATCCGCTTTTTTTACTTTTTTGTTTATCTGGTAGTTTTTGAGCATATCTTTGTAATGCTCATTTACTCTTAGGTCAGGGGCATTCCTGGAATTTAATGTCAATTCTAGCTCATTATCGCGATTGACGATTGTAAAATCTGGAACAATATAATATGTCGTTCTGCCTTTACCGCTGGTATAACCACTTGCAGGCTTTGGATTCAATTTCAATATTTCATCAATAGCATCTTTAAGCTGGGTTTCAGAAATACTGAGATACCGCTGTAGTTTTTGATAGTGTTTTTTAGAAAATTCATTGAAATACTCATCAATAATTCTTACACATAATCGAAGAATTGAAATTTCTTGATCTGACAAATTATCACTTTCGGTTTCTAACTTATTTTGAAGTTGAAGCAAAAGGCATTCTTGCAGGTTCTTGGCACCAATACCCGGAGGATCGAATCTTTGAATTCTTTTCAG
>JANQFJ010000322.1 GCA_028277915.1 Saprospiraceae bacterium
TGGGATATTGACTATTTGGAATGGATTGATGAATACATGCCGGTTTACAAAATCGGCTCTGGTGATTTGACAGCTTATCCTGTTTTAAAAGCCACTGCTAAAAAGCGGAAACCTATAATTTTATCAACTGGTCTCTCTACCTTAGAAGAGGTTGTTGAATCTGTAGAATACATCCAATCCCTTGACGATTTGTACAAGGATCCAAATTTCCTATCCATTCTTCAATGCACATCAATGTATCCAATTCCATTCGAAGATGCCAATCTTTCGGTAATGCAGGTGATTCAAAACATGACCGGATTGCCGGTTGGATATTCTGATCATACTGAAGGGAGTAAAGCATTGGAAATTGCTGTGGCAATGGGTGCTCAGATCCTGGAATTTCATTTTACAGATACCCGTGAAGGCCAAACTTTTCGGGATCACAAAGTTTCATTGACTAAAGACGAAGTCCATCACTTGATAAATGACATAAAAAATATTGATCGTTTAAAAGGCCATCCCTTAAAACGACCATTGCCTGTTGAAGGAGACCATGTCCAAACGTTTAGACGTGCGGTGTATCCGTTGGAAGATATTCCTTTGGGGACGATTATTGAAGAAAAACTTTTAACTACTTTAAGGCCAAATCACGGTATTGATGCCAGAGATTTTGAAAAAATAATTGGTAAAAAGACAAAGATTGACTTAAAAAAACATCAAAAGCTCGAATGGGCGTATTTTGAATAAAAACAATTTTATAAAATGAGTAAATGGTTTAAACAAAGTCCTTTAACAAATGAAGGGGAACGAACTCAGGAAATCTGGATCAGAAAGGACAATGGAAACTCAAATGAATTCCCGGTTGATTTATATTTGGGCAAAAAGACGGACCTTTTGACTTTGAAAAAAAACATTGTTGAAAGCATAAAAAGCAAAGTCGAATACTACAACAAATCTCGAAAAGAACTATACGCTGGCAAAGGGGAATTTGTTGATAAATGCCCAGTTTCAGGGATTTCTACAGACAAAGCCACCGAAATCGCCGACATCTACGGAGCAAAGTACGTTCAAACACCTGACACTGGACATGTTTATGTAAAAAACCGCCCGACTCAGAAAACCATTCACGATTTCTACTTAAATAATGTGACTTACGCGGCCACTTATACCGACAAATCAGCTGCCGAGTCAAGATTGAACGCAATCGCGGTTCCGTGGGTCACCTGGACGCTTGAAGTATACGAAAAGCAATTTGGCTGCAAACCGAAAAGAATTCTGGATGTAGGTTCAGGTGCCGGGCATTTTGTCGAAGCCTGCCGGAGAGCAGGTTTGCGAGCTGAAGGAATTGAGCTGAGTGAATCCAGTCGTGAATTTGCCAAAGAGATTTGGGGTTTTGAAATGGATGCCAGGGATTTCATTAAAGCTGCTGTGGATTATGAGGGCTACGATATTGTCACTTTTTGGGGTTTGTTGGAACATACGCCAAATCCCGGCCGAATCCTCGACGCTGCTTATCAAGTCGTTTCAAAAAGTGAAAATGGCGGCATGGTAATTTCAAAATTGCCACGTTGGGATTCTTTGAGCTCAGCCTCGCAACGTCTAAATCCGGAAACGATCATCCGCCATATCGACCCGATGGGTCATATCATGTTGTTTACCGATGCTTCTGCAGCAGAATTGTATTATCTTCATAAATTCAAACCGGTGGCAGCGTGGTACTACGGGATGGATGTGTATGAAACATTGATGCAAATTGGAAACAGTACTGGAAAATATGATGCTTTAGTTGACACGGGGTCCTTTCAGGTTGAGTTACAACAATTTGTAGATGAAGCACGTTTTTCTGACGGTTTGACTATCGTGGGTGTGCCATTTGATAAATAATTTGAAATGAATATTCCCTTAATAACGGTTTATATCACAAATTACAATTACGGCAATTATATTAAACAAGCCGTTGAAAGTGTATTGAATCAAAGTTTTCAGAATTTTGAGTTACTGATTATTGATGATGGCTCAACAGATAATTCTAAGGAAATCATCGAATCTTACGCCAATCATTCCAAAATCAAAGTCATTTACCAGCAAAATAAAGGCTTAAATATTACCAACAACATTGCTCTTCGTTTGGCAAATGGCAAATACATCATGCGATTGGATGCTGACGACTATCTTGTAGATAATGCTCTAGAAAAAATGACCGGAGCTCTGGAAGCTGACGATGAATTGGGGCTGGTGTTTCCCGACTATTATTTAGTCGATCACGAAAATAATGTTACTGCTGAGATCAAAAGACATGACTTTGATGATAAGGTTAAACTCATGGATCAGCCTGCTCACGGCGCATGTACAGTCATCAGAACGGCATTTCTGAAATCAGTCGGAGGATATGACGAAACTTATTCCTGCCAGGATGGCTATGAACTGTGGATAAAATTCATCACTCATTTTAAGGTCTCAAATATAAAAGAACCACTCTTTTATTATCGTCGCCATGGTGAAAATCTGACAACCAACGAAAATCGGATTCTCGACACTCGCAAGCTGATTAAAGAAAACTTCATTTCAAAAAATAAAATTTCTCTCCCCAACACGATCGGCATTGTCCCTGTACGAAATACCCGTATTGGAAAAGAGCGATTGGCTTTTACCAAGCTTGGTGGTAAAAACCTGATTGATTTAAAGATTGAATCTTTGTTGAACTCTACATTGCTGTCCAAAATCGTAGTCACTTCTTCTGAAGAGGACATTGAAAATCATATCGAGAAAACCTACGCCAACAATGAAAAAGTAAAATTTATCAAGCGACCTACTGAAATGGCACGATTTAATGTGTCGTTGAATGGGACAATTGATCATGTTTTTGTTCATTTAGCTCCCACTGTAAACAGAATAGAAGCCTTTATGATATTACCGATTGAATATCCTTTTCTGACTGGAGGTTCGATAGACGATGCCATTCATACCCTGGCGATATTCAAAGCCGATAGCGTCATAAGTGTTCGTTTGGAAACAGCAACGCTTTACCATCATTATGGAGAAGGCATGGTTCCTATTCTCAACCAGGAAAACTTTACTAAGTTGGAAAGAGAAGCACTTTATAAAGGAGTAGGTGGATTGACACTCACAACGGTCAGAGCTTATCACAGAGCGAACAAGCTGTTGGCTGGAAATGTAGGCCATATAGTCGTCGGTGAACGAACTGCTCATGGAATATTCACAGCTTATGATTTTTTAATCGCTAAGTTTTTGATTGAGGAAGCTAAAAAGTTTATCAAGTCATAAATATACTTAACGCTTATGTTAGAAAAGTTTTTTGTGTTTTTGACTAAGCTTACCCAAAGTTTTTTTACTTTTTTGAAAATACTTTTTCGTTCAAATCTATTTTTAAAAAAGCACCAATCAGATTCCAATTCTTGTTTCATTTTGGGTAATGGTCCTTCACTGAAAAAAGTATTGGAGCAAGATCAATCTATTTTGCAGCAAGCCACTTTAATCTGTGTCAATAAATTTCCGGATACTGAACATTTTGTAAAAATAAAACCAAAGTATTGGATTTTCGCTTCACCTCAATATTGGGAATCGGACACTATTGATCCCAACACATCCATTCGTAAAAATATTGTAAAAGCGCTGGTTGAAAATGTTGATTGGAAGTTGAATGTATTTTGTCCTAATCTCGCTAAATCGAATCCTTCTTTTGTTCAAAAACTTCGAAGTAATCCAAATTTAAACATCATTTTTTATAATACAACACCTATTGAAGGGTTATCAACTATTAATCGATGGTTCATGCGAAATGGATTAGGCTCACCCAGGCCACACAATGTGTTGATTCCAGCTATTTTAATGGCAATTAACAGTGGTTTTAAAAATATTTATCTCTTAGGAGCAGATCATTCATGGATTCCATTGATTTCAGTAAACGAAAAAAATGTTGCTTTAGTCAATCAACAGCATTTTTACGATGCTGAAACCTCTAAAAGTGATATTATGTATAGTGAAGGTGTCAGACCTAGAAGACTTTATGAAATCTTGGAAAAACTTATGTTTGCCTTTAGATCTTATTTCGACCTTAAAGACTATGCTTCTTCAAGAGGTGTAACGATTTATAACTGCACTTCTAGTTCTTTCATTGATGCATTCGAAAGAAAATCGATTCAAGATGTAGAAAAATATGATTAACTTGTTTTTCATTAATTCAATCTTTTTGGTATGAAAACTTTAAAACAACTCTTATCCCTAATTCTTTTCATTTTTTTGTTAATAACAACCCAAAATATATTTTCACAGATTGTCAGCGAAAATTTACAATCTTATTATGATTTTAATAATAACACAGAGGATAAAAGCGGAAATGAATTACATGGAGATGGACACGATTTATCACCAGCTAACGGAATAGAAAATGAAATTCAGACAGCTTATATGTTCAATGGAGTAAGTAGTTTTATTGATTGTGGAAATGAATCTCGAAACATCACCAATCAGTTAACAATTAGTGCCTGGGTTAAAACATTCTCTGCTGATCGACAACTTCTGGTTTCGAAATACAATTTTGAAGAAGACCTTGGCTACTTTTTAGCTACAGAAGACGGTTTTGCTATTGTTGGTGGAAGAGATAATTCTGACAACTTTTGGCAAGCCATTTCAACATCAACAATCCACGACGGAGAGTGGCATCACATTGTAGGAATCATTGATCAAAACAAATGGCAAATTTGGGTAGATTGTTTTATGGAAACAGAGATAACAACTCAGACGGCAAATCCACATTTAAACTGCACCGATCCTTTAACAATCGGCTTCTGGCATCAAGGAGATGGAGCAGGGAATCACCGTTACTTTGAAGGAATCATTGACGAGGTGAGACTCTACAATCGTCCTGTTACCGAAAGCGAAGTTGATACATTATGCAACACTGATTTGCTATTAGATTTAACTTTTGTTAATTCAAATAGTAAGATATTACTAATTTACCCTAACCCTTCTCAAAATTATTTAATAATTGAAAGTCAAAATACTGATATTTTAAATCCACAAAAGTATTTGATTTTCAATCCTTTAGGACAAATCACTCAAAAAGGCATCGTGAGTGATAATGATCAAATAAATATATCCAAACTTATACCCGGTCATTATACTTTACAAATATCAGTTGATTCTAATTCAAGAAAAGTTAATTTTACAAGCTCATTTGTAAAATTATGAACATGAACTTATTCAGTATTTCAGCATGAACCAAATTTTCTCCTTTGTAATTATCACATACAATCGTCCTGAGGAGACTATTGATGTTGTTGATAATATTTTATTCCATGTAAATGACGTAGAAGGGATTTCAAAAGAAATCATAGTCATAAATAATGACTCAGATGTGGACTATAATGATTTTACAGCATATCTGAACAAGCTTTCTTCTGATCAGCAAAACAAGGTTCGTTACCACTTGGCTGAAGAAAATCTGGGCGTACCGCGTGGTCGTAACCTTGGTATCAGCATGGCCAGGGGTGAAACTATGATTTTTATTGACGATGATGCAGTTTTTATTGAATCCGATGTTATTGAAAAAACAATTGATATTTTTAACCGATTTGAAGACTCACACAATGTAAAAATTATTGCATATCGTGAACAAAATTTTTATTCAAAAGAATACAGCATTTCAACGAAAAATAAACACCTCAGCAAACAAAAAGAATTTTTCACCAATTATTACATTGGTTGTGGACATGTTATTAAAAAGGAAGTAATCGACAAAGTCGGCTATTATATTGAATCATTCCAATACGCTAATGAGGAATACGACATGGCGTTTAAAAGTCTTGATGCGGGATACAGGATTTACTATACATCGGATATAACTGTTTTACATAAAAAAAGTCCTAAAGGGAGAGCAAGCACACTAATGCTTGCAAAATGGCAGTATGAAAACAAAATGATTATCGCCTACAAATACTTGCCCATTTGGTACATGTTTACCCATTGGATCATGTGGACACTTTATTTTATGTATCATTCAAAACTCAATATCTGGGTATGGTTACAATCAACCTGGAGTTTGCCAGGCAAAATGAAACCTCATCCTCGCAAGGTTCTTTCAAAAGAAACTATCCGATATATAAAAAAGGTGAAAGGCAGATTAACTTTTTAATCGAGATGATTGACATTTATCGTAAACAGAGAAAATAGTTTTTTTAATCTAATCACTTCACTAAAGTCACATCCCCTTTGTAAGTGATTTTTTTCCCATCCAAAAAAGCAACTTCAACCAAATAAACAAACACTGCTGGGCCCATATCTTTTCCTTTAAAGGTACCATCCCAACCAAATGCCGGATCATTTGGCTGAAAACTTTTAGCTTCAAAAATTTGTTCGCCCCAACGATCAAAAATGGTGAAGGAGAGAATCTCTCCCACCCCATTACCACTATAAATCATAAATACATCATTTGTGCCATCGTAATTCGGGCTAAAAACATTTGGAATAAAAATATTCCGGTTTCGATCCACTTTAACCAAAATGTCTTCTCTCACGATACAACCGCTGCTGTCAATCACTGTCAATGTATACAAAACATCTTCGGTAGGGCTGGCATAAGTGATTGGACATGTTGGACAACTTAGATCAGTAGGCGGACTCCATGAGTAACTTATAGAATCAGATACATTAACTGAAGACTCAATGATGGCAGAATCTCCTAACTCAATAGTAATATCTGCAGGCAATTGTAATATTATTGGAGGAGGTGTACCTATAGTAAAGCTTTGAGAATATTGACAGCCATTCGGATCCTGGATATAAAGATCATAAGTGCCTTCTGAAAGGTTGTCAAAAAACAGCGAGCTTTGATAAATATCGCCATCAAGGCTAAATAAATACCCCACAAAAGCAGTATCAATCTGAAAATAACCGTCACTTAATCCAAAACAACTGACATCAAAACCAAAACCGACCACGGGAGTTTGTGTCACTTCGTTAAGAACAATACTGGATGAATCCGTACAATCATTAACATCAGTAACAGTAACTGAATAAATACCAGCAGAGAGGTTTTGTAACTCCGCTATATTTTCAGGTGTAACATTCCAATTATAATTAAAAGGTTCATTACCACCAACAATTGTGGCACTAACAGTTCCTGTTGAATCATCAGGACAAGTAGGTTCTCCGGTTAAACTAACTTCAGGCCTTTCGAAAACTTCAAGGGAAATTATCACAGTAGAGTCGCAGCCATTTATAGTATTGAAAATCATTGAATAATCGCCAGCAACAGTCACTTCATTGCCAAAAATCATGATACTTTCCCCTTCACAAATCGATAAACTTGCTACATTATAAAAAGTATCCAATGGAATAACATTTACAACAATTGTAGAATCACAGCCCTGAGAGGTATTATAATCAAAAATGTAAGAGCTGTCAGCAGGAATGGCTATACCATCGAACAAAATTGAATTTCCAAAGCATGCAAAAGTGTCAATCTCTTCAAAATAAGTTTCAAAACCATTGGTACTAACGTTTACCAAAATTGTAGAATCACAGCCCAACACAGTGGAATAATAAAAATAGGTTGATGTATTCGGCTGTAATTCAATTCCATCGAAAATTATAGTCTCTCCCTCACAAATGCTGGTGTCCATTGTTACAAAAAAAGTATCTGCAATTATGACCTGGATAGAATCGACACTGATACAACCAGAATCCGTACTGGCAACTAAAGTATATGTGGTTGAAGAAGATGGACTTACAGTTGCAATCTCACAAGAATCGCAATCAATATCCACATTTGGCAACCATTCATAACGGTCATAACCAGGCACAAAAAAAGTTACTGCTCCTCCTCCACAAAGCACCGTGTCTTGTCCTAAATCAAAAACGGTAGCACTGTCGATTTCAACGTTTATGGTATCGCTTTGAATCTCCCCACAATCATTCCAAGCAGTCACCCAAAAGGTTCCTGCAGACCATGCTGTAAAAGTGGAGTCTTGAGAGCCATCCTGCCATTCATAATAATCAAAGCCAGCACCTGCGTTAAATTCAAATACACCATTATCGCAAACGATTATATCAGGACCTAAATCCAGCTCAGGTGGTAGGGAGCCATTAACTTCGGTATCGGCAATATTATTTTCAAAATCGCATTCCCCAATAGCAGTAATCGGAAAATCAGTGGCTAAATCATATGGATAATTTCCCGAACCATCATCGTTGATCACGATAAAAATAGGTTGATTTAACCCATTTGGAACTGCATAAACAGCGTTGAAACAACTATCGGGTTTTACATTTACACCAATTGAATTTATTGAAATTAAAAATGGTGTTGCCAAGGTTGGATCACCAAAATACACAGCCACAGGTGTTAATTCGGAGAGCGTATAATCCCCTGTATTACAAATTGTTACATAAACATTAACCGAGTCATTATTACAAAAAGCGCTGTCAATCATTAGCTCCGCATCAGCCACAGGATTGATGGGAGTGCCTTCATCGTCAAGGATAGGTTGCTGTGCTAAAAAACCATTCATAATGATACTGTCGCCCACAATATGAGGATTCTGCTGTTGAACAGGAACAGAACCGTTATCTTCGATATTAGTCACGAAATAATTGTACTGGTTCCATATTTTTCGGGCTTTGATCCAGGGTAAGTTAGCTGACTTGAAAGCTGTAAGACCAATATTTTCACAACCACACAAAAACTCAGTTTCCCCGTCTCCATTTAAATCTGCAATAACGGGATATTCGGTCGCAGTTCCTGAAGTACATGATATTACTGCCAATTCATTCAAATCTTCATCAAATACCCGAAGATTGTTTTCATCACGATAAATTATTTCAACAGCACCATCACCATTGAGATCAAAAATAGTTGCACCGGTAGCTCCTGATTGATCAGATGTTGAAATAGTTGCTTTCAAAGTTGCAGGAATTAAGCCCCAATTATTTGCACCTCCATTTTGATAATCTTCCAAAATATTGAAATTATAACTAGTCGCAACAACTATTTCAGGCCAACCATCATTGTCGACATCTCCGATCGCCGCAGCTCCAATTCGTTCCCTCGCTGCATTTGGTATGTTGGTATAAACATTACCTAAAAGCGACTCTGTTGAGATATCCCAAACAAAGACTCTTGTTTCAGAAAAAGCCGTCAGCTGAGTCGTTACTACAACATCCAAATCACCATCTCTGTCAAAATCCACCAATCTTGTTGCACCATCTATCCTTCCAGTACCAGGTAACTGATACTCTTTTTCAACAACCATATTATTCAACGAAGGATTGGTGTAGGATGCTAAATTTACGGTGTAAACTTGCCCCCCGGCAACGAGTTCTAAGCCTTGACAGAAAACACATTCATTATTCGGAAGTAAATCTGAAGCAATTGAAGTAGAAGTCATAAAGTTAGAGCTTCCCAATTGATAAACCCCTTGATTATTTTGACCGCCATTCACCAGTTCAAGGCCATTTAAGATATTAAAAATCTGATTTCCAACATAAACTTCTGGTGTTCCATTATAATCAAAATCAGCAAGTGACGGAGAATAATTAAATGCAGGGATATTCCAGGGAGCAAATATATCAACTGAAGATTGCCAGGTTTCTTCAAGATTGTCATTGCTGGGATTATAATCCAACCGAAACAATCTTGCAGTTCCTGTAGTTGCTCCAACAAAGAATATCTCAGCCATTCCATCATTGTCTACGTCTGCCAAAGCTGGATGCATATATCCATTTGGAATACTTACTGGATAAGAATATTTTAAAACCCCCGAAATACTATTAATCACTTCCAAGGCAGTACCAGAAGAGTTGACTGCTAAAACATCAGGTACACAATCCCCGTCAACATCTGCTACCATTTGGACATTTCCAATCCGAATCCCGGTTTTAGACCAAAGTGCTTCCATTTCAATAGACACTGGAGGAATAGGAAATTCACATTCAGGAGCACAAATATTATAGAAAGGTGTACCACAGGCTAAGGTGTCCAAACATGGACAATCAGGATCGAAATAATCAATTAATTGATCGCCATCATCATCAATGCCGTTATCACAAATCTCATCACAATCGATACCACATATATCGTTAACATCTATTGAACTAGGATTCGCTGTTGGATTCAAAATCTCAAAAGTTGAAAAAGAAGGGTCCCAGTTCGTTAATGGATGTAAACCATCATAAGGATTATTTAAAGAAGTTTGTATTGCATCTAAAGTTTCGACATCATCACATGGTGAAGAAAGCTCACCCTCCATATTCAGCTTTATTAAAAATATATCTTCATCAGACGAACCAGAACCTTTAGTCCCCGCTAAATAAATGAAATCTCCTTGAACAAAAACATTCGCACTAAAGTCATTTTGATTGCCACCATACGATTTGGCCCATTGAATTTGTCCCTGCTTATCCGTTTTTAAAATAAATAAATCACGATCCGAAAATACAATTGAACCTAGTACTAAATATCCATCGGGTAAATTAATAATATCATTTGTTCTTTCTGTGTTTGAACCAACAATATCGAAGCTCTCAGCCCAATTTATTGTCCCATCCATGTTAGTGGAATAAAGGTAAATATCCACATTTGAGAAGCTTATTCCATTAAAATCTCCATGCGCTACATTTATAATTTTATCGCCATCTACTACGATATCGCTGGCATATAGCCTGGCATCTGTATTTACAGGTACTAAATATAATCGAGACCAGATTTCATTTCCAGAAAAATCAAGACGAGTAAGGCTGGCCCGAAAACGATTTTGTCCTCCTCCGGCAAAATTAAATCTACCAGGAGCCAAAATTGTATTTCCATCCAAAATAACATCTAAATAAGTTTCACAACTTCCAAGATGGTAATTTCTCATCCAATTGACCGATCCATCGTTTCGATCTAATTCTATTATAAAAGCATCACATCCTTGCCCAGGACTGCCATTAGGTTGAGACTGTCCCAGGACTAAATAATTTCCTCCAATATTTTTCTCCACTACATTTCTCCAAAAGGACTCATTTGGGGTAGGCATAGTTTTCACCCATTCAATGATATCGTTTGAATGGTTGTATTTGAAAGCAAAACAGTCGTAATCATTTCCATTTCTTCCATATCCAACAACTATTAAATTATTGTCAGAATCAATTTTAATATCCCAGATATCATCGTTAAGATTGGTAAATTTGAAAGTCTTGGACCAAACAGGTATTCCATCTGGAGTTACTTTTACAATCATTGCACTGTCTTCTTTATTACCTCCAATGAAAAAGTCATCATTCAAAGATGGTATAATCACATTTGCTCCTTCACTTTCTTGAGGGTTTCCAATTGATTTAATATAAGGTATATCACAATCAGAAGAGGTATCGCTTATGATACTGATGTATACACAAAATATATCAGAACAAAGAGAATCAAAAGCTTCTAAACAAACTTGTACAACTTCAGGGTTCGCCAAGCTAAATGAATAATCTGTTGAGTTACTTTGAGGAGTACCATTCAATGTCCACTCATAACCAGTGGCACTAAAGCTCGTATTTGTTAAGAATACGATTTCGTTAATCTGGGCAATTGTTGTGTTAGCATCAAATCCTGCAACCACAGGACAAACAACCTCGATTGTATCAGAAAAGCTTTCAAAACAGTTTGGGTCATTATTGGTAGTATTTAAAGTAATAACATAAAATCCTTCAGTCAGGAAACTGTAGGATGAATTTGTATTACTTGAAAATGGTACACCATCGATTAGCCATTCATAAGCCGTAGCCCCTATACTTGTATTTGTAAAGCTAACATTGTCTCCAACATTGATCGGATTAGCGCTGGAATTGAATGAAGCAGTCAATGGACTCATACATGCTGGCAAACATGCTTCAGAAGACAACAGACTGGATCGCGTTCCATTTACAAAAAATTCCATACGAGTTGCCTGTCCTGCCGTAAATGCAGAATAACATGACCAGTTGCCATAATCCATATAATTCCAAAACATATCGTTTTGATCACTGCTAAACGGATTGTTAGGATCTGCTCCATTGACATCTGTTGTGCAGGAATTGACAGTAGTATTGCATGGAACAGCGGCAGTGGATTGATCTGGTGGAGTATCACAGACCTTGTCTCCGTTCACTAAACAATCATCATTTGCGCAACCTCCCTGGAAAGTATGATACAAACCAAGATAATGGCCCATTTCATGGCTGAGTACCGTAGAATTTGCATTGGAGCTACCCATCCAGTTGGCTTCAATAACAATTCCATCATTTAGTCCTCCATGCGATGAGGGGAAATATGCATATCCTGCAACCCCACAACCACTGCTATTACTACAAATTTCATTAACCAGCCAAATATTGATATAATTCAATGGATCCCAGCGATTTATGTTTTTCATATTAATATCATCTGTTTCCATTGTCAAGTTCGCCAAAGCAGATATATCACGAGTGATACCATTTGTAGCATTGCCATCCGGGTCCCTTTGTGCTAGACAAAATTCAATTTGCGTATTTACTCCTGTGCCCTGATCGTAATATCCGAAATTGGCAAAAGATTCATTCAAATGCTGAATACCTTGAAAAACTAAAGCATCTGAAATATTTTCTGGACCATTGTTATGTATGATGTGTACAACAACAGGTAAAGTATAGTTTGGAAGAAAACTATTTCCGGCTAGTTTTTTTTGCATGAATTCATAAACCTCTTTCTCAAGATTATTATGATTTTCTAATATCTGTGGACTCGAATGAAAAAGCTGCTCAGTAAGTTCTGTTGATCCACAAAACAATTGTTCATATTCATTTGAATTCTTTATTTGAAAACTGGATACAACGAATTCAACAATTATAAAATGAAGTAAAAAGTAAATTATAATCGATAATAGGAAAGAGTAGTGGTAATTGTAATTCATAGCCATCTGGTTTTAAGCGCTGGCTTTCACCAGCAAACTACAGGTTATATTTAGCTTTTAAGACTTCGTCTTTAATTTAGTAATAAATTACTTAGAAAGCTAATGAATCTAACAAACAAATTGTAAATAAAATACAAATGCTATGAATCGTTAAAAAATGTTTGGCTAAGGTACTGAACTTTATACTTTACCTCCTCCGCTTCTTCGACTTAGTTGGTCTCATTTTTTTAGCATCTTGAGTCTTTTTTCTCAGTTCAATCCATTCAGGTTCATTCATTTTTTTACGATAGTTGTAAACAATAAAACCGATTAATCCTAAAATGATAATCAGAGAACTCAATAGGGAAATGATCGTTCCAATAGTGTACGCCTTTGGCTTAAACTTGAATTCAATCGTGTGTTGGCCTGATGGCACTTTTAGTCCTCTAAGAATATAATTGACACGTATATGATCCACTGGATTCCCATCTATGTAGGCTTGCCAGCCTTTGTTTGGGCCATACCATACCTCAGAAAATAATGCTAACTGGTCAGAAGTCGTATTTGATTGATAAGTTAAGCGATTCGGCCGATATTCCGTCAATTCAATTGTTCCGTTTTTTTGAATATTCAAGCCGCTGAGCTCGCTCGAAAATTCATTGTGAACTATCGCCAATTGAGTTGGATTAATGCCACGGATTTCATCTATCTCCTCATTTGGAGAATTCACAAATTTAAATTCATCAACAAACCAGGCATTGCCATAAGCAAATTTGTTGGGAATCGGAGATTCGTTATTGGCAATAAAATATTTGGTGTTTAACATATTGAAAACATGCAAACTTCCCAAAACTCCTTCGATGTCAGCCATACTTTTGGCTTGTTGCAGCGTATTGATCAATCGTTGACCTTCCGGTAAAATATGACGATCCAGCATGTCCTGGTAACGTTGCAATTTGGCTGGATGATAGCCACCCACATTTTTGTGATAATAGGACGTGGTGGAAGTGATTTTAGAAGAATTCACAGCACTACTCAATCCTCCGCTGAGGTCAAACACCCGATAATTTGGATCCTGGTCTGACAATATTTTGGTATCCACGGGACGTGGGGAAACTTCTTTTTTGTATTCACTCGCTTTTACAAAATTATCATTATTCAAATAGTCTTTATTTATGGTCCAAAGATCACCAACCACTAAAATTCCCAAACCTGCGAGCAAAATGGTTTGATTGATTTTATTTTTCAAAAAGAACCAAAGCAAGGCTGCAGCAGCAACAATTAATCCCAGCGACCGCCATGAATCTCCACTCATCATTTCTGCCCTTTGTTTTTTCACAGCAGACATGTTGATATTATAATTTTGAGCGTACATCTCGTCTTTCGGAAAAGTAAAATCAAAAAACGAACTTCCCATTAAAGCATAAAACAAACCAATCACAGCCATCACCCCTCCTGAAATGTAAAGCGACTGAAGTAGTTTTTCTTTTTTTAAATTTTCTTTCAGCACTTCATCAACCGCTAAAATTCCAAGAACCGGAACTAAAAATGCCACAACACTCAAAGCCGAGTTTGGTGTTCGAAACTTATTGAACAATGGGAAAAAATCATACAGCAATCCATGTAAAAAGAAATTTTTTCCCATCGAAATAAGGGAGATCAAAAGGACTCCTCCAAGCAACCACCATTTTACAGGCCCCTTGACGATCAGCAATCCCAACACGAAAAGAAAAAATATAACAGCACCATAATAAGCCGGACCAGCCGTGCCATCCACATTTTTCCCCCAATAAGTTAATCCTCCACCACCAACCACTCCCGGTATAAATCCTGCGACCAAATCCATCCATCCATTGCTCCACATTGTAGCATAGCCGTATTCAAGCCCGGAAGTATTGCTACTCGTTTTTGGAGCACTTTCGTCAACAGCGAGAATAGGATCTCCGCGCATAGTGTCTTTGGAATATTCATAAGTCGTCCAAAGCTTTGAAGAGCTCGACCCGAGAGCCAAAAGGCCTCCAATTGCCAAATACATGGTCGCTTTTCCAAAAGATGCCATTTCATTTTTCATGATATGACGGACCAACTCTATGACACCATAGATTAGCAAAGTCATGAAAAAATAATAGGTCATCTGGATATGATTGGCATAAAGGTCAAGTCCTAATCCAACGGCAAAGATCAATCCTCCTAAAAGATATTTTTTTCTAAAGGCCAGTATTACTCCTGCTGCAATCAAACCCAGGTAAATAATCGCCTTCACCTTGGTGACATGTCCCGCTCCATAAAGTATAAAATTGTTGGTGGTAAAACCAAAAGCTAAAGCACCAACAATACTCAACCAGGGATTGACACCCAGCAAAATCAGCATAATATAAAATATCAACATCGCCGCGAAAAACATCCCAATTGGTCTTGAAACATAGAGCCGACTGGTTTTTTCGACAAATTTTATTAAATTATTGGGTTGTGCTGAATCGATTTGGTAGGTAGGCATGCCGCCAAAAAGGGAGTTGGTCCAAAGGGTCCTCTCACCTGTTTTATCTTCAAAGTTTCGGATTTCCTGGAGATTAGCTCGGGCGGAGACAATGTCAAAAGATTTTTCAACTTTACCCTGAATCTGTGCGGTAAAATACAAACCACTAATTAACAGGAAAATGATGCAGGCTATGAAGTGCGGAGTACCTTTTTGGATGATCGTGTTCGTTGACATAATTTAATTTCAGCAGCTTTTAATTAGATGCAACAAAGTTAACTTTTTTATTAATTTTTAAAACTCATCGCCAATATTGGTTCAAAGGACTCCTATCCAGGAACTTGATTATTCTAAAAAGCATTTTGATCTTGAATTTATTTAACCATTAAACAATCAATTTCTTCGCACAAAACATTATTTTCAACTTTCATTTAATACTATACCAATGCCTTATATCAAAGTCATTCAACACGAAGAAGCAGAAGGACAACTCAAAGAAATTTATGATGAGTTGGTTCGTTCCCGTGGAAAACTGGCTGAGGTCCACAAAATCCAGAGCCTCAACCCGGAATCTATCGTCGCGCACATGGAATTGTACATGAAAATCATGTTTGGCAAATCACCACTGAGACGTTACCAAAGAGAAATGATCGCCGTAATCGTTTCGGCAGCGAATGACTGTGATTATTGTATCCAGCATCACGCGCAGGCATTGCTTTTTTTCTGGAAAGATGAAGAAAAGGTTAAACAATTGAGTAAAGATTTTACCCAGTTGGAATTACCTGAAAAAGACGCTTTGTTTTGCCAATATACTCAAAAACTGACCGTTGATCCCAACTTTAAGGGTAAAGAAGTATTGCTAAATGAAATGAAAGCATCAGGTATAGAAGATCGTGGAATTTTGGACGCTACTCTTGTTATCAGTTATTTCAATTTTGTTAACCGCATGGTTTTGGGACTGGGAGTTAATCTTGAAGATGACGGAGGTGGTGGATATAAATATGAATAAAGCGCACGGTGGAAGGGGAAAACGGAGGATGGAGGAAGGCAGAGCGGGAAAAAGGAGGATGTGCAGATTGGACCTAATTACTTAATCAACCTATAACATTTAACCACTAAAAAATGAGATCAATACTAATCCTGACATTAATTCTACTTTTTAGTTGTCAAAACAACTCAGAAAACATGGATAAAATGCAAATAACCTTTGATTGGCAGGGACATCGTGGTGCTCGTGGAATGGTACCCGAAAATTCTATTCCTTCGTTTTTGAAAGCACTTGAGTATCCCGTTAAAACTCTTGAATTGGATGTGGTCGTTTCGAAAGACAATAAGGTTATCATCTCACACGAACCCTGGTTCTCTCATCATATTTGCAGCAAACCTGACACCAGCCAAGTAAATGCCGATGAGGAAAAAGATCTTTTGATAATGGATATGACCTATGCCGAGATCAAAGCTTTTGATTGTGGAAGCAGAGGAAATGACAAATTCCCGGAGCAACAAAAAATGAAGGTTTATAAACCATCTTTGAAAGAGATGATCAGTTCGGTTGAATTTTATTGTTCAAATAATGATCGACCAAAGCCATATTACAATATTGAGATAAAAAGCAACCCGGAATTTTACGACACCTTAGTGCCCAGTCCTGAAAATTTTGTAAAACTGGTTTTAAAAGAAATCAAAGAAACTGGCATTTATGGGCGATGTAATCTACAATCCTTTGATATTAATGTTTTGAATGAAATCCATCGACAAAATCCTGAAATCCCGGTTGCCTATTTAATTGAATCGATGAAAAGTTTCGAAGAGAACTTAGCATTGCTGAATTTTCAACCTGAAATCTATAGTCCATACCACATGTTTGTGAACAAAGAACTGGTCGAAAAAGTCCACGCTAAAAACATGAAACTCATTCCCTGGACCGTCAATGAAGTGGATCGAATGAGAGAATTACTGAAACTAGGTGTCGATGGAATTATCACCGATTATCCAAATCGGATTGCAGAGGCAAATGCTAAAAAAGAAGGTTAACATCTGATCATTTTTTTACATCTGCCCGCATAATTTCAGGCTGCATGTTCGGATTTTTATCTTCAGGATAGCTATTCATTGCATCATAAACGAGGCTCTGAATTCGGGATCGAGTTTTTTCTTTAAAAAGCGTCCTGTTTTTCACATTGGGATGAATTCGATTGGAAAGAAAAATATAAATCAGCTCTGATTCAGGATCAACCCAAACACAAGTCCCTGTAAAGCCGGTGTGGCCAAAAGTACTGACAGAAGCTTTGGTTGAGCAGTTTTTGGTTCCACTTTTGGTCTGAACATCGAATCCCAATCCACGCTGGGAACCAGCCTGCTGAGAAGTGAATTTTCGAATGGTTTCAGGTTTTAAAAATTCTTTACCACCATAATGACCGCCGTTCAAAATCATTTGAAAAAGCACCGCCAAGTCTTCTGCATTTGCAAACAGACCTGCATTTCCACCTACTCCACCTAGTAAAGCAGCAGACTCATCGTGAACATACCCCTGAAGCAATTGCTTTCGCCAGCCTGCATCATCGGCAGTAGGAACGATTTGATTTACATCGAAAACTTCAAGTGGCTTGTAAGTCAAATGTTCCAGATTGAGCGGATAATAATAATGGAGTTTTACAAATTCATCAATGGAAGCATTGGATTTTGTTTCAACTATATTTTGCAACAGATTGAAATTGACATCGCTGTAGCGGAAGCGCTTATTTCGAAAGGGCACCATCGAATAAACCTGTTGCCAAATCGAATCTCGCCACCGTTGATTCATGTAAAAAGAATCCGCTACTGTAATATTGTATGTCAGTATCTTTTGCTGGCAGAAATATTCATTGCAAAAAGCCTCAACAGAGTCTTTATACATGATGTAAGGTGAGATCGGCATATTGGCCTGCAATCCAGAACGATGCGTCATCAACTGGTTTAATGTCAAATCACGAATTGGAGAATTTTCACCACAATCCAGGTACTCGCCAACTTTTCCAACCAATTTGATCTGCTCCTCCTCGTACAACTTCATTGCAGCTAAGGTAGTTGAAGCAACTTTTGTGATTGAAGCTACATCGTACAAATCTGTATTTTCAACTGCTTTTGATTTTTCATAGGTATGTGTTCCAAAAGACTTCGAAAATATAATTTTCCCTTCTTTGGCTACTAAAACCTGGCACCCGGGAGTCGCTCCTGTTCCAATAGCCCCTCTGGCAATTGCGTCAATTCCTACCAATTTGTAAGCTGCGATACCTACCTCTTCAGGAACAGTATATTTGAAGCGAATAACGGGAGTATCATCAATTCCATGATTGAATGGCAAACGATTGGATATTGCCAACGGTAATTTTCCCTTGGCTTGCAAGGCTCCGAATAGCAATTGTGCAGTCAACGATTCTGTTATTTCATTACGCTGATAGGATTGAACCATTGCTACAGTAGAGTCAAAATGAAGGAAATTGAACGGGTTCCCAAAATTGACGATCACCACCTCCCCTTTCAATGCAAGATCATTGATTGTTTTTATGAATCCAGAGTCCCGTTTTGGATTCAAACTAACATGGTCTAACGTCACCACCAGTTTTGAATGGCTGAACTTATTAAAATTGATAGGCCTGATCGCCCCGTCAGGTTGGGGCTTATAATTATAGTTCAAAGACCTTGCATATTTAGAAAAATAATCATTAAATGTTTGCAGAGGTTTCTGACCAATATTTACGATTCGAAAATCCCTTTTGTAGGTTTCTTTAAAAGGCAAAAGATCATTTGGATTTTGCAATAAAGTCAAAGACGATTCGTGCAGTTGTCGAACAAAATAATCATCTACTTCTTTTGAAACAGCAGCCAAAGCTTCTTCTTTGTTGACTAGATATTGAGTGGTGTCCAATCCTATCCATTCTTTTGCCTGTAAAATTTTTCGAACCTTAGTATTTAAATCCTTTTTTGAAAAAAGCCCTTCTTCTACATATTTTTTAATATAGTCTAATCGGGTTTTAACACTGTCCTTTACCACAAAAACATCAACTCCGGCGTGGAGCAATTCTTCAAAAGAAGCATTTGGTGTCCAATCTGCTATCATCATTCCATCAAAATCCAAATGTCTTTTTAAATACCATTCTAAAAATTGCTTCGGCAACAAATTAATCGTATCAATCTCAAAGATCACAGGATCAACATAAATGCCCGATACTCCATTTTGGATCAAATTATCATACCCAAACAACAAATTGTCCAATTCACAGGTAGTATCATTTTCTATGAAATGATACTCTTTAAAGTTTCCGGCAATGGACAAAATTCGATCAGACTTCAATTTTTCAAGTAAATTGGCTGCGCGTTTTAAGTTCGCTGTCGTATGGTCTTCAAATATCTGATTGTCAAACCCTTTTGTATTTGGCTCGTATTGGTTGATATTTGGAGTAAAGGACAAATTTATCCCAAGTCGCTCTTTTTGAGATACCAGTCTTTTTGTCAACTCACCAATCAAAGTATCCGAAGCATTGGCCCCAATGGTCACTGGAAGAGGAAATGACGAAAGACCGACAAATTGATTGCTTAAAGAAACTTGTTCATTCGTAGCATTAAATAATGGAATCCGCGACTCGTGTTGTATGACGTTGATCCATTCCTGGTAAGTAAAAAGATCTAAACCTTTGAGCATAATACCACCCAGGTAATTATTCTCTACATAATAAAAAATGGAATCTTCGAGATTTGGTGATCCAGCATCAGGCGTAAAAAGTAGAAGTTGGCCGATTTTTTCTTCCAATGTCATTTCTAACAACATGGAATCAACCCAGCTGGATTGAGATTGCAAAAACAATGCATTATACCGCTCTTCCACCTCAGGTTGAGGTGTACAGGAATAAAGTAGAAGTAGTATCAATGCCTGCCAAAGCAACTTTCTTGGCATATTGTTTTGGTTTAAAAGTAATATTCGTTGTTGGTCGGGAGGACCCGTTTTTGTCTGCTTAAGCGACAGAAACCGGAATTTGTTTAATCTTTAGTAGTGGGCAATACGATGTACAATTTAAAAAATCCTGTGCTTAGTATCAACTATTTAAGCACTCTTTAACCTTTTTAAAATCAATAACCATCTTCTAAATCAATATTTTATACTATAGGACATTAGCATATAATACAGAATCTATATATCGACCGTTTTTTATGAAGCACTTTTTTAAATAGCCTTCTTTTTTAAAACCTGCTTTTTCGAGAACCCTCATCGATGCTTTATTAAAATTAAAAACCCCTGCCTCAATGCGGCTTAACTCCCTGTGTTCAAAACAATATTCACAAAAAACCCGGAGCACCTGAGTCATAATCCCATTGTTCCAAAATGGTTTCGCGACCCAGTAACCGATTTCATCTTTGTGTGAATCAGGACCGTACATTTGATGTAGTCCAAGACCACCGATCAGTCCGTTGTTTTTTTGAACAATTGCCCAATTGTTGGTCAAGCTTTGAAGACTTTCCAGTTTCATTACCTGTTGAATCCAGTCTTCGGCATTTTGGAGCGTGTAAGGATAGGGGATTTTCAATGTATTGTTGAATATGTCAATATCATTGAGATAGTAAGCCAACGCTTCTTTGTGATCCAAATTAATCGGTTCGAGTGACAGTTCGTTTGTAATGGTGATTTTCATTGTCTTTTGAAAAAGGTACAGGGCGTAAATTGCTTTTTAAATATAAAGGATGTGCAGGTGTTCCATTTTTATTAATCTTCAAACAGAGTGGATTTTTAATTAGTTTCAAAACCGCTTCATTTCTTTTCAGGAACCTCCCGAGATTACCCCAAATCAAAATTATTGTTTCACTATTTGAAATGTGTTTTTGAAGGATTGTATCATTTTCAGGTCCAACAGGATCAATTGCCTTCATTAATTCTTTAGGGTCGTGTGTACAATAAGCAAATAAATTGATCATGCAAAATCCTCCGAAGTTCCAATCTTTTGCAAATTGAATACACCTGCGAATGGTTGGGTCATTTGTTTTTTCATCCGCTTTGGATGGATTCAGACCGATAAATAATACTTTTGGCGCTGTGGTATCCCATACGCGATTCAACGAATACCTGTATTTTCGACATGTTGAAAATTCCGCGGAGCTTTCCATAATACCAGTTTTTTTCTTTTTGAATTGAAAAGTAGATAAAAACATTAAAAAAATATTACTTCTGATTGTAACTTTTTGAAGGAATGACATTATGTGTTTGAAACGGTCTTTATGGCGATTAGCTGATAGCTTTACTTCCACAGTCATGCCGTAAGAGGCTGGCTGTGGACTGTAAGCTTTAATTGTTGCCGCTTTCGCTTTTAAAATTTCAACTAAATGTTTTCCAATTTGCAAATTAATCGTACCCTTGTAAAAAACGAAGTACGAATGGAAGTACCCAAAAAGACTGTTTCGGAGGAAGCTATGCAAAAAGAATGGGCAGTGATTCGCGCTGCTCAGAAAGACCCTGCAATGTTTCGTCCATTATACAACCAGTATTTTGAAAGTATTTTTCGTTTTATCTTTAGGCGAACTGCCAACCAAAACCTAAGTGCTGATATTTGCTCACAGGTTTTTTTAAAAGCCATTCAGCAAATCCACAAATACCAATTCAAAGGTGTTCCTTTTTCTGCCTGGCTTTATAGAATCGCCAGCAATGAAGTTGCACAACATTTTCGAAATACTCAGAAAAACAGAGTGATAAGCCTTGAATCTTCTCACTTGCACGATTTGTTCGACGAGATGCATTCCGGACAAAAAGAAAGTTATAAAAACGCACTGATCCAAGCCCTTGATGAACTGAAAGAAAGCGATGTCCAACTAATTGAAATGCGCTTTTTTGAACAACGCCCCTTTAAAGAAATTGCTGACATTATTGGAATAACAGAAAGTAACGCAAAAGTCAAAACGTATAGAATCCTCGAAAAACTGAAGAAAATTATTCTGCGCATCCATACCAGTGGTGGCAGAGCTCCTGAGCTATAATTTTAACCGTCGTAAAGATTTATTGGCTCATTTTTAAATCAAAAGCATATGAAAAAAAAGAATTACAATATAAATTTAGACCCTAAAGATCTCTCCTCCCAGGAGATCAACCAACACAAAGACTTTGATGCTTTGCTCCAACAAGTCAATACGGTTCCTGCAAAAAAACCATTTAATGTCAAGACGCTTTATTATGTCGCAGGAAGCATCGCTGCTGCCTTGCTGGGAGTATTTCTTTACCTTGGAGTTTTTGCAGATCAGAGCATGACCACAAAAGAATATTTGGCGAGTCAGTCTTATATTAATCCTCCTTTTGAAAATATCAAACCAACGTACGAGAAGGCTGTAATAAATGTCAACCAAGGCGGTGAGCATGTGTATGAAAGTGGTTCAAAAATTACGGTACCTCCAGCTGCTTTTGTCGACAACAAAGGTGAATTGGTAAACGGTGAGGTGGATATAAAATACCGCGAATTTCATGACTTTATCGATTTCTTTTTGTCTGGCATTCCAATGGAATATGACAGTGCCGGAGTCAATTATGTACTCGAATCTGCTGGTATGATTGAAATTTTTGCAGAACAAAATGGAATCCGTTTGAATGTCGCTCCTGGAAAAGAAATAAATGTTGAGCTAGTTTCTGAAATTTCAGTTCCGGTCGCTGATAGAGAAAAAGTTCCTGCCTATAATATTTACAAACTCGACGAAAAGAAACGAAACTGGGTTTATAAAGGACAAGACGATATTGAAGTAGTGGAAGATGACATGACTGATCTGTTAAACCAGGAAGACCTTGATGGCCCAAAACAGGAATATGTTCAAGAGCTTGCCAAAATTGACCGAAAAGAAAATGTTGAGTTGGCAGCTATAGAAGCCAACATACCTAAACCAGTCACTCCTGTTCAACCTGAACGAGCCAACGGAAGTGATTACGTTTTCAACTTTGATTTTACTGATGAAGAAGTTGGTTTCAGAAATTCTGGCTCTGTCGAAGGTACTGCTCATGAAGAAATCAATCAGCTTAGACGACAATATGCCAATACATTGTGGCAAGTGGCTCCGGGCATTGATGATTTCAATGAAAACATGGTTAGCCAGATTGCATGGGAAGACATGAAATTGGAGCAGATCAATAATCGCGACTATGAATTAACCTTGATAAATCCGAATAAAACGATTAAAGTGATCGTCAATCCGGTATTGAATAGCCAGGACTACGAGGCGGCAGTCAAACAGTTTAACGAAGATTTCGCTGTATTTCAGGAAAAAATTTCAGAAAGAGAAGAAACATTGCGTGTCCAAAAAGAAGAGTTGGAAAAAAGAATTGAACTGGAGCGTCAGATCGCTGAGAATAAATACGAAGAAGCGATGGCAATTTACAAAGCTAATGGACGCGATGACCTTGCCACTGATCTTATGATCAAGAAAAAAGTCATCAATAGATTTGCTGCAAGTAGTCTCGGTACCTGGAATTGTGATCGCCCATTACCACCTGCAGTTTATCATTTAAATGGAGAATTTGTTGATAATGAATCCAAAAAGTACACTCAGGAAATGGCCTATTTGGTTGATAAAAACAAAAACACTGTTTATCGATTTTATGCAAAGGATAAAGCAAATGTGTTGTACAATAAGTATTCGGAAAATCTCCTTTGGCTTGTGACCCGTGATAACAAATTGGCTATTTTTCCGCCGGAAAAATTTAAGCAAATTGATAAAAAAGAAGGTGATTATACTTTTGTGATGGATCTCCACGATGAAGCCATTGCCAGTGAGGAAGATGTCCGGAAGATATTACAGTTTTGAAAGATTTCTGCTTTCTGTTTAAAATATAGTACTTCCTATGACTTAATTTTAGACTTTTCTGAAAGCTCTTGGTCATCTAGATCAGGAGCTTTTGTTTTGTTCTATCAAACGAATTCCATCCTTTTCCAACACGATCAGCCTTTTTTTGTAAAGATTACCAACTGCTCTTTTAAAAGCTTTTTTACTCATTCGCATTTCCTGGTAGATCAATTCAGGAGAGCTTTTGTCCGTTAAGGGAAGGAATCCATCATTATCTTGTAGCTTTTCCAACAGGGAATTCCTGGATTGTTCAACTTCTTCTGTTCCTTGCTTGTGAAGAATAATATCAATTCGCTGGTCTTCTCTTATTTTTTTAACGAAGGCTTTTTTTGTTTCCCCAATCGAAACAGGCTGGAAAATTTCATTTGAATACAACACTCCCCAATAAGTGTCATTTACGATCACTTTGTAGCCCAAATCTGTTTTACTGGCAATTTTGATTTCAACCTCTTCCTGCTCTTTTAGGGTTTCATTTTTTTCATTTAAAAAGCGATGCCAGCGCATTGAGGCAACTATCCGATCTGTTCTTTCATCCAAATAAACCCGAACTAAATATTTTTTACCAACCTGCATTCTACCAACCTGCTCCCGAAAAGGAACAAACAAATCTTTCAACAAACCCCAATCCAGAAAAGCACCAAATTCACTGACAGCCTTTACTTCCAGAAATGCAAATTCACCAACTTTCGCTTTTGGCTTTTCTGTCGTTGCAATAATCCTGTCTTCAGAGTCATTGTAAATAAAAACCTCGATCTCCTCTCCTACCTTTGCATATTCAGGAATATACTTAAGAGGCAGAAGAATCTCACCGAAAGGCCCTCCATCAAGGTACATTCCAAAATCAACCTTTTTTACAATTTCGAGTGTTGAAAAGTCACCGATTTTTATCACCTGAGAGAATTATGTGTAAAAATTAAAAGAAAGGCCAAATTTACGCAATCATCAGCGGACTCAATTGCTTTCTGGATTTTTATTTTGCTCAACGAATTCAGCCCAGTCACTCACCGCTTTTTTACCTTTTTCGGCAAAAGCCTTCGCATCTTCCTCGGGGATATTAAAAAGCTCCTCGATTTTCGAGTAAACTGTTCTTGCAACGATCTCG
>JANQFJ010000003.1 GCA_028277915.1 Saprospiraceae bacterium
TCCTTCAAAAACTGATAAAAAACTCTCTGGAACAAGAAAGAAAAACTTCCGAAAAGCTGGTTGAACTAGAACAAAAATCAGCTTTGTTTGCAATTGAAGGATTGTTGGAAATCCTGCATGAAAAATATAAAGAAGTTGCCGAAGTTCCCGAACACCTGGAAGATTTAAAAAACGACATCCTCGGTAATCTGAAATTATTTCTTACACCCGCAGTTCCTGAAGTGCAGGCAGGCAATGGAAACATCCAAAAAAAAGTATTTCGTCATCGATATGAAGTAAATGTAATTGTGGACAACTCAGCACTAAAAAATGCGCCCATCATAATTGAACTCAACCCCACTTACAACAATTTATTCGGAAAAATTGAAAAGGAGTCCGTAATGGGGACACTGATTACCAATTTTACCCTAATAAGAGAAGGCGCTTTGCATCATGCCAATGGTGGTTACCTGATCATCCCAATTGATGACTTGCTTCGGGCCCCATTCGCCTGGGAGAATTTGAAGCGAGCCCTCCGCAATAATCAAATTGAAATTGAAGACCCTACTGAGAAAATGGGTTTCATAACCACTAAAAGTTTAAAGCCTGAACCTATACCCTTGAATGTGCAGGTCGTTTTGATTGGGCAACACTATTTGTTCCAATTACTTTATCAACTGGATGATGACTTCAAAGATTTATTTAAAGTAAAAGCTCATTTCGATGCTGTGATGCCCGCCTCCAAACAAAACCTGGAAGAATTTTGCGGCTATATTTATCGTATCCAGAAAGAAGAAAATATGCTGCCCGTCAGCAATTCAGCGCTAGCCAAGATGATTGAACAGAGTCATCGCCTCGCCAATCATCAGGAAAAATTTAGTGCTAAAATGGAAGAATCTGCGGACCTTTTAAGGGAAGCTCATTTTTTTGCAAACCAGGAATCGGCTACTGAGATTTCGGGTGAACATATCCAAAAATCTATCCGTGAAAAAATTTATCGCACCAATTTGGTTCATGAAAAAATTAAAGAACTGATAGAAAATAAAGTCATCATGATTGATGTAGCTGGCAAAAAAATTGGCCAGGTGAACGGGTTGTCAGTAATTGACATCGGCGATATTGCTTTCGGTCGTCCTAGCAGAATCTCGACCAGTATCAGCATCGGAAAAGACGGAATCGTTGACATCGAACGTGAAGCCAAACTCGGCGGAGCTGTTCACACAAAAGGTGTATTAATTTTATCAGGTTTTTTATTCAATAAGTTTGGAAAAGATAAACCTTTAACTCTTTCTATTCGTCTGGTCTTCGAACAAAGTTATAGCGGTATAGATGGCGACAGTGCTTCAAGTGCAGAATTGTTTGCTATTCTTTCAGGTTTGTCAGAGCTCCCGATCCGTCAAGATATTGCCGTAACCGGCTCGATTAATCAAAATGGTGAAATACAGGCTGTCGGAGGCATCAACGAAAAAATTGAAGGTTATTTCGAAATTTGCCTGCAATCGGGATTGACCGGCAGCCAGGGAGTCATCATTCCTGCTGCGAATACTTCAAATTTGATGTTGAAAGAAGAGGTCGTCAAAGCGGTTGCCGATGGTCAATTTCAAATTTGGGCAATCAACTCGATTGAAGAAGGAATCGAAATTTTAACAGGAATAAAAGCAGGAGAAACTTTTTGGAATGAATCCACTCATTCACTCAGCTTCGAAAAAGACACTGTCTTCTTTAAAGTCAATCAAAGGTTGATTACAATGATGGACGTTTTGAAAAATATGAATGACAAAAAATAGAAACCTCATGGCGACTGATTTATAGATTCAAGCTTCGGCAATTTGCAGTGTTTCTGCTCGTTTTTTTATACCCAGACACATTTTCCTGTCCATTGCAAAAACAATCGGTTCCATTAATAAACCAAACATCAATTTGTTTTTAAAGGAAGGAGCATATTCAATTCTGTTTCTTGAAAAAAACCGGGTGCGTTGTTCATCAATCGGTTCAATGCACCATAACCAGGTAAGTTTGAAATAATTCTCAGGAAGTACCGAATCAGACTCAACCTGAATATTTTTGTCCATATCGAAACTAAAACCAATTGCCATAGCTTTTCCCGGTTCGCATAAAACCAAAGGATAAGCATCATTTGGACTAAAAGAAATCAAATCTCCAATTTTTGGATTTTGAAATTCAGATAAAACTTCATCCGAATTATAAATGTTCAATCCAACCACGTTTTCCAATGCCTCGTAACTATAAAATCCACCCCGCCCTTGTCCTATTTGGGCAATCCAGGGCCAGACATCTTCACAAGGGGCATCTATTTCGATAGCATGAGTAAATTGAGCATTGGGTTGCTCAACCAATTCATCTCCAGGAAAAATTCTTTGAGCATCCTCCTTTCTCAAGCCCCATCTGTCCCTTATCGGTTTTAAAAAGAGAGTAAGGTAACAAGCTATGATAATAAACACTCCTTCTATACCTTCCATGATTTGATGAAAAGTAAATCGAGGATTTTTTTGTTTTTTGATGATGTCCGTTTTCATTTAAATGATTTTCGGTTTAAAAAAATCATGTTATTTGCCTTGATATTTTAAGCATATAGCAAATCACATTTTTTATAAAATACATCATTTTCCAACTGTTTATCAATGATTTATATCAAAATAAAATTTGACATTTGTCAGTGATCGAATTGACTAATATCATCCGGTTTGGACTAGAAAACCATTACTTTTAAAAGCAAAAATTAATATGAAAGAGGTTTTGGATCCATTGGACAGCATTCAATTCGACCATTCTCGTTGGTTAAACGAGCTTTTATTTTCAGCAAAAGAAATTAAGCTCTACCAAAAACGGATACTTGAGTTGGTAAAAGTGTTCGATGACAATGAAAAAGGAGAAGACTTAATGAGGATGTTTTCAGAATTTGACAAACAAAAAATTCTGGCAATACAATTGAAAACGAAAATCAAAACACATGTAATCAATATGAGTCAGCTGACTCATTCGAATGGACAATTGAGAGCCATGATTGATTCTGATCACAATCAGGCTCGTGAGGACATGGAAAATTTCCGCCTCCAATATGCAAACTTAAAAGAAAACTTCCATCGCTTTTCCGCTTTACAGGATTGATGGTGGGAATCATTATTTTTTAACCAAAAAAACGTACTATGGCAATCTTAAAAGTTATCGAAGTATTAGGTTCTTCTGACAAAAGTTGGGAAGACGCAGCTCAAAATATCGTCAGCGAAGCAGGCAAAACCGTAAATAATATTCGTTCCATTTATTTGGAAAACATATCTGCAAAAGTTGAAAACAACATCATCACCGAATACAGAATTGATGGTAAGGTTACTTTCGAAATTGAAGCTGTTTAATCTTATCTAGTTTAGTTTTTTATAATTTCCTTATTGCTTCCACCGGGCGGAGACGAATCGCCCGGAAAGCAGGATATATTGATGCCAGAACCATAGTGATAAATATTCCCAAAGCCATTTGCCAATATACCTCCGGCAGGACCTCTGGGTAAATCAAATCCTGCATTCCAAATTCCTGCAGACTTTCCGACCAAGCTGATAAATTAATACCGATTCGACCAAGAATTGAAATGGTCAAAAACCCCAGTATAACACCAAAAGGCACTGCAACAATACCCAGAAGAACGGTTTCAAAAACTACCATTAGAAAGATCTTGAGTTTATTCATCCCGATAGCCATCAACATGCCTAATTCGGCAATTCTTTCTAAAACAGCCATGAGCATGGTATTGATAATCCCAAAAACCAATGCCAGCAGAATCAAGACTAAATAAATATATGAAATGACTCCGATCATGGATTCATATAATTCAAGATCAGGAGAAATCTCTCGATAAGTTTTAATACTAAGTCCCGGAAAGGATTGGATTAATTTATTTCGAACCGTTTCCAACTGATCAATATCAATTAACAGCATTGCAATTTCATGGGCTAAATCTTTTCTTTCGTGTGTCAAATTATATTTCGATTCTTCGGAGATATAAGCCTTGTTTAAATCGGCTTTTCTAACAAATACATTGCTTTTATCAAAAATATTATTGCCAGTATCAAAAAATCCTACAATTCGGAATGCACTTGCTGTAATTTCACCATCGATATTTTGAAAAGTCAATACCACCTTTCTTTTAAGTTTTATTTGGAGTTGTTCCGCCAGTTCTTCACTTATCAGAATTTGGTTTCTTTTATTATCTTGGAAATAATCTCCTTCAATAATCTTTTCGTCGAAAGTAGTCAGCTTTATTTCCGTTTCGGGGTCGACTCCTTTGATTTCTACTCCCTCCGCCCCTCTGCCCGTTGATATCATCCCAGTGACAATTGTACGATTTCCAGCGGTTTTGACTTCCGGCATCGTTAGGACTTTTTCCAACATTTCAGCACCATTTTCCAGATAATATTTGCTTTCACGATCTTCTATAAAGCTGCTATGATGAATCTGGATATGAGAAACAATATCATCAACAGCAGCACTTACATAACTTTTCACCATGCCAGTAGAAAGTCCGGTCATAAATACTGCTGCCCAGATACCAATCATCACAGCCCCCATCACTACTCTGCTCCGGGTTTTGTTGCGCCAGATATTCCTCCAGGCCATGATAAAAATCATGAAAAAAGATGGAGATAAAGAGCGATTTTTAGCTGTGTTTGAATTCATATTATCTAAATCTGCTTTCAAAACTTTAGCGAAATTTGGACGAATTATTTACTCTAAATTTTAAAAGACATATCATGGCCTCATAGCTTCGACTGCATTTATTTTTAAAACTTTTCTAATAGGATAGATCGAAAGCAACATGGTAAGTACAAAAACTATCATAGCCTGAATAAAGAATATTTGCCAGTCATAAGAAGCAGGCATCACAGGTTCGAAGCCAAATTTTTCATAAACATCTACCAGGCCTTCGATCCGAATCGGATTTTCATGAAAATAAAAGGCGATAGGAGCAGCAAGTAAAATACCACAAAAGGCCCCCAACAACCCAATAATTATTACCTCCATCCAAATACTGATCGCAAGACGAAGTTTTTGCATCCCCACCGCGACCATTATCCCCAATTCAAACTGCCGCTCATTCATCATCATCAAGATGGTTCCAAAAATTCCGAAGGAGATTATCGTGTATAAAATAAAATAAACAATGTAATTGCCTGAGGTATCCATTTCCATTGCTTTCACTAATTCAGGCATCATTTCTTCCCAATCCATGATCTCGTATTCTTCCAGACCAATTTTGTCGGAAACTGCAACTATTGAATTTGGAATGTCTTCTTTTTTATCCAGTTTTAACGCAACTGAAGTAACCAGGTCCTCTGCCCCAAAAAACCATTGCGCCTCTTTCAGAGGCATATAAACCATTCTTTTATTCAAATCAGGAGAACCAAAGCTTACCATGCCTTTAATTGGATATTTACCAACAGCATTTACGCCATGATATCCTTCACTTATAAAAACAAGCGTATCTCCAAGGCTCATTTTCAACTTTTCAGCCACACCTTCTGCAACAACAACGACCTTTTCTTCTGTGGTAAAATAACTTCCATCACTAAGTCTTCCTTCCAATTCGGTCAGGAGGTTCTCAGTGGTCGGATCCGTGCCAACCAACATCACGCCGACCGTTTGTTCATCAAACGCTGCAAGCGCAAAAGATTCAATTCGGGGAACCATAGCTTTGATTTCCGAAACTTCACTTTGCAGCTTCTCTATTTTTTCATCTATAACAAATGCATTGTTGATGGTTCGGTCTTTCCAGTAGCCTTTTTTGTGAATTTGGATGAAACCGTAATGAAAGTTGACCACATTGTCTATCATGTTGTCCCACGCCCCTTTCTCAATGGAATCAATCAGGGATGAAAACAAAACCGCAAAGGCAATGGAAGATGCTGTAATCCATGTACGCCTTCGATTCCGCCAAATATTCCGCCAGGCAAGTTTTAAAATCATAAATAATTAAGAAATACATTTTTTTGATGCTATCCCGCCACTAAAAGTAATGAAAGGTTGTAGATCAAGCATTGACAAATTTTTACTTGGTCATTAAGAATTATTCAAATCTCTCCGCATCAAATTCTTGATCGTAATTAAACTGTTTATGAAGCATCTCTCCAACGTTCAAGTCTCGGTAAAGAACGCGCAAACAACCACCCTTTAAATGGTGGTATCCCAAGTTCGTCCATTTTCTCCATACAAAATGATTGCATCTCTTCCACACTCAAATCCGGCTGCACAAATTGCCCATTTCTGAAGCAATAACTACAATACTTTTTATTTTTACTGCCGTCGATATTGGTACCTCCACATTCCGGGTCTTTATTCATGGGTATTCCGCAACTCTGACAATATTTTTCCATAATGTTTTTTGTTTTGATGATTATTAATACACCCGTTCCCTTTCCCATTAAAGAAAAATCTTTTCTGAGTCAAGATAACTTTGCTTTTAATTTAAATAACAATTAATCCTGATGGCTTGATTTTTACCCATTTTCCGGAGTGATGTTTGTCAATTTATGTCTGCTTTTTAAACCATTTTTAGATTTTAACTAGAATTTTTTACAATTCACCAAACATCCTTTTATTCAAGCTCATAAAATCTGACCATTCACTCGAATAACCAATCCAGTGACTCAATTACTATTTTAAAAAGGAAATAGCAGGCCTATATTTGAAGTATCAAACAAAGCAAAACTATAATTCGAAAAAACCAAAACCCCAAAAACTATCCTGTTTGAATTAGTAACGACTTGATTTGGCAGCAAAATGGTTTAAGGAAATAATTCAAGAAAAGCTGTCAAATTTAAGTCGTCTTTTTAAACGGAGCGATAAGTTATAACCCCATAAATTACAATTGTTGACTCTTAAAGCCCTTCAATCTATTTTGGTTGTTGGGCTTTTTTAGCATTACATCCACAGTGTTATGTTGGAATGTTGAGGCTAATGATCCATACTGAAAATATAATCTCTAGTGTAATCTATACTTAACCGGCAAGATGTATTTCATAGCGACAGGCTTTCCTTCCATTATTGGTGGTTGAACAACTTTAAGCAATTTTGCCACACGAAGCGCCTCCTTTCCACAGCCTCCGCCAACATCTTTTAGAATTTCAAAATTGTCAAGAGTACCTTCACTTTTTATCAAAAATCTAAGCACAACGGTTCCTTCAATACCATTATTTCTTGCTAAAGGAGGGTATTTTATATTAGTATAAAGAGTCCTTATCATTGATCTGTTTGAGCACTCTTGCCTTTCTGTTTTGTCCTTGATATCTAAACAGTTTGAACCAAAAATCGGATATTCATCCGGATGGACAAAAACCAGGTTTTCCATTTCTCGAATCTCACCGTTTTCGTGCCAGGAAACCCATCTTCCATCAATTTTTACTGTAAAACTATCACCATTGTAACCATCAATTTTTTCAAAAATGGGCTCACATACCAGTGTTCCGACAGAATCCAAAATGCCAAATTTGGTATCCAATCGATAAATCACATAGCTGCCCGAACGACGAAGCGTATCATATTTTTCGTTTATTAAAAATTCTCCTTTTTTATTGATTAGGCTATAATTATTCTCTGTTTTTACGATCGCTGATGAGTATTTAAATGGCGCTGCCTTTTCAAAAACTGGTTTGATCACAAACTTTTTTTGACTATTCACATAACCCCACTTTTTCTTTTTTTCTTTCGGATAAATCCCCTGACCGTAAAGGTTGGCAGCTAACATTAGCAATAAAATTCCAAATCCAATTTTCTTCATTGATTTCGTTTTTTAAAGCGATAGTGTTTAAATGATTCCACAAGATATATTTTCAGGCTCATTCAAGCTCAGGGAAGTTCGTTATTTTCCACATTTTGGACTTTAAATCGTATTCCCGGTTGAGTAAATGAACAACTTTTTGAGTTTTCGTGCGAAGTCCTATCCAATTTTCAAAACAATGTTTTTTTCACCTTTTAATAAACAAACAGGGCTATCCAATCAAATGCCATTCTTTTATCTGAATAGTAGTCGCACCTTTGGATTGTATTTAAAAAACGGATAAAAATATCTATCATGAAGCGACTACAAAATCTCATAGAAAAAATAAACAATCAGGTTCAAAACAATGGCATAGTCAATGTGCTCGAACTAAAGCCTCTTTTCAAAAAATACACCGGCGCAGACTGGGAAAAACATTTAAAGCATGAAAATGGCCAACCAGCAACCACAGTACTTTTGCAAAACGAACAAGTCAAAGTAATTCTTATTTATTGGGATGCTTTTAAAAAGAGTAAAAAGCATGGACATCCGGAAGGTGGCGGTTTGATAAAATTGTTATCAGGCAGTTTGCTCGAAACAAGATTTGATCCTGGAAATCCGGAAACTATCATTGGGGAGCATCATTTTTCAGCAGGAAATATGACTTATATCCACGACAGGGTTGCCTATCATACTGTTGAAAATCCATCAGATGAACCTGCTATTTCATTGCACGTTTATTCTCCTGGTATTTATTCATCAATGGTGATTGAAGATAATAATCTACCTGAAACTGCTGGTCTGGCGATGAGCAAAGCCGCCTAAAACAACCCTTTAAATAGTATAAAAAAAAGCAACTCAGTAATTGAATTGTTCTTTTTTTAGAAGCTTGAAATCTAATTTTTAAGTACTTTCAAAATTCTGCTGTCGTTGCCATAACAAACTTTAATCAGCAATAGTCCTGAAGAAAAATCAGCAATATCAATATTGATTTTTCCTGTGCCAAATATTTCGACATTTTGTTGAAACAACAATTTTCCAATGCTGTTATACACTTCATAAGACATTTTCCCTTCAACATTTTTGGTTTGTAGCCAAACTATATTATTTGCAGGGTTTGGGTAAAGCTTAATGTCCCAATCTTCCTTCCAGGTATTAACAACTTTATTTGATTCCGGCTCATTGTTAATATTAAATGTTGGATTTGAACCTGTTTCTTTTGGATCCTTAGAAACACTCAAGGAGTTTTCAAACTCTGCAGGACCATTATGCTCTAACATATTAGTGGAAGAACAAGATGGAGCGTATCCATAATGTTCAGAAATAGAAGTCGTAGCGCAATTATCCGTGGTAATTTCCCATTGCAGGGTATTTACTTCGGGCTCTTGTTCATCTGCAAATATTTCAAAAGTATTAGTTCCGGGAAAAAATAATTCTGGCGGTTCACCAACACGGTAAGCACTTCCTACCAGTTGATTATCAAGACCCAATAGTACGTAAACCGGAATATCATTAGGATTTTCATAGGTAAAAGTTACTTTAGCCTTAATCATAGCATCATTTGGATCGTTAAATGGGTCCCAGCAAATATCGGTCGCCATAATTTCTTCGCCGCAATCAACAATAGGGCTCACATACAGTTTTCCGGAAATATGGTCAAACACATAATTTGAATATTCATTCATAGGGTCTGTAAACTCAGGAACTATATCATATTCTCCAGGCTGAGGCGGACTATCAGCTTCAATACCATTCGAATCATAAATTGTGTATTGAATCGAAGATTGAGATGGCTCAGCATCACCGCAAACTAGTCCACTAAATGTAGAAGAAATATCCTCATCAAGAGGTAAGGCCTCTCCTTCAATGATGATTAGAGTTTCTGCTTCAATAGTCATGGTTGTCGGATCAATAGTCAATGTACCTGGCACGTATGACACGTCGTAGTTTGCAGGTTCAGGCTGTGGATCGATATTTATAGCTGTAGAAGACGGACAACCATCATTTGGAGTGTAGTTCAAAGTTCCAAACACTTCGTCAATCGTTTCTTCAAAAGGGAATTGACTCTGTGGAGGATTGAAGGTTGAAGAATACTCAGGAGGTCCTTCCTGCCCATAGTCCAGGCTATTGTCATCGGCCGTAACTGTCACAGGAAATGGTTGAATTACAAGTTCAGTAGGTAAATAATTGATAATAAAGTTGTCATCGATATGTCCACCGGGGATTATATATTGAGTTCCTGCTCCAATTCCTGTAATTGCATTTATTGGTTTTATGCCGATGAGTGTAGTTGTTGGTAAACCGGCATCTAACTCATTTAGAATAGTGATTGCCTTTGAAAAGGATGAAATTACGGGATCGTATTCACCATTGCTATTAACCAATGCAAGCCCATTTGTTAAATCATATGGGTCTCCATTGACCAAGGCTAATCCATTGGCTATTGGTTGGCCGTTAACTAATGCTAAACCATTTACCAATGCTAAGCCATTGACTAATGCGAGACCATTTAATAAAGAAGTACCATTTACCAATGCTAAGCCATTAACTAGTGCAAGCCCATTGGTGATAGTGGAGTAACCACCTGTATCAATTTTAGTTTCTTCAAAAAGGTCAGCACCAATTTCCACAATTTTTTCTGATCCATCACCATTAACTAAGGCTAACCCTAGGGTGGTGGCATTAGAGGCTTCGTTTACTGAATTATCAGAAACATAAAAAGTTTTATTCTTTAAAGATACTCCAGTGAAAGGACCGCCATCATTTCCATCAATGAAAAGTTCTCCATTAACCAATGCCAAGCCATTAACCAATGCTAAACCATTGACTAACGCCAAACCGTTGACTAACGCTAATCCGTTAGCATGTTGAGTTGCAATTGCATCAGCAACTGTTTGATCAACCATTACATCTTCCTCGTCTTCTTCCCCAAAAATATAATCAAAGGTAATTTCAGGAATGGGATCTCCGTAAGTTATCGGATCTTGAGCAGCCGGTTTAATCGTGACTGGCATACGATCTATTACTAAGGCTCCTGACTGAAAAATAAAATTATACATTTCTGTTAAACCCATGTAAACATTGGATGTATCGGCATCAACTGAATAAATTCCAACATTGCTCGCACTGGTTGCCGCTGTCATAAAGCTAATAGACGGCATAAGCATATCGAGTTCATTCTGCGGCAAAGGTGTTTCAGCACTTCCGACTTTTGTTGTAATCATAAAGTCCGGTAAAGGTTCGCCGTATCTTTTACTGGAAGCATCAACTTCAATAACCAGATCTTCTTTAGTTGGATCATCAAACGTCAAAGTATCTGAATAACCCCCATCTGTGTTATTCGTCAATGGACCCGGAGGAGTATAAACCCAAATTTCAGGGTTGCCAATAAATTCCGGAATCACAACCGTGGCAGTACTACCATCCACAATTGTTGTAGCCAATTCTTCATTTCTGAAAAACACAACGGATGATTCATCAAAAAACGATCCCTCAAGAATTAAAGTGAATTCGATATCTCCCGGCTCATAAATTGCTGTGTTTAGGTTATCCAGATTTAAATTGAAAAGATTTGGAGAAGGGTTGGCTACTGCATTTAAAGCATTTGTAGCTGAAATAAAACCAAAACCTGTGAAATTGTCAAATCCAGGATCTCCCATATCAATTGCATTAGTTCTCAACAGGTCTCGAATGTCAATTGCAGGATTAATTCCAAACTTATTCTGTGCATCCAACAATAAGGCTGCCACACCTGCTGCATGGGGAGCTGCAGCTGATGTTCCAAAGAAATTTGGAATATTGTCGTTTTCAATATCAAGGGAATTAAAATTAACGGAAGTATTGACACCATTTGGTGCCATAAAATCTGGTTTTTGTCTCAACACACCGTCAACTGGCGTACCCCCGGTGGAGGAAAAAGCCTCCGCCTGTAATGTTCCTCCAAAACTAGCAGTATTTGTATATCGCACTGCTCCAACAGCTATCGCACCATCTGCATTGGCATGTCCGACAATAGTTGCATTATCGACAGACCCTCCCAATGGCGGGGTGGTTGTAAAAGTTCCACTGTTCCCTGCTCTAAAGATGACGTACTTAAACTTCGGCAAAGGTCCACTCCCATCAGCTAGTTCGATCATTATATTAGTTGTTGTGGGTGCTTTAACCGTGAACGGCATTATCTCTATTGGATCTTCACCGGGAATGTTGTTTGCAGGATCACCATTATTGTCCCTGTTGAAGCCATAAATGATGTTTCCATTATTATCCGTTAAATAAATATCAAAATCATTCTTCGCACCATTTGGATCGCCTAAAGAATAAAATTCATCTTCCCATTGTAAAACCAGCAAATACCTTCCAATATCCAATTGAACGCTTTGCAGGAAATCGCCTCCCCCAAAATCATGTTTTGTATCATTTGGAGCCGGTGCCGGAGTAAAATCTGCTGTAAAAGAACGTTCACCAAAATTTCCAGCAGCACTAAAATACGTTGCTCCATCAGCAACAACATCATCGATAGCCTGAGCAGCCAAACCATCTTTGAAAAAGGGTTCCGTGACATACTGTACATCATCCACTATAATATCACATTGATGTGTTTCCCGCAAAATTTGAATCCCTGCTGCCAAATTTCCTTCACTTACAAATCCAGTATGGAAAAATAATTCGGCATCAGGAGCTATATCATGAAGGATTTGTAACATTGCTCTACCTTCATCTGATGCCAGCCCGTAAGGAAATTCTTGTACAACATTAATCATATTCCCGCCTGCGGGTAAATCGCCATTTGAGACATCATTATCTCTGGCAGTAGTGTTTGTAGCGTAACTATCTGAAAGCACACCAATTTTTATCCCTTGTCCACTTAAATTCCAACCCAATCGAGCTAAGGTTGAACCTTGAGCTGCGTCACCTTGAGTTGAAATTAACCCAGCATTTGACACCGGCTGAATCACTGGTCGTGCGAAATTGATGATGTCGGATTGTGCATTTAAATCTGCTAATTGATTGATCGGAAAAAACACTGTTATCAACAATTCATCATCAACAGGATTGATCTTGTCATCAATAAAAAAATCAGAGGTAATTCCAAAAGTGGCTAAATAATTGACTACATCATCGTATTTACCATCCAAAATGACAATCTCAATCAATACCTGGCTTTCGCTTATGTTATATATGTCCTCGTTAGGTGTATCTCCATTTGGGTCATAGTTTTCGGAAAGAGAGATTAATTCCGAACCAACAACATCATCCACTTTAGTCGTTGGATCATAACCTGGTTCTATATCCAAATTCAATTCAGAACAAGGTGTGTATGCTTGGTAATACATATCTGTGTACTTCTTAGCGTCAAACTCTCTCCCGATATATTGGCCGTACATTTGATTCCGATCATATGATTTCCCTTTATGGATAATCAATTCTTCTTGTGTATAAAATAACCCTCTTGCTTTATTACGACCTTCAAATGCTATTTTGTCTCCTGCAAAAACAGCAACATGCTCATTGTATGGATTGAAGTCATTTTCTTTTCCCAAACGGAATTCTTTCTCCACCCGAAGATTGGTGCATTGGTCAAATAAAATAGTCACTTCATCAGCAGTTTCAAAGTCTTCAATATACACGTCTTCATGACCGGAGAAAGTAATTGTAGCGCCATCTTCCACATTTATATCGTCATAATATTGTTCGTCGAAGACATAGGTTTCATCTTCATTCACATCAACGTCATTATTGGAAGAATTAGGATTATCTTTAAATTCAGGCATACAGGGATCTGCTTGTCCTTCAATATAAACATCGACTTCACTGCCGTCTTTTACGTCGATTTCATCAGCTTTCACAAAAGTGCCATCAGCAATGACCATTGAGTTGTCGTCAATTTTTGCTTCTTCATCTTCACCAGTTATACCAATTCCGCCGCTGTGAATTGTGGTTTCTTCAATTTCAATATTTTCTTCAGAAATAATGACAAATTGGTCTTCTTCACAGGAATTTTGACCAAAAAGACTGGAATTATTAAAAAAAGTAAAAATCAATATTGGTAGGAAAATGGATAAAAAACTATGTTTGACCAGAAGGTTTTTGCTTTGCTTAACTTTAGAAATCCAAGCTGGGTTTAAAGGTGGAGTGTTCATGAGCTATTTGTTGGTTTTTAATTAAGTGATTCTCAAAATAAATTTTAACCTGTATTGGGATGATTCCAATACATGCTAATTTTATCATTGAGTGCTTGCTTTTAAAAGCAATGTTTTAACCTATAATTTAGAGTTTTTAACTTTAATTGCAGTGCTTCAAAAGTTAACTTATCGGTATGGATACTTGAAAAAAGGTAAAGAATGCACCTTTATAACCTGCAATATAAGCCAGTTTGAAAAAAAAAGCCAATAATTTGATTTTTTATCAATTACGAAATTTAAAAAGATTTAACACCTAACTAGGGATGGATTTTTATGCAAACAGGTAAGGTTGTGGGAATTTCGAAAACTGAAGAATAGTTTTCAGAATATTTTTCAAAACAAAATGATTACGATTTTATACAACTTATTTTGTTTTTTTAAATAGGGTGGAAATAATTGTACAAAAGATTGAAAATCAATATACTAATAAGGAATTTTATATTTTTTTTTGACAATCACTTCTTTGTAAGTAAATTTGGAAATAATTATGGCACTTCCAAACTAATGGACTGTGAAAATACAAGCATCTTTCATACTTCTTTTTTTCTTTTTTTTTATTGATTTCGGCTCCGCTCAAAATGACAAGGCAGATAGCTTGAAAGCTGTAATCTCTGCTTTGCACGAAGACACAACAAAGGTTGATGCTCTTTTGGATCTTTCGTCAAATGTTTTCTATACACATCCTGACACGGCAATAATCTATGCTGAACAAGCCAAAATACTGGCTGAAAAAATAGATTACCAAAAAGGTCTGGGGTATGCTTTGAAAAATATTGGCCTGGCATATTATGTAAAAAGCGATTTTGTAGAAGTACTTAATTATTGGCAACAATCTTTAGACAAATTCAAATCAATTGATGACAAACAAGGCATAAGCAATTTGAATAGTAATATTGGTGCCGTCCATTTTAACTATGGTGATGACCCCAAAGCACTGGAATATTACCTGGAATCCCTTCAAGCTGCAGAACAACTAGGAGATAAACTTCGTATCGCTACAGCATGTACGAACATCGGTGCTGTTTATATCAATAAACCCTCAACGATCGACAAAGCGGAAGAATATTATCTCAGAGCTTTTCCTATTAGCGAAGAACTGGGTGACCTTCCAACCATTGGCACAGTAGCAGTCAATCTTGGAGAGCTATATCACAATAAAAAAGACTATGGCAGAGCATTGGTTTATTATAAAAAAGCTTTGGAAGCACTTGAAAAATCTGGCGGAAATTCTTCATACGTTCTTTCTTTTATTGGGCAATTATATGGTGAACAAGCCTTGTTTGACAAGGCTATTCAATACCACAATGATGCTATAAGTAGTGCAAAGGAGAAAGATTCGGGTTTTGAGATGACCCAGGCATTGAATAAGTTGGCAAAGACTTATAAACTTAAAGAAGATCAATCTGCAGCCATTAAGACCTTCCTGGAATCTGAAAAATATGCAAAAGAAATAGGTTCCAACGGTGAATTAAAAATAGCCTACCAGGGTCTTGCAGAAGGTTACTCTAAATTAAATGCTTTTAAAAAAGCATATAAATACCAAAAACTTTTTAACGAAATTCAAGATACCATATACCTCCAGGAGAGTGATCAGAGAATGGCTAATCTTGAATTTCAATATGATTTGGAGAAAAAGGAAGTTGAAATCGAATTATTGAAAAAAGATAATGAAATCAATGAAGCTGCAATTGAAAGCGCTCATATTTTTCGAAACTTCCTTTTTGCCGTTGCAGGACTTCTGCTAATTATTATCGCCGGGATTTATTATCAATATCGTTTCGCAAAAAGGAG
>JANQFJ010000112.1 GCA_028277915.1 Saprospiraceae bacterium
TTCCTGATGGGTTTGCGATTATTACGCAAATGGAGCAGTATAACAAAGATGGCAGCATAATGGAAGGATCAAGTTTTCGCTGGGTGGATTACCCGCCGCAGGAATCCTTTTCCCTTTCCTGGAAATATATTAAGTCGCTGATTTATCCGAAAAAAGGATATTTGAGAATGTTTGTTTTCATTATTACCAGCCAAAGTTACAGTTCTACCAAAACAAAAGTGAGCAAAAAAGAGGCTGCTGCCTGGTTGAGCCAGGGGGTAAATCGTCTTCCAAAAAGAATTGCAGGGATGCCTTTTTCTAATGATTTTTCGGTGAGTCTTTTGGTATATGAATTTGAGGTGCCCGAAAGCAACCACAAACCCAAACAAAGCTGTCCCTGCCAACACCAGGCAAAGGATCATTTAAAACTATCAGGTCTTCAGACACAGCTCGACAATTAATCACCGGTACACAAAAATTTTATGTCTCTAGTACAGCTTAAAAATATTCGAAAAAAATTACTTTTCCTTTGGACAGGATTTTCTGTGCCGGTTCTATTGTTGGTAATAGTCCAAACCTTCGCAGGTAAATTTAGTGGAATCGAAGGAACCGCTTGGACCTGGGTAGGGGTAAACCTCCTGCCAGTTTTGGTGTTACTATTTTTGGGCGTTATTCAAAATAAACACGGTAATAAAGTGATCCAACGGTTTGTGTTTAGGATTATTTTGGTTTTTTCAGTGATCTATTTATTACTCCTTTTGCTGACTCAGTTTGGATTGTCAGCCGGTACAAGAGATCAAAGTATTCATTCGTATTTTATTCAATCATACAAATGGCTCATACCGTTTCAACTCCTTCTTTTACTGGTCTTTTTATTATTGTTTTACAGAAGACAGGCGGTCTTTCAACCTAATGAGAAAATTATTAAAAATCATTTTAGAGAAAAGGCACAATCAGCACAAAGTAGTAACAATTCTTTTCAGAAAGAAGCCTTTGATCTATTGGCAAAGGGTGATTTTGAAGGATTGTTTGAACAAATAAAAAAGCAAACATCAGAAGATGACGAAGATTCGGAAATGTTTAAGGATTTTATTTTGCTACAGAGTCGTTACAATCAATGGAAAAAGGATACTGAACTAAATGTGATTGATACCAAAGATGCTCAGATTACTTACAATCAAATTGCAATGGCACTTGCGAATTTGATTGATGAACTTTGAATCCAATTGGCCAAAAAATTAAAATATTGATTATGAGAGTTTTACGTTTGTTTTTAGCATTTGTGGTTTTAACATTTTTATTTCAAAACACAGAGGCTCAGGATATTATCTCAATTAAACATTCCTGCAGTTTTGATGGAGAAGAAACAGATCAGGATTTTTATATTTTTAACGCTTCCAATGAAGCGGATCAAATCGTAGGTAAAATTGTCAATGCGTTCAGTTTGTCCAAAAACTTTGTTGTAAAATCAGCGGATTGTAAAAATGCATTGGCAACCGTTGAAGGAAAACAAAGGTATATTCTTTATAATACCAGTTTTTTGGAAGATTTTAAAAAGGATGCCAAGACAAAATGGGCTGCCTATTGTGTAATGGCTCATGAAATAGGACACCATCTCAACAATCATGATTTTGAAGTGACTGATAATAAAAAGCGGAAAATCATGGAATTGGAAGCAGACAAATTTGCAGGTGGCGTTCTTTTTATTTTGGGAGCAACGCTCGATGAAGCCAAAGCAGGGATTGATCTTTTGCAATTAAAAGGAGCAAGTGATACTCATCCACCTGCCCGAGCTCGTGCTGAAGCCATTGCCAATGGTTGGAAAAACAGTCAGGAACATCATGAGTCGATCACTGAAGCGACTCCGACCGTAAAACCTATTGAAACAAACAAGCCTATTCGAACAGAACCACCTTCAAAAACGAAGTCTGAGCCTTCCAAAGGCAATGATCAGCCTTATACTCCGGTACAACCTGAAAATGATGTCGATTTTACGGAGGTATCTGATCAAATTTTGGCGAATTATTCTGTTGGAATCTGGCAAAATGCATTTTATAATGCTTATGGTGCTTATATAGTCAATAGATCTGCTCTTTATACCAATGGTGCATATCAGTTGGATACTTATATGAATGGCGTTTTTTCAGGTCAATCTTTAGGTACCTGGGGCGTTGAAAATGGTTATTTAATTTTATATGAAACACAAAGTGGGATATATGCTAAATACCAGTTATATTTTTATGATGCAAATACGGTTGCCCTGACATTTTCGGAAACCAATGGTACTTATGTAGTTCCGGTTGGTACGGTTTATAATTATTATCGTTTGTAGCAGGCAGATATTGAGCAATTATTTTTTATCACAAATCGCTATTACTTTTTTGCTGTGCGGAACATTACTATGAAAAAGTTCATTTTTGTTTTCTTACCTGTTTTGGTCTGTTTTATTGCTAATGCTCAAGATGAGCTTTTGGTTGAGCATTCCTGTAATTTTTACCACAAAAAAATAAACAAGACTTTCAATATTTCTGAACCTTCTCCTGAAGCAGAGAAACTCATTGAGAAAGTTTTAAAAGGTGTTGATTTATATAGAAATTTTACACTTAAGGCAGCGGACTGTGAAGATGTTTTGGCAACGATCGAAGGAAAACAAAGATTCCTTCTTTACAATCCTGCCATTTTAAAAGATGTTGAAAAAGACGGTATAGCGAAATGGATAGTTTATATAAAAATAGCACACGCGATTGGGCATCATTTAAACAATCATGACTTCGAAAGTGTGCCAGAATTCAATGAAAGGTTAGAAATAGAGGAGCAAGCTGATAAATTTGCTGGCTTTGCACTTTGTGAATTAGTTGGCATGTTTGGTAATCCTTCAGAAGTGATAAATGCGCATGAAAACTTAATTGCAAAAATTGAATTAAATTCTTTCCTCTATATGCGTCGTAGATATGTAAGAATTCGGACATATGGATTCAGGGAGAGCTTCGAAAAATGCTATGAAAAGAAACTGGTTGAAAAAATGAAAGAACCTCCGGATTACAGTAACGGAAATGTAGAAAATAATGATGACCACTCTCCGAAAGTATTAAATCCATTTGAATATGGAGATGACCCTTCCATGATCAATTTTTTAAAATCAAAATTCCCATATCCGCCACCAGATTGCAACTCTGAGCTCAAATTGTATGATCATTTTTTCTCAAATAGCATGTATTTAGGAGATGTTGCACGTAAGATTAGTTTTGCGCTCAGCGGAAGAGGATATCCACATAGATTTTTATCTTTTCCAAACGGATATGTTATTGTAACTCAAATGGAGCAATACAATGCTGATGGGACCATAATTGAAGATGATGAAACACGCTGGGTACATTATCCCAAGCAGGAAGAATTCAGTTGGTCGATCGATTATTTCAGCTCCCTGATCTTTCCCAAAAAGTGTTATTTGCGTGTATTTGTATTTATCGTGTCAGCAGATAACTACAAGTTCGAAGGACAAGCCAGTAAAAGCGAGGCCACCAAATGGCATAGTCAGGGAGTCACGGAATTGCCGGATCAAATCGCATCACTGCCTTACTCGGCTTCGCAATATGATGTCAGGCTGTTAACCTATGAATTTGAAGTGCCTGAAAGCAATCACAAGGCACAACAAAAATGCCCATGCTGCAAATTATCAGCAGAAAACCATTTGGAATTATCCCAAATTTATTACGGATTATTTATTCACTAAACCAAAGCACCTTCTTTGATCACTTCAACTACTTCGGGATTCAACAATGTTGATACGTCTCCAAGATTGGAAGTGTCTCCTGAAGCAACTTTTCTGAGAATCCGCCTCATGATTTTTCCGGAGCGCGTTTTTGGCAACCCAGGAACGATCTGTATTTGATCAGGCTTGGCAATAGGACCAATTTCTTTGGTCACCACCTGTAATACTTCTTTTTTAAAAGTATCTTCATCCGTTACCGCATCATTTATAATTACATAAGCATAAATGCCCTGTCCTTTGATTTCGTGAGGATAACCCACTACAGCTGATTCGATAACGTTATCGTGTTCATTGATTGCGTTTTCAACTTCAGCGGTTCCCATTCGGTGACCAGAAACATTGATCACATCATCGACCCGGCCAATGATCCTGTAAAACCCGTCTTCGTCGCGACGGCAACCATCTCCGGTGAAATACATGTCTTCAAAAGAAGAAAAATAAACCTGCCTGCATCTTTCGTGGTCACCATATGTGGTGCGAATAGTGGATGGCCAGGGAAACTTAATGCATAACAATCCTTCAACATCATTTCCGACTAATTCATTGCCATCGGTATCTACAAGGGCCAATTGGACTCCAGGTAATGGGAGAGAGGCATAGGTTGGCTTCATCTTTGTGATATGCGCCAATCCGGAGATCATGATTCCACCAGTCTCTGTTTGCCACCAGGTATCAACGATCCAACATTTTTCACGTCCCACTTCTTTGTAATACCACTCCCAAGCTTCTTCATTGATCGGCTCACCAACGGTTCCTAATGTTTTTAATGAATCCAGTTTATAAGGGTTGACATATTCGGTACCATAAGCCATCAAAGCTCTTATAGCAGTTGGTGCGGTATAAAAAATATTGACTTTGTGTTTATCACAAACTTCCCAAAAACGTCCGGCATCAGGATAAGTCGGAACGCCTTCAAACATCATCGTCGTAGCTCCTGCCAACAATGGCCCATAAATTATGTATGAATGTCCTGTGATCCAACCAATATCAGCTGAGCACCAATAGATGTCATCTTCCTGATATTGAAATACATTTTTGAAAGAGTACTCTGTATAAACCATATATCCGCCACAGGTATGGACAACACCTTTAGGTTTTCCGGTAGATCCAGATGTGTAAAGAATGAATAGCAAATCCTCCGAATCCATCTCCACAGTGTCACAATGTGAATCAACTTTCGCAATTTCTTCATTCCAATCCTTATCTCTACCTTCGACAAAATTGACATCAGCACCTGTACGTCGATACATGATTACCGTTTCAATAGAATCGCAGTTTTGTTCCAAAGCGGTGTCCACCAATCCTTTGATATCGATTTTTTTAGCTCCCCTGAAGTTTCCATCCGAACAAATGACCATTTTGCAATTGGCATCTTTGATTCGATCAGCCAAAGCTGTTGCAGAAAAACCGGCAAAAACAACAGAATGAATTGCCCCAATCCTAGCACAAGCCAGCACAGCAATGGCGAGTTGAGGGATCATTGGCATATAAAAACAAACACGATCACCTTTTTGTATTCCGTTGTTTTTCAGTACGTTAGCGAATCGGCAAACTTCCTCATGAAGCTGGCGATATGTATAAGAAACGCTTTCATCACCTGGCTCATTAGGTTCCCAAAGCAAGGCTATTTTATCTCCTCTTGTTTCCAGATGACGGTCAAGACAATTCTCAGTAATGTTTAATTTTCCACCTAGAAACCATTTTACATTTGGCTCTTTAAAATTCCAGTCAAATACTTTGTCCCATTTTTTTCGCCATTTAAAAGTTGCTGCTTGTTCGGCCCAAAAAGCTTCAGGGTTATCAACGCTTTTTTTATAGATTTCGTGGTATTCTTCAATATTTTTGATCTGATGGGTCATGTCTCATTTTATTTTTTTGCTAAAAAATTGATTTTTTAATAATGGCGAAAAATAATCAAATTATATTAATTTCCAATATGATTATTGTCATCGATTATCATTCAATAAGATGATTATTATCTCTTTACAATTTTTTGAGTTGCGATCTGATTGTCTTTTAATGAAGTGACTTTTATAAAATAAATTCCTGGTGAATACGCTGAGAAATCTATCTGATTTTTTAGCAGATCTACATTTTCCTTTTTTAAAGAATAAACCTCTTTTCCAAGGGCATTAAAAATGTTCAGCTGAATTTCCTTTTTTGAAGAAAATTGTAATTCGATCCAAATATTATCGCCTGTAACTGGATTTGGCGAAACAGTAAATGTGATCATTTCTTCAATTGACTGACTGGAGAGCGCCCCTTCCATTACGGTTTCACAATTCGTCAAAGTACAGCCATTAGCATCCGTTATGGTAACGCAATAATCTCCAGGAGCCAGATTCGCGATATTTTGTGTGGTTGCTCCATTATTCCAGAGGTAGGTATAACCCGGAGTACCTCCGTTGACCGTCAAATCGATTGCTCCGTCATTGGCACCAAACTCAGATTCGTCGGTGACAGAGGTCATCAATTCAATTGCTGCAGGCTCAGTAATCGCAATGACATCTGAAATCACCATTGTTCCAGTTGAATCGGTAATGGTACAAGTATAATTTCCGGCGGATAGTCCAGAAATATTTTGAGTCATTTCGTTATTTGACCAAAGGTAAGTGTAAGGAGTGAAGCCACCACTGACCTCAATCGAAATAGAACCATCATTGCCTCCATTACAACTCACATCAGAAGTTGCAACATTAACAATACTAAGTGGTAGCTTTCTGAGGATCGTCCCACCATTGCTCCCTGACCCGCAAACAAAGCCGGTTCCGTTTTCGGTAAATTTTATTTTATAATATGCTGGATTAGGATCAATTGCACTGTCCAAAGTCCAGTTTACACCTCCATCCACAGATTTTATTGCTTGACCAGGTGAACCAGTAGCGTACATGTTATCTGCATCAATAACCCAGGCACCTCTTAACGTGCTAATCGAACCAACAGCTACGTAGTGATTCCAGGAACCTCCTCCGTCGGTTGTAACAAAAACATTACCTACAGAACCGACTACTAAACCATTGTTTGCGTCAGAAAAGTGGATTCCATGATTTTCAAGAAAAGGATCTGTTGCAGAATAGTTTTCAGACCAGTTAAGGCCTTTGTCTGATGACTTGTAAATCTTATTTGTATAGCTGACTGCAAACAGATTATTGGCATCGGCGTAAGTGATATCTTTTGCCCCGGTATTATCAGAAATAGCAGGCGACCAGTTTGCTCCACCGTCTGTTGTAATATAAATTCCACCCCAAAGCGTAGTTGTAACGCCATTGGTTGCATCATAAAATTCAAGATCCCCAACCTCGCCAGTGTTGACATTTGGGTCAATATCACTCAAATTCCAATTCATGCCTCCATCAGTGGTGGTCATGATACTTCCATCCATCGTACCGGCAAATCCATGGTCAGGGCTTAAAAAGAAAATTGAGGTCAAACCGGTTCCACTGATATCACTATTAAAAACAATGTCCCAACTACTGCCCTGGTTAGTCGTTTTTAAAATGGTTCCTTTTCCATTCCAGGTGACGTTTGAACCACCGACATATCCAACATCGTTTTGTCCATTTGGAAAACTAATGTCATAAAGTATGAGATTGGTCTGGACGGGTGTGGTAATTGATTCCCAACCCTGAGCAATTGAATTACTACAGAGTAGAAGAAAAATACAAATTGCAGTTAAAGTAAGTTCAATTTTAAAGTTTAATTTTTTCATTTTACCTTTTAATTATTTGGAGGCAAATATAGTTAAGTTAATGCATATGCGCGTCTCCAGCCCCTTTCGGAATTCGGATATCCTCAACCAGTTGCTGTACTTCAACTGGTGGTTTCCCAGAAAGACGAGAGACGGTTATGGAAACCACAAAATTGATCAGCATGGCGAAAGTGCCAAATCCTTCAGGAGAAACACCTCCGCTTCCAAAATTAAACCACCACTCGCTCGAAGGTGGTATTTCGTCGTCAAATGCGCCCAGCTTGTACTTCAGCATATAATAGAGCATGAGGGAAATTCCAACCACCATTCCGGTAACAGCACCTTCACGATTCATTTTTTTATCAAAAATACCTAAAACAATGGCTGGAAAAAACGAAGCTGCTGCAAGCCCGAAGGCCAAAGCGACCGTTGCCGCTACAAATCCCGGCGGATGGACACCGAACCAACCAGCAACTATAACTGCGACCAAAGCCCCAACTCTCGCCCAAATCAACTCTTCTTTGTCGGTAATATCAGGCTTGATTTGTTTTTTAATTAGATCGTGAGAAATAGCTGTGGAAATTACCAAAAGCAGCCCTGCTGCTGTGGAAAGTGCTGCTGCTAATCCACCTGCAGCCACAAGGGCAATCACCCAGTTTGGGAGTCTTGCGATTTCAGGATTTGCCAGCACCATGATGTCCCTGTCTATTGTAAGTTCGTTGTTTTTTTTATTGCCAACATATTGGATTTTTCCATCGCTATTTTTATCATCAAAAGTGATCAAGCCGGTGCTTTCCCATTTTTTAAACCACACCGGCATTGTGGAATATTCTTTTTCACTTACTGTTGAAATCAAATTGGTTCGTGCGAAGACGGCAATCGCCGGAGCAGTAGTGTATAAAATTGCTATAAATATCAGAGCATATCCCGCAGATTTTCTCGCGTCTCTCACTTTTGGAACCGTAAAAAAACGAACGATCACGTGAGGCAGACCTGCCGTTCCAACCATCAGTGCAAAAGTTATAGCAAAAACATCAATCATGCTTTTACTGCCCGAAGTGTATTCATTGAATCCCAAATCAACGTGGAGTTGATCCAGTTTGTCCAAAAGGTAGATTTCCGATCCATCATTGACGGTCCCTCCAAAACCTAATTGTGGAATGACATTTCCTGTCATTGTAATGGAAATAAAAATCGCGGGAACCATGTAAGCAAATATCAACACACAGTATTGAGCAACCTGCGTGTAAGTGATCCCTTTCATTCCTCCTAAAACGGCATAAATGAAAACTACTCCCATTCCAATAAAAACACCAGTATTAATGTGTACTTCCAAAAATCGCGAAAATACTAGCCCAACTCCTCTCATTTGACCAGCTACATAAGTCAACGAAACGATAATTGCACAGATAACCGCCACTGTTCTTGCTGAGTTTGAATAATAGCGATCTCCGATAAAATCAGGAACAGTAAATTTTCCAAACTTCCGGAGATATGGTGCGATGAGCAGTGCCAAAAGTACATATCCACCTGTCCATCCCATCAAAAACACGCCCCCATCGTATCCCATAAACGATATTAAACCAGCCATTGAAATGAAAGACGCAGCACTCATCCAATCAGCAGCCGTTGCCATCCCGTTTGCAAGTGGAGAGACTCCTCCGCCCGCCACATAAAAGTCTTTAGTCGAACTAGCCCTTGACCAAATTGCGATTAAAATATATAATGCGAATGTAAATGCGACAATTAAATAAGTCCAGGTTG
>JANQFJ010000026.1 GCA_028277915.1 Saprospiraceae bacterium
ACCGGGAAACCTTCTCCTTCTATGCTCAGTGGAATTCTTGTTGATTATTACGGCAATCCAACACCACTCAACCAAGTTGCAAATGTGGGGGCATCCGATGCAAAAACTTTGACTATTCAACCATGGGAAAAATCCATGCTGTCAGTTATTGAACAAGCCATCTTTGCAGCCAACCTTGGTTTGACTCCAATGAACGATGGAGAAATGATCCGCATCAGTATTCCTCCTCTCACCGAGGATCGGCGTAAAGAAATGGTAAAAAGAGCAAAGGCCTTGGGTGAAGATGGAAAAATTAGCCTTCGTAATGCACGTCATAAAGTAATGGATTTTGTAAAAAAAGCTGTCAAAGATGGTTTATCAGAAGATCTTGGAAAAGACAAAGAAGTAGAAATTCAAGACATCATCAACGATTACGGGAAAAGAGTGGACGAAAGAGTAGCTGCTAAGGAGAAAGACATTATGACAATTTAATAAAAATAAAATCCTGATAAAAGGTGGTTGAATCAGATCTCATCCGCCTTTTTTAAAAATCATAAATCAGTACTTTATCTTCTTTTTTCACAAAGAGTTTGTTTTTTTGAATGCGGATCTTATCCTCTCTGCTTATTCCCAAGGGAATCTCGATAGGCTGCAAAATCAGGGGTTGTAAATGAAAAGACATTAGTTTTCCATTCTTTTTGAAAATCAATTGCTTATTGAAAACCTGGAAGTCGTTAAGTCCTTTGAAATCAAGGGTTTTTATATATTTCCCATAAATATCGAAAACCAAAATACCTGTTTGCGGATTGTTGATATACACCAAGTTCTCACGCTCGAGGATAAAGTTTGGTGCTGGAGTATAACCTAAGAGCATGTTCAAAACATCACTTTCCAACAATATTTGCCCTTTTCGGTCTACCTTTCTTAATTTAAAAGTTACTTCATCATACAACCAGACATTGTTGTCATTGGACATCCCGATTGCTTTCACTTCTATTAAGTTTAAATTAGTCAGGTCATATTCACCGGTTTTGTTCAAGGTTCTGTCAAGCGTCAACACGGTTAGGAAATCAGGATAGTACAATAAAATATTAAAGGGATCAGTGACATCGACATGTTGTAAATTACCAAGTGTATTGTTGTTGAAACGAAACAATTCCTTTCCGTCAGAATTGTATTTTATCACCTCATTCTGCTCAGTCACCACATAAACCTGGCTTAATTTATCTGTTGTGAATGTTTTTGCCTTGATCGGAATTTCTTGAGACAACACATAACTGGAATCAGTGACAATGTTGGCTTGAGTCGAACAGGAATTACTGAAAACAAGCAAACAACCGAGAAAGCAATATTTCAAGCTAAAATTTAAAACAAATAGCTTCTTCATTTTCAAAAAATTTGATTTCAACATCCTCTCCATCAAAAACGGCGTAAGAGTTGTAATTCATCCATTCCCCCAGGTTTATATAACGGCTTTTTCCATTCTTTAGCGTATAATCAATCGGTAGATGACGGTGACCAAAAATGTAATAATCTGCGTATTGCTGATCCAGTTTTCTATTTGCGTAAGCTAAGAGTCGTTCTTTTTCTTCACCGTAAAATTCCGTTTCAATCCTGTTATGTTCGCGACTTTTTCGAGACCAAAAGGTAGCCAATCCGATACCAAAATTCGGATGCAGCCTTGCAAAGAGCCATTGGCAAACGGGATTCGCAAATACCTTTTTCAAAAATTTATAGCCATGATCTCCTGGCCCAAGACCATCGCCATGCCCTATAAAAAATGCCTTTCCAAACAATTTTCTGACAATTGGTTTACGGTAGATCGGGATACCCAACTCCTCTTCAAAATACCGAAACATCCACATATCGTGGTTGCCAATAAAAAAATAAATTAGAATACCGCTATCTCTCAACTCCGCCAATTTTCCCAACAACCGCACATAACCTTTTGGGACAACTGTGGCATATTCAAACCAAAAATCAAAAATGTCCCCTACAAGATAGATCTCAGTAGCATCTTTTTTTATCAAATCCAGCCATCGTACGACCTGCCGTTCACGCTCAGCACTCGTAAGTCTGGCATCAATCCCCAGATGGAAATCTGAAGCAAAATAAATTTTTCCTTTTCCCATTTTCGAATGCTGACTTATTTCTTTAAGCTTAAAAAAACTAAGCTTTTTCCATCACTGCACCACACTCGTCACAGGTGCGCAATTCTTCGGAATTCATAAAATGATTCATCACAGGAGGGAGTTGGTTGACGATGTCCGTCATTTCAAAAGTAGCTTCATGGAGTTTGTTATTACAGCTTTCACAAAACCACATCAGCTTATCCACTTCTCCTTCTTTTCGATATCTTTCGACTACCAGTCCAATGGTATTTGCTGGCCGCTGAGGTGAATGTGGAATTCTTGGGGGCAACAAAAACATATCACCTTCTTTGATATGGATATCTTCGGGTGTTCCATCTTCGTTGATTATTTTAACTGTGATATCTCCTTCCAATTGATAAAACAATTCTTCTCCATCTTCAAAATGATAATCTTTTCGACCATTCGGGCCACCAACCACCATGACGATATAGTCGTCATTTTCAAAATAAACCTGCTTATTTCCAACTGGTGGTTTAAGATATTGACGATTATCATCAATCCATTTTTTCAGGTTGAAGGGTTTTGCTACTGCCATAATATTTTTTTTAAAAAAGTACTCTAAAACGAGTCAAATTATTAAACTATTCCATGCAATCAAAAAGACGTCCTAATTATCCGGAAATCAAAATAATCTTGAAATAATTGTTAAATTTAAGCATTAATTTGAAGACTGAAAATTACGAAGTTTTATGAATCTAAATTTGAGTGGCAAAAATGCATTGGTCTGTGGTAGCAGTAAAGGGATCGGTAAAGCTGCAGCCATCGAATTAGCCGTACTCGGCGCTTCTGTGACCCTTGTATCAAGAAGTTCGGAAATTATGTCAAAGAATATTGACGAACTAGATCAAAGCAAGGGACAAAATCATGATTTTTTAGTAGCTGATTTTTCGGACAGTGAAGATTTAACTCAAAAAATTAATCAGCTCGTACTGTCAAAACCAATTCATATCCTCGTAAACAATACGGGTGGGCCTCCTGGCGGACCAATTGTTGATGCAGAGTCAAAAGCTTTCATCCAGGCATTTCACAATCACTTGATTTGTAATCATATTTTGACACAAGCCGTTCTTAATGGGATGAAAGAAAGTGGCTATGGGCGAATCATCAATATCATTTCTACCTCTGTAAAACAACCACTGAATGGCTTAGGAGTCTCCAATACTATCCGCGGTGCTGTTGCTAATTGGGCAAAAACTATGGCTAACGAATTAGGTCAGTTCGGCATTACCGTGAACAATGTTTTGCCTGGAGCTACTAAAACGGAACGATTACAACAAATCGTCGAAAACAAAGCTAATAAAACAAATCAATCCATTGATACAGTGGCGCTTGCAATGAAAAGTGCTGTGCCTTTGAGGCGTTTTGCAACACCCAGGGAAATAGCCGCTGCTGTCGCTTTTTTAGCTTCGCCAGCCGCTGCTTACATCAATGGGATCAATCTTCCAGTAGATGGTGGAAGGACTAAAAGTCTTTAAAACATGAAATATTTTAATCTGATCTTAATCACTTTTTTATTAGTTAGCTGCTCCTCAGGCAACGAAAAAATGTTACAGGAAGCAACTGAACTGCACGAACAATCATTGAAAATTGAAAAAGAAATTTCAATAAAATTCGAAGAACTGGAACAACTAAAAAACAACATCAATATCCAGGGCCGTGCGTTGACAGATGCAGAAATTAAGTTCACACAAGAGGTTGATTTATTGGGATCAAGTTTGCATCAACTGAAAGAAAATCTTGCGAAATCACCGAAAAGTGATCCTACAAAAATCTCTGCGAAGGAATCTCTGGCTATTCAAAAAGAGCTCAATGATTCGATTATGGCTATTCAAGCAATGCTGAAAGCAATAAAAACCCCTTCTGGAAACTAAAAAAGAGCCTCTCATTACTGAAAGGCTCTTTCTACATACTCGGGATTACCCTATACTACCTTGTTACGTCATTTTTCTTTTTCAAATAAATTTCTTTGTGGAAGTTTGCGCGTTTAGCTTGTATCCTTTGTCGTTCTTTTCGGGTAACAACTCCGTCAGATTTCGCCTTTCTCTTTGTAAATGCAACACTCGCTTGCTCTTTTCTTAAGTGCGCGACCTCATTTTTTGTCAGTTCTCCGGATTTAATTCCCTCTTCAATCTTTTTTTGTTTTAGGGGCTTGCACGTCTTTCCTGTTTCTGTTTGAGCAAAACTCATTGTGGCAAAACCAAACACGAACATGCCTAAAATAAATAACTTGGTTTTCATAATAATTGATTAAAATTTCAAAATCGCTTTTCAATTAGTTGTTTGTCGAATTCGACTCAAAGAGAATGGCTGGGTTTAATACCCTTTATTTTTTTAATCTTTCTTTAACATTTAGTCTATTTTGGTATTGTTTAAAAAATAAAATCCTCTCTTGAATTATTGATTTAGGTTCATCTTCTCTACCCTTTGGCCGTTCAGCATTCTTCTAAATCAATAATGTCGAATTTATTTTTTAAACAGTTCTTAGTATTGAAATGCATACTTCCTCTTAAATTTGCAACTCATTCAAATTTTAAACATGCGAAAAATAGAACACATTGGCATCGCTGTTAAAAGCATTAAAAACAGTAACCTGGTTTTTGAAAAACTCTTTGGGAAACCTCATTATAAAATCGAAGAGGTCGCTTCTGAAAATGTAAACACTTCCTTTTACAAAATGGGACAATCAAAAATCGAATTGCTCGAAGCTACCGATCCTGAAAGCCCTATTGCAAAATTTATCGAAAAACGGGGAGAAGGTATTCACCATATTGCTTTCGATGTAAAAGACATTCACGCAGAAATGAAAAGACTTGAAGACGAAGGTTTCCGACTTATAAACGAAAAACCAAAACAAGGTGCTGACAACAAACTGGTCTGCTTTCTCCATCCCAAATCTACCAATGGCATTTTGATTGAATTGTGTCAAGAGATTAATGATGATTAGTTTTTGGTTCTTAGATTATAGTTTGTGCTTCTATTCAAACATGATAACCAATAACCGCTTAACCCTTAACACCCTAACCTCTTGACTCCCATGGATTTAGAACTTTACCACTACGTCATCGCTGTCACAGGTGGATTAGTTGCCGGAATTCTTAATACCTTGGCAGGAAATGGTTCAGCAATAACACTGACCATCTTGACAGAACTGCTCCAATTGCCCGGCAATCTCGCCAACGGCACTAACCGCGTTGGTATTCTGGCCCAAAGTTTCATGGGAACATGGACTTTTCATAAAAATGGCAAACTAAATCTGAGCCGAGGTTCAACTTACATCATTCCAACAATAATCGGTGCCATCGCCGGAGTAATAGTTGCAACTATAGTCAGCAGCGAACAATTCAAGAGTGTTTTTCGTTTTTTGATGGTCTTTATGCTGGTGGTTATTTTGGTAAAACCAGGCAGATGGCTGATCAAAACAGATACTTCCAAAAAAGTAAACTTTTGGATAACCATTCCCGTGTTCTTAGCATTAGGTTTTTATGGTGGATTTATTCAAATGGGCATGGGTGTATTTTTTTTAGCAGCAATG
>JANQFJ010000040.1 GCA_028277915.1 Saprospiraceae bacterium
TTGCTTCATAAGCGGTTATCTCTCGTTTGTATATACCAATGATTCTTTGTATTGAATTTCTTCAATCATTGCCAAAAATGGCAAGGGGGGGCTTTTAAATTGTGGAAATAATAGGCAAGGATATTTGTTTTAATGCATTTATAATGCCAAGGAATAGTAGTATTAATGATTAATACCTAATCTTTAGCAGAAACTTAATATTCTTCATGATAAAAAATTGGTTTAGCTTAACTTTCGGGTAAGCTATGGCAGCAGAATTGATTATATCAACTCTTGAATTTGTTCAATCATTTTGGTGTAACTGAACTGTCTTGCTTTCATTTTAGCGTTTTTAGAAAGGGCGCGATAAAGCGTATTGTCTGACTGAAGATTTCGAATACAGGATACTATTTCATCAATATTTCTTTGATCAATTAAATACCCGTCTTTCCCGTTTTCGATGATTTCTGCGGGTCCTCCAATTGGCGGTGCGATACAAGGCAGGCCGTAATACATCCCTTCCAGCAAAGTCATTCCAAAGGTTTCGATCCATTGTTCTGGATGCGAAAGATTAAGGACTACATGTGCTTTTTGATAAAATGGATGCACATTTGTTTGATTTGAAAAAATGTGAAGATTGGGAGGTTTTCGAATACCAGAAAAGTATGTTTCGATTGAAGCCGAAGAAGCATTAATCACCAACTCAAAGTGAATCCTTTTCAGGCATTTTGCAATTTTCAAAAACTCTTTGACTCCCTTATAATCCTTCAAGGAGCAAAGCATCACAACAGTAAATGGGTTTGAAATTTGAGCACTGCTAAGAAATTTGTCTGCATTTGTTGCAAAAGTCTGTGAAAGCGCATTATGCACTGTATTACCTTTTACTTTTGAAATTCCTTCTTTTTTGTTCAAATAGCTGGAAACATAAATGATCTGGTTGGCGCATAATTTTGCGATCCACTTTAAAAATTGCTTTAAAAAAAGCGGCTTAATCGAAACTTCATGAACGTGGTAAATAACCTTTTTTTGGGTTAAACATCCTGCTATTGCTGCCCCGAATGGCAAAATAGTATTGATGTAAATAATCACGTCTTCATCACTAAATTTTATAATTTTAAAAAATAGAATCAGCTGACTCCATAAAAAAAGAGCTAGTCTAAAATATTTGTTGGCATACCAACGATATCTAAAAAAGTGATATTTCAATCCCTCTATTTCTGCTAAAAATCCCGATGTATCGGCACTGGTTATGAGCTCACATTGATGACCTTTATGCTGCAATCCTTTTATAACATTTGAAAGTATCAGCGGACTTCCGCTGTAATCATTCAGCAGATGTACAAATACTATTTTTCGTTTTTTCGAAGATATCATCTCAGTGGATTATGCCTCAATCAAAGATGACTGAGTGGAGGTTTTACGATCTTTTACGTCTTCCACCAATTCATCATAAACCTGTTTAAAAACCTTACCTTTCACATCCCAATCGAATGTACTTGAATGTTTTGCTAAAGCTCCATTTGACATATCTTCCAGTAATATTCGATCATAAAAAAGGAGCATTAGACTTTCAGAAAATTCAGTGATTGCATTTTCATATTTTTGGTAAGGAACCTTAATCCCACAACTTTCATCGACAAATTCTCCTGGACCAAAATTATCCAAACACAACACTGGCAATCCATGAGAAAAAGCTTCAGAAACTACCATTCCAGCACCTTCATGAGAAGGAAATAGAAAGGCTTTCGATTTTCTGTAAATGGCAGACAATTGTTCTCTTTCGATCCAGGGAACATAAGTGATGGCATGCTCAATATTTTCGATTTTTGCGAGAGTTTTGAGATATGTTTCCAGAGGTCCTTTTCCAACAAGGATTAACTGAGCAAATGGTTGGTCCTCAGGAGGCAATTTCCTATAAAATGCTGCAAATGAACTAATTGTTACATCAAATCCTTTCAATGGTACAAATCGTCCAATCGATAGAACGGTAAATGATTTGTCCTTTTTAAAACAATATGGAACAGTTACTTTTTCACTTCCAACTGATGGCAATTTTATTAGTTTTTTAGGTTGGAACTTTAGGTGTTTTTTCACACTTGAATTCATGGAAAAAATGAATCGTGCTCTTTTTTTTGTAATGAAAAGAAAAGGGTCAAAATTCCAGAAAAGCTGTTTCATAATCCAAGTTAATCGATTTTTAAAAACAGCTTTCCAGCCACATTTTATTAAAAACTCGAATGGAACCATCGGATGATGACCTATTGGACCCCAAACCAAAGGTTTATTCAATATCCAAAGAAAGGAAGGTGTCCAGTCATTGTGAAAATTTAGATTATGGGTGATATCAAATGTCCATTTTTTACTTTTCACCCAAAATGCCACTCCGATTTGCCACAGGTAAAAATACAACAATGCTCCCCTGCTTTTTTTCTTCCAAAACCGTAAATAATAAGGCAAATCAAAATACTCGAAATGGATATTTTCAGCAATTTCAACTGGATGATTGGCTAAATATTTCTCAATCGGTTCTCTATTATTTTCACGGGTGATTGCTATGACCTTTTGAAATCTTGCTATTTGCAAAATCAAGTTCCACCCCATTCCATCTTCCGAGCCTTTGAAAGGATTTACTGCATAAGCCGTGACGAGTATTGTTTTCATTAAACTGCTTTTATTGCTGAAAGAATTTCCTCCTTTTTATTGATTGTTTTTAAAATCCTGGCTGGAACTCCTCCGATCAAACTGCCTTCAGGCACGCTTTTCGTCACTACTGCCCCTGCCGCGATTACACAATTGGTTCCTATCGAAACTCCGTCTAGGATTGTTACTTTAGCTCCAATCCAACAATTATTTCCAATTTTTATACCCTTTCTGGTCACTCCTTGCAGCCTTATCAATTTTTCAGGATCGCAGAACTGGTGATTTTCAGGATGACAACTAAAATATTGGCCGATGATGCAATCATCACCTATTTCAAGTCCGCCTGCTCCACCCAAATAAGCGAATTCACCAATACCGACATTATTGCCAATTTTGATATACTTGCCAATGTTGTTGAATGAAGTTGAAATAATCAATCGACTGAATGCCCCTATCCTGACTTTATTTCCAATTTCAATTGGGGCATTCCCAAGAGCGCTCAAAAAAACATGATCTTCTAATCGGACCCATTTTCCGAATTTGATATTTTTTAAATTAAAAAATCGCACTCCTTTTCCTAAAAATAAACTGTAGATGAACTTTCCGGAGAGAATAAGTCGCCAGGAACGCATTATTGAAAACAGTTTTTGAATACTAAAATGAACCAAAAGTCTATTGTCCAATTTTTCATCAAAAGCAAAATCTGGGTTTTTCTTTCTAATTAATTTCGTTATTAGTTTTTTGATCATATCATTGCCTCATATTGCTCAAAAATTTTTTTAATTGTTCTATTTTGGTTTATGTTTTCAATGGGCAAGTATTGGCTTGATGCACTTTTATTCGCTAATTTTTTAAAGAGCGTTTTGTAATTTAAAGTAAGTTCTTTTATTGACTCCGGATTAAGTTCCTGCTTTCTTTTCAAAATGATCTCAGGTTTGGCATAAAGAAATAAATTGAGTGCAGGATGAGCTACAAATCGATACAAAAATTGAGGGATAGCCTTTGACAACTGGATATTTGACCTTTTACCATCCACTATAAAATCAAAATAATAACGATCATAAATCACCACATAGCCTCTCCAAATATATTTTGTTTTCACATAAAACTGTCCCAGGAGATAATCCAGATAATAATATGAAAAGCGGATCAAGGAACTCAAAGAGCTTTTGTTTTTCCCTTGCCGCGGCATTGAATTATCCGATCTTTGTTCAGCTTTTGCTTTTCCATAACGATATGCACTAAGGATCGGAAATATCGATGGTCGATGCCTCAAAACCACAACGTTTCTTCGATATTTACTCTCCAGGATTCCTTTTACATTTTGGATAATCGTACTCTTGCCAGAACCATCTACTCCGCTGAAGGTCATCATAAATCCTCTGCTTGATTGCACCCCTTTAATGGCGTCAAAATAGTAATTTATGGCATTTATTAGTTTTGAAAAACCTTGGTTTTCAGTTCTTTTTAATAGGCAATTTGATAGTAAAATTCTGATTTGAGGAGTATAATTTTTTAATTCAATAAAACCACCTAAGTTCAATTGATACTTTGAATTGATAAAGGCTAAAATCGATTCTTTTTCAATTGGAGCAAGCTTTTCAAAAAAGACAATATATTTTTCAGGGATACCCGAAAAGTTTAAAAAATTGAATACCAACAGATGTTCCAGCAAATGATAATCATCGCATACCCTGACTCCTTCATGGTTAATTTTGGAAAGGCTGAATACATTTTCTTTATTTAAATAAACAATCTCTTTCCGATAAAAGCCAAACAAAAAATCCAGTTGCAAATAGCTATTATCTCTAAAAAAAACAAACATCTGATGCATCGTCCACAGGTCCTTTGAATGTATCTTTTTTACCCCTTCAAAAGTATTAATTAACGATAAAAATGCTTCCAAGTCCTCCTTTAAAATCAATAGATCAAGATCACAGCTATCATCAATATCCATGACGGACTGATCAATGTGTTTCAACAAAACATATTGAAAATCATTTATTTGAGAAAAAAAATATTTGATGAATTTGTGCCTGTAAGTCATCTGATAAATTGCTGTTGACTGATTTCCTTTGTATTATTTTGATTCACTACAGTAATGGTAAAAAACAAGAAAACAAATTGATAAAACATGATCGCATAATTGGTATGGCCGAATATGCCAAACTCTGTAATTGAGTTAATCAACAATGGAACCAACATAAAGAATGCCATCATTTGCAAGACTTTTTCTTTTGAAATCACAATTGCAAAACAGGTCAGCAGTATTTGTAAAAAGCAAATAAAGACTCCTACCAACCCCAGATTGATCAAAACCTCGACAAAGGTATTGTGTGCCATTGAGGCTGCATAAGAATGAGTACTGATGTACTTGTTGTAAAAAGTGTTGGTGCTAATGCTCATAAATCCAAATCCACGAATTGGACTTAAAGGAAATGCCTCCATAATCAGGTCACTCCAAAACTGTGTTCTACCAGTCATACTGGTCACTTCTTCAATATTTCCTTGTTTGAAAACGATCTTGTTGAAAACCACCGGAAGGGTAAAAATCGCCACACATACAGCTACAATTTTTAAATAATAATTTTTTGAAATAAACAAGTATATTCCCGTTATTATCAAAAAAGCAAATAGAGAAGAGCGAGATTGAGTCATCAGCATCACTGCTAAGAATGCCGCTAAAGCAACAATGTTGTACAGCTTGTTTTTACGAAAGTAAAGTTCCACATAGCTCAGTGATACTCCTATGATCGCCAAAAGACCAAGCTCGTTAGGATTGATAATCAATCCGCCCAGTCGAAATACATTTCCACCATGAGTTGTCCTGTAAAAAAAGTCAGGATTTAACTGAGCTCCCAGTAAAAAAATAATTGCAACGATAAAAATTGATCGATTCACCACTATTATAAAAGCAGTTGATTGCCTTTTGAAAGAAAAATCATAAAGCCTTATCAATTTGAAAAAAAAGAAGCTAAACAATAAGGTCTCTATGGTCATTGAAAGCTGTAAAACGGTAAAGGATACATTGGTTGTCCAGTAAATTGACATGATTCCCCAAATCAAATAAGCCATGTAAAAAAGGAATGGCAAAAGCATGGCATATTTAAACCTATACTCTTTTTTTTCGCCAATAAAAACCCAAAGTAAAAGTATCGATAAAATTGAAGTAGATAGTCTTAAACCAATTTTGATGGTCCTCGTAAGAAATACAGAATCAGGCACATATGAAAAATAACTACTAATTCTAATAGCCATTAGAATTGTTAAAAAAACAAGGAGGAAATAAGCCTTTTTGTTTTTATAAATATGTCCTTGAATTTCTGGCATTTTCAGTTTTCGGATTAATCAATAGATACTTTTTTGCACGAACTCATCAAACCAATTTGTGTGAGACTTTTAACCGGCTTTCATAAACTTCAACTATTCGTTGATTGATTATTTTCCAATCAAATTCCTTTTCAATCATTTCGATAGCATGCTCACCCAAAACTTGTAGTTGTCCCTTATCGTGAAGGAGCTGGATTTCCAGCATTTTTTCTGCAATAAATTGTGGCGTATTGTTTTCAATGACCACCCCGCAATTATATTTTTTAATGTAATCGCCAACATTTGTATGAACACTTACCAAACAAGGTAAACCCAAAGCTGCTGCTTCAAGGACTGCTGCTGGAAAGCCCTCCATTCTGGAGGTATGTACAAATACATTCGTTTTGCAAAGTAACTTGAATTTTTTATCACCGAATTTTGCTCCGTGGTAACAAATGTGATTAGCTAGATTCAGCTTATTAGCGATTTTTTTCAGCTTTGGCATTTCTTGACCGTCGCCAATTAAATGTAAAAATGCAATACCTCCTTTGTTTAAAAATATTTTAAACCCTTCCAAAAGCAAATCCAGACCTTTGTGTTCAATTGCAATTCTTCCGCAATATCCAAAAGCCATGGGTTGGCTTTTATCAAATTTCTCAGCCTTGAAATAGAGCTTTGGTTGACCATTAGGTATAAGAATTTTATTATTAATTGAAACCAGATTATCAAGATTTTCATAAACTGATAATCCGGTAGTGATCACTGATCCAGCACTCTGAATTAGCTTTTTTTCAAACAGTTCGAAGTACCACTTCTTCTTCCACCTGCTGCGTTTCAAAGCAGCTGGAGCCAAAGCGCCATGGGGTGTATAAATATATTGTATTCTTCTTTTTATCAACAGTTGTGAGATATAATAGAACTCAGGAATAAAGCTTCCGTGAAGGTGAAACACAACTGGTTTTTCCAATTTTTGGATTGCCTCTTTTAATGAGGAATCTAATTTAGCTTTATTAAAAACAGATGGGAACAGCACAGTGTCATATACCCTTTCCGGATAATCATGGACTGGATTTTTAGTAATTCCCCAAAGCTGTACATCGATTCCTAAATCACTCTGTGAAGAGACCATTTCATGTACTAGCTTGTTTACTCCATTCATTCTCAACGGATTAGCTTTACCGAGTACCAAGTGGATTATTTTCATAAGATCTTTTGATTTTTAAAAGCGAAAAAGTATAAACCAACTGTGTGATCAATTGTGTGATAAACATCCCTCCTAATAAACCCATCATACCCCAATTGTTAAGCATAGTATAAGCTGAGACCAAACTGAAAACAGCTCCCCATGTATAACCTATAAAAATTGGTTTGGTCATCTGCAAAGTACGAAGTGCAAACCGGAGTGGATGGCCAATAAAGACTAACAAATAAATGATGCAAAATCCAACGAGGACATAACTAAATGAGACAAATTCTACCCCGTATAGGAACTTTATTATAAATCGAGCAAAAACAGAAATTGAAATCAAGATTATCAAAATGATCGACCCACTTTGTATACTCAATTTTTTAAGAAATCGATAAAGACTTTTAATTCCGCCACTTTTAAAATGTTTTGCCGCATAAACGGGAACAATATTTTCCATAGCCAAAAAAATGACATGGGTCAATCCAATAACATTCTGAGCAATGCGCACTGCCCCTACTGCCGCTGTTCCCAAAATTCCGCCTCCAGCTATAATAAAAAAATTGCCACACAGCCATTGTAATAGTGCTGTGCCAATCAGCCATTTTGCATACTCATGATGTTGGTTTACAATCCTAACCAATCCTTTTTTTGCAAAATTAGGTGCAGAAATTTTGGAGAAACCTAATAGATTTAAAATGAAATAAACAAAGGCAATAAGCATGAACACATTCTCCAATGAAAATGCATTTAACAAATACAAAAATAATAATCCCGAAATCTGAAAAATGGCAAATAAAACATCGATTATTATGGGCCATTTCAGCTGTCCCAAAACAAAAAAATATTTTCTATAAAAATCGTAAATTAAAAAAAGGACAAGTATCAGGGGAATGATGAAAATCAAGCTTTTTGAAGGCATTTCAAAACCAAATATTGTTATAAAAAGAACAAACCCAATAACTGCGATCATAAAAGATAACAGGCTGAATAACAACTGAACAGCATGCAAAGCTGAAAAATAATTGTTTCGGTCTTTTGCTTCAATCTGAGGACCTAAAGACAGCATGGGCTTGGTAATAAAAGCTTGGCTAAAACTCAATCCAAACAAAACAACCATCCACAAAAGCGCAAACAACCCATAGATTTCAATGCCAAGAAATCGAGCCAATAAAATACCTGTCAGGAAATTGGTGCCACTTAATACAGCTTGATCAAAAAGCACAGTACCACTACTCTTCATTTTTTGAAAAAACCAATCTTTTCCTTCCGATAAATTCATATTCGATCTCAACCGTTTATCACAAATTGTGCATTCTCTACATTGTATGCATCAATGAATGATTTGCTTTTTTTCAAATTTCGAATGCGTGTTTTTCCCTTTCGAAACACAAATAAATTCAGGTCACTTAAACTCATTACAGCCGCTGCATCAATTTTGGTTTTGGTAGCTGCGGTATCGATTAATACGATATCATAATTGGTTTTCATTTCCCTGAGGAAAGTAGCAGTTTGTGGAGCAAAAAGGAGAGTGGACTTCATTTGTTTGTCTTCTCCTGCCAAAAAAACGAAATCAAGGTTTTCATTGCCTATTTTATTAACCTGTCTTTCGGGAATGCCTTTAATCTGATCGGCATTTGGCTTTGGTTCGGTGAATATTTTTTTCAATTTTGGAGATTGAAAATTCATATCTATAAGTAATACCCTTTTGCCATAGCCAGCTAAGAGGCGCCCCAACTGTTCCGTTATAAAAGTCTTTCCCTCTCCCGATGAATGCGAAGAAACAGTGATCATTTTAGGGCTATCAAAAAACTTTAGATTTTGGATATTTGTATAAACATTCAAAATTGACTCAAACAAAGCATCTTTCTTATTCGCCTTTTTCACATAACCTAAAA
>JANQFJ010000050.1 GCA_028277915.1 Saprospiraceae bacterium
CCTTGGCATTGGCCGCTGCAAACCAAAATACTACTACTTCATCAACAACTTCAAAAAGTAGTTCAGGTGGTGGGATTCTTGGCTGGTTGATACCACTGCTCATTGCATTATTGTTGCTCATCGCGGCTTTGATATATTTTAGAGGTTGCGAGGGCTGTGGGAAAAAACCACCAGTAATTGTTGATCCTATTCCTGTTGATACGATTACTCAGGACACTACTCCAAAAGTTCCTTATGGAAAAGGTGGAGAAGCACTCGGTTTTATACCTGGATCGATGGAATACTTGATGGCTGATCATTTGAGTGCTTACGACAGTGAATTTCCCCGAACTTTCACAGCGGATGATATTTCTTTTTCAAAAAACAGAATCCGCCTCAACACCAAATCCCGTAATCAACTCGACAATCTTGCAGTACTCCTCAAAGAATATCCAAACGCTTTGATTGAAATATACGGATACGTCGCAGAAGGTGAAAAGACTTTTTACAAAGGAAACAAAGAAGTTTCCCTTGACGATGCAAGAGCCAATGCCGTGTTTAATTATTTGAAACAGAACGGTATTGAAGAAAGACGAATGGAATTTTATGGAAATGGCCTTGATGACAAAGCTGGAGTGAAAATAAAGCTTATTTCAAGAGGAGAAACTGAATAATACACTTCCAATAGAAAATCAAAAGACGCTGGTTTCCGGTTTTTCAACTAGCGTCTTTATTATTTTGAAGAAAAACTACGGTTAATAATTATACACTAAATTCCCGTCAAAATCCTGGAGATTTAAAATGATTTTCGAATAACCATCAACCTGCAAAGGGGTCAAATCATAGCTCAATTCTTGCGTCACCAAAGCTTCACAAGGATCGTTATCCTCCAAAGAAAGCCTGACATTTCGCTGAATGGGAAAAGACTCCATAACGACGGAAGCATCTATCAACTGAAATATTACCTCTTCGCAACCACCACCATACTGAACAGCAAGTTTCAAACAGTTACCATCTATGGATACACTGTGAAATTGAAATTCATCGGAGGGTGCAGAATCGTATAGGTCAGCGTCAACTAGCACAGGAGAGTCACAATCGGAAGCTGGAGTATCTGTAATAATATCCTTTGATTTGCTACAACTAAAAATCAAAAAAACTGCAAAAAACAAAACCGGAGGTAAATACACTTTCATAGCTATAAAATTTAGGTTCATCAATCTATTCTTTTTGGTAAGACGGTGCATTTTGGTCAAAAGGTTTGGTCTGTGAGCTCACATTAACGATTTTTTAACCACTCTTCAAGCTATTTTAAAAAAAATACCCTGCCTGTAAGAGCAGACAGGGATGGGCGTATTATAGTGTCATTATTAATTTCTTATTCGATCCTAGCCATTTCCCCCTGCTTAACAAAAACTTCTTGTTCCAAATCAACATTTTTCCTTCGCCCAAATAAATAGAAGTATCATTAAAAAGGCAAGGAGTGAAAAATTCACTTTGGGTAGTTTTTATTTCTTTAAAAATACGAAAAATTGCTATTGGAGTCAATTATAAACATTGCCTCACTTACCTTATACTTTTGTTCGAAAGGGTCTATTTTTTATTTACGTATTCACTAAAATTTTGAAATATTAAATCCTACTGAAATCCCAAACCGATGACTGTCATTCTTTCCAGGTATAAAAAATGCATTGACCGGAATATTTAGCCGCCCGGATTTAAAGGTTTTGCCCAACGCAAATACAAATCCTGAAACGATAGCCGGATCGCCACGGCTATCCAACCGATTTTCGATTTCATGCGGATTATCCAAGCCAGGATTACTGTCTTTCCATTCGGATTTTAGATACCAGTCTCCGTTTTCGTCATAATATCCCTCTGCTTTTTTTGACACCGCGATAGTTGGTCCAAAAGCAAATTCCAAACCATTCCGATTGTGTCTCAAACCGTTGAGAATAGTAAAACTAGGAATGAAAAATCCCTGATCCAAACCAGTAACAATCGGCACAAATTCGAACAAAGCCTGGAAATTTCCTTCGTTGAGGTATTTGACTTCAAATTGATAACCAAATTGGAACATCACCGGAATAGCATCAAAACCACCCATAGATCTTTTGGATTTGTAAATTTCAGCTGCCTGTCCACTAAACACTGTCATACCCATACGAGGTCCGCTCAAATTGAGGCGATCGGCCTCCGGATGTGCAATAGCATTATCATAATCAAATTTTTTAGTCAGCTTTGTAAGCAATTCCTCATCCAGTTCCAGATCAAACAATTTGCGAAGGGCCAGACCAATCATAAGTTGTACCTGGTTGCGTAGATTGAGAAATTCCATGACTTCAGTCTTTTCAACCTGCTCCGTTCCAATGTCAATCAACCGAAAAGTGACGACAATAGTCTCTCCGTAAAGTTCTACGCTGCCGGCAAGGATTTTGTCAGTTTTGAGGACTTTCCCAACGTCGAGCAGGCACAATTTCCCGAAACAGTTGTCGATATTAAGCCCGTTTTTTTCAACCAGGTATTGCACGTCGTATTTATCAATAACCTGAAGAACCCCCGTTTTGTCAAGTTCAACGCGGGTGATATTTCCCATTTGGACAGGGTCTAGTGTAAATCCTTTTGTGTCAATATCCAGGACCGCTGCGGTAAGTTTTTGGTCAAAATCTTGAGCCAGAAGAGTAGAAAATCTACCGGAAAAAATCAATAGTAGAATCAGAATGGATGCTTTCATTTTCATATTTTTTTGATTTAAAATGTGTGGAATAAAGTTGCAGGAAATTCAAAGACCTGCAGAAGTAAAATTCAATTCAAACACATTTTTAATTATCTAATATCAAGAAAGCGATTCTTTCCGTTTGGTTTTCTTTTTAGGTAAGAGACGAATAATTATGACCAAAACCAAAAGGATAGCAATTGGGTAATACTCTGGCTCAGTGAAAGCTCTTTTCCAGTAGCTGCGCAGAAAAATATATAAAATCCAGTAACCTCCAATCGTGTGCAGAAGTTTCCATTTTTTTTTGGAGAGCATTTTCGAAAATCGATCGAAAGAAGTCAACAGCATGAGCACCAGGAAAAGATAAGCCAACCCTCCACCAATTAAAGAAATTGTTCTGGCTTTTTCGAAAACCGGATGAAAATTATATTGTAATACCCCCAAATAAAATAAATGCAACAAATGGAGAATCGCAAAGGAAATCCCGAAATATTTTCTATTCATCAACAACCAAAAAGTAAGTGAATTTGGCATCATACGATGCAATCCGGAAGCAACAAAAGCTAAAGAAAATAATACAACACTGATTCTTGCAGTCCATCTGATCGATTCCCTGGTGCCTTCTTCTGTAAAACCATAATAAAACAACATCCAGCCAAAAAACATGACCGTTCCCACAAGGATTACTTTCACAATGTCCCAAGCCCAAATACCGTTGCTGTGTTCCGTTGTCATATTTTACGAAAAATGGTTTTTAGAAAATCGTTTTACAAGAAAAGACAATAAGCCCATGGTTAAAATAAACCCAATGGAAATATTTAAAACGAACTGCTTTCCGAGAATCAAATCATTCATACTTTGAAAAATCCAATGTGTTGGGATCAAACCAAATAAATTGGTGTAGTCTGATGGTATAAAAAAAGCCACCAAAGGGATTACGATCAACAAATTGAACAACTTGTACCATGTCATTCCAGCCATTTTATTTTTTGATAATACCGTTACTACTAAAGCAAAAAGTGGCGCTATTAGTCCAGCCAGCACCGAAACTAACAGGCTGGGGATCAAGGGAAATTCATAAAAAGGCTGTGCCTTCATTATTGTCAAAGTGAAAATAACAGAAAAAATGATTGGAATCATCAATCGAAATGTAATGAATCCGGTTTTCGAAATTGGCAAAACGCCGTAAACTTTCGCCACTTCGGTGTCCTTTTCTTCGATCAAAACCATACAGTAAATAAATCCAAACATCGTTGACATTTGCAATGCTGCTGCCATCAAGACATAAGGGACATATTCGGTGACCCCTTCGTAATTTTCTATCAAATACGGTAACAAGAGGTTCACAACCGCCAATGCCAGAAAAGGCATAATCAAAAATAATCGCAAAGATGGATCTCTGAAAACCAATTTAAAATCACTGATCGATGTTTTGATTAATTGATTCATCATAAAAAACTAAGTATTGATTACTCGTGATTTAAAAATCCTAAAGGCGAAAAAGTAAAACACCGGCACCCAAAAAATTATTGAAAAATAACCATAAATCAGCTCTGAAGCGACTGGAATTTCTCTGTAAGAGTTCGCAATCAAATTCAGGCAACCTTGCAAAGGCATGTAATAAAAAAGCCCAATATCTGTCAAATTGAAATAATTAAGTAAAGGCAAACTCAACCCTAATAGCACCGGAATCGATTTTAGTAAAAATAATAAAAACTCCGACGAATAACTTACCACCACAATTCCCATGATACTAAACAACACACAGGTTCCAAATACTCCAACTGAAAAATGGACCACATAAAACGACGTTCCTAAAATCGATACCCCCATGCCCAAGGCACAAGCCCAACCAAGAAGCGACAATGTCAATATCCGCGAAATTAAATAGACATGATGATTTACCGGAGTGACAAATAAAGCAGACAAAACCTCCTGGTTCTTTTCCATGATAACAGACAATCCCACGAAAAACAAACCAATCACTGCTGGATCATTATAGATCAACAGGGTAAGCAGTTTTTCCATATTTCCCAAGTCTTTGATCACAAAAAATATCAACGCATACACGATAGTTACCACTACAGAAATCACAATCAAATTGTTTTTGTGCAGGATCATAAACTGCCATTTTATTTGTTGCAACAACTGCCTCATACTTTCAGTGTTTTTCCTGTCACCTGGATAAAAACCTCTTCCAAAGTCGCTTCCTGTGTATTTATTCTGAGCAGCTTATCTTCTCTTAAAAAAGCCAAAAACTGCGTATTATCCCCGATATTTTCCAATCCAAACTCTTTCGTCTGTCCGTTTTGGAGTTCCACTTTCACATTATTTTTTCCGTATTCCTTTTTCAATTTACCTGGAATTTCAGTGATCCTGATTGATCCATCTACGATAAATGAAACGCGGTCACAGAGTTCATCAGCCGTATTCATGTTGTGAGTGGTTATAAAAATGGTTTTTCCACCTTTTCTCAAATCCACAATATGCTGCCTAATCCTTCTTGCATTCGTAGGATCCAAACCAGCGGTGGGCTCATCAAAAAATAGAATTTCCGGGTCATGCATGATCGCCCGAATGAAGTTTAGGCGTACTTTCATACCTTTCGAATATTCTTCCACTTTTTTGTTGACACTGTCTTCCAATCCTACTATCTCGAATAGATCATTGAGTTTAAGCAATCGATTTTTTTTATAAAATGACCCGAAAAGCTCAAGGTTTTCTTTTCCGGTTAGTTTTAAATAATGATTGGGTAATTCAAAACCAACACCAATTTTATCAAAATATTCAGCCCCCCAGCTATTTAGCGATTTTCCTTTTACTGAAATTTCTCCCGAAAAATTGTTTAAAATTTTATAAAGCACTTTTTGGGTGGTACTTTTCCCAGCTCCCGAAGGTCCCAGGAAGCCGAAAATCTCTCCTTCATTGATCTCA
>JANQFJ010000079.1 GCA_028277915.1 Saprospiraceae bacterium
TCAGAAGGCTTTGGATTACCGGTGATAGAAGCAATGAGCCTGGGCAAACCGGTGTTTTTATCGACATTGACCAGTTTGCCGGAAATTGGTGGGCCAGAAGCTTTTTATTGGGAAAATTTCGAATCAAAGAAGATGGCTGAGGTAATCGATCAAGGGTTAAAAAATTATAACAATGATCCACAAAAATCTGAAAGAATCACAACCTGGGCCAAGCAATTTTCCTGGGAAAATGCTGCAAAATCTTATTTGAAATTATACGAAAATATTTAATTGAATGATAAATATTTCACGCGAAGTTGCTAAGTTCGCGTGAGAAAAAACTATCAAAGACTCGTAATTGAAAAGCATTTCTTATTCTTTTTCAACATCGTTTCCTTCAAAATATTTTTTAACCTTTAGTGCTGCTGACTTCCCTACGACCAACTGAATTTCAGGCATTTGGGCTTCTTTGAGTTTTTTTACAGATTTAAAATGGCTGAGTAATTTATCTGCAGTTTTATCACCAATCCCAGGAATTTGCGTCAGCTCTGTCGATGTAAAATCCTTGGACCTTTGGTTTCGATGAAACGTAATCGCAAAACGATGCGCTTCATTTCGAGCCTGCTGGATCAATTTGAGTGATTCTGATTTTTTGTTGATGTAAATCGGAATTGAATCACCCGGAAAAAATATCTCTTCAAGCCTTTTGGCGATCCCGATTACCGTCACTTTGTCAAGAACCCCAAGCTCTTCCAGACTCTTCACCGAAGCACTCAACTGGCCTTTCCCCCCATCGATAATGATCAACTGCGGCAAAGATTCTCCCTCATCTAAAAGTCTTCGATAGCGTCGATAAACAACTTCTGTCATCGAAGCAAAATCATCGGGACCTTCAACTGTTTTGATCTTAAAATGCCGGTAATCCCGTTTTGCAGGTTTGGCATTTTTGAAAACGACACAAGATGCGACCGGATTAGAACCCTGGATATTGGAATTGTCGAAACATTCGATATGAACCGGCAGATCATCCATTTGCAAATCAGATTGCAACGTTTTCAAAATTCTTTCAACCGAAGTTTGTTTGCTGGCCTTTGTGGCTTCTTCTTTTTGTTTTTGTAAAAGGTAGTATTTTACATTTTTTTGCGAAAGTTCGAGCAGCTTTTTTTTGTCACCGATTTTTGGAATGGTGATCTGCAAATCATCCTCAGGCAAGTTTAGTTTTTGGGCCAACACGATTTCTTTTGTTATGCTTTGAAATCGATTCCGAATTTCGGGAATGACAAACTCCAGTAAATCCTTTTCGTTAGTATCAAGATTTTTAATCATCTCTTGCGTATAAGTATTGATGACCGCACCGTTTACTACTTTAAGGTAGTTTACATAAGCTGTTTTTTCATCCGTTGCAATTGAAAAAACATCGACATCACGGATCGTCGTACTCACCACGGTTGACTTGCCCTGATAGTCTTCAAAGGCCTTAAGTTTTTCTTTCAATTCCTGTGCTCTTTCAAATTCCAAATTGGCTGCCAGTTTTTCCATTTCATTTTTAAAATGCTGCTTGACTGCTCCAAAATGACCTTTTAAAATATTTTTAATTTGTGTGATTTTTTCGTTGTAACTTTCTTCATCTTCCAGGCCAACGCAAGGTCCCAGACAGTTTTTGATATGGTATTCCAGGCAAACTTTAAATTTTCCTTTCTCGATATTTCCCTGGGAAAGATTGTAATTGCAAGTACGCAAGGGAAACAGGTTTTTGATCAAATCCAAAATGATCCCAGTTCGCCACCTGGAGACATAAGGGCCAAAGTAAGTTGAACCGTCTTTGATTACTCTTCGGGTCAGAAACACTCTCGGAAACCGTTCTTTTTTGATACAAATGTAGGAGTAAGATTTGCCATCTTTGAGCATGACATTGTAACGCGGCTGAAATTTTTTAATCAGAGTACTTTCCAGCAAAAGTGCATCCGCTTCGGTTTCCACAATCGTGAATTCGAAACGCGCGGCATTGCGCACCATTATCCGTGTTTTTCGGGATTGATGTTTTTTATCACCAAAATAAGATGCAAGCCTATTTTTCAGATTTTTCGCTTTGCCGACGTAAATAATCGTACTTTCCGGATCGATAAAACGATAAACCCCTGGTTGTTTTGGCAAAGTACCCGCAATTTTTTTGTAATCTTCTGTGGTCATAAAAATCTAACTGTTGCTCAATTTTTTCCAATAACGCTAAAATAAAACAAGTTTTTTAGCTCTAGGTTTTTCAATCAAAAATTAAATCTTGGTTGTTCTTTCACATCATTTAAATTGTCGAATTTTTGGTAATATTGTTTTTAAAAGATTAAACAAACATGGGAACTACTCGATTCAAAAATAAAAACGTTTTGATCACCGGAGGATCTTCGGGGATTGGTTTGGCCACAGCAAAAGAATTTGCAAAATATGGCGCCAATATCTTCCTCATCGCCAGAAATCCTGTGCGATTGGAAAAAGCAAAAAATGATATTTCAACATCAATCCCACAGGCTGGAAAAGTCTTTGTTTTCCCCATCGATGTTTCCGTTCAAAAGGAAGTTGAGGATATAGTCCAGACGATCATCAAAAAACATGGAGGAGTGGATATTTTGATCAATAACGCAGGAATCTCTTTCTGTGGAAGGTTAGAAGATCAGCTATCAGAAGATCACGAAAAGCTTTTGAGGATCAACTACCTGGGTACACTTTATACCCTCAAAGCCGTTTATCCGCATCTCAAAACTAAGCCAGGTAGCCACATCGGTTTTGTTTCGAGTGTGGCTGGATACCTTGGTGTTTTTGGTTTTTCCGCTTATGCCGCTTCAAAATTTGCATTGACTGGTCTCGCCGAAAGTATCCGTAACGAAGCCAAAGATTATGGAATTGGCGTTACTATGATTTTTCCTCCGGATACTGACACACCTATGTATCACCACGAAATGGACAGCAAGTTGCCTGAATGTATCGCCCTAAGCGAAAGTGCCAAACTCGTCCAACCTGAAGAAGTTGCTCAAAAGTTTGTAAAAGGAATTCTAAAAAATAGGTTTGAAGTGTTTTGTAACACCGAAAGCAGATTGATTCGAATGTTACGATTTGTATTGCCGGGCGTTTATTTCAGAGCTGTTGATGGCATCATCGAAAAAGACAGAAAGAAACGCAAACAAGCAGCAATGTCCTGATGGTATAATAGCAATACTTCAATTCCCTTTAAATCAATTTATCAGTCAGAAATTGATCCTTAATTATTAACTTAGGGTGAATTTGATTTTTATTCATCTCAAAGTAACGATTCATGGGTACCTTTTATCAATTCAAACATTATTTTTGACAAATCTGAAGTAAACATTAAAACACAGGAAAACATAGCCTTAGAATTCAATGAGTTTTCTAAAAATTATACCAACGATATGATTGGCTGTGTTCCTCATTACCTTGATTTGGTTAAAAGTTGTGTTGGCCATTTTCCAAAAAACTTTCATCCAAAAACCGTCCTCGATCTGGGTTGTGGAAACGGCAACTTAACAACGCTTTTAATCAAAAACTTTCCGAAAGCAACTTTTACGATGGTTGACGCCTCTGCAGAGATGATAGAACTTTGCCGGAAGCAGTATGAAAATTACCATGTTAAATACGTTAATTCCTATTTTAAAGATTTTCCTTTTGAAAAGGATAGTTACGATCTCGTTGTTGCAGGATTTAGCTTGCATCATTGTGACGCTGATGAAAAACAATCTCTTTTTAATAAAATTTATAATGCGCTAAAAATAGGAGGAATATTTTCCAGTTGCGATTTGATGATCAACAAAAGCCATCCCGATCATCCAGCTCTTGTAAAACAATGGAAGGAATTCGTTAATAATAACTTTTCGAATGAAGCAAAATGGAATTGGCTCATGGAACATTATAAAGCATTTGATAAACCGGACAATTACTTTGATCAAATAAAATGGTTGAAAAATGCAGGGTTTACAAAAATTATTCATCCTTTCAAAAAAGGATATTGGGTACACCTACAGGCAGTAAAAGAATGATGTCCTTGTCCCCTTTCTTTTAAGCAAAAGCATAGAGAATAAAATGCAAAAAAGTACCTCTTCAGAACGCAAGCTCACCGCCATCCTCTTCGCCGACATTGCCGGCTACACTTCACTCATGCAAAATGACGAAAAAAAAGCTTTGGGATTTCTTGAAAAATTCAGAAAGGAAATGGAGGCCAGAGTTCCTGCATCTCGTGGTAAAATCGTTCAATTTTATGGCGACGGTTGTCTCTCAGTTTTTAACAGCCCGGTGGATGCAGTAAATTGTGGAAAGGAATTGCAACTGGCTTTTCAACTAGAACCGGCTGTGCCGGTTCGAATCGGCATCCATTCCGGCGATGTGATTATAAAGGAAGGAAATATTTTTGGCGACAGTGTAAATGTCGCATCGAGGATTGAATCATTGGGCGTTCCCGGGGCAGTGTTGTTTTCCAAAAGGATCAAAAGACATATTGCCAATCATCCAGAATTTAAAGTCGAATCTCTTGGTGAATTTGACTTCAAAAACGTTAATAAAACAATGGAAGTCTTCGCTTTGGCGAATGAAGGGTTAGTTGTTCCGAAGCGGGAAGAAATGATTGGCAAATTAAAATCTGCCAAACCTCAACGCCCTAAATGGTCTTTCGCTGGTTTGGCTGCGATACTTTTGATGGTAGCCGGATATTTTTGGTTTTTCAGCAAAAATGATTCAAACATTTCAGAAAATGAACCTCCATCGATTGCCATTCTTCCGTTCGCCGATTTGAGTCCTAATAAAGACCAGGCATATTTTGCTGACGGCATCGCCGAAGAAATACTCAACACTTTATCGCAATTGACTGAACTAAAAGTTGCTGGAAAATCTTCCTCTTTTTCTTTCAAAGAAAAAGAAGCAACGATTAAGGAAATCGGAAATGCACTGAGTGTTAACCATGTGCTGGAAGGTAGTGTCCGAAAACAAGGAATCAAAATCCGAATTAGTGTACAGCTAGTCAAAGCGGAAGATGGTTTTCAACTATGGTCGAGAAAATATGACCGCGATTTTGACGATATTTTTGAAATCCAGGATGAAGTAGCTCAAAATATTGGAAAGGCTTTGCTGGAAAATTTAGCTCCCGAACAAATATCCAAACTTACAACCAATCCCGGCTACAACAGCGAAGCCTATGATTTATTTTTAAAAGCACGTCATATTCATTTGAACAGGTATCTTGCCAAGTATAAAGTCGAGGATTTCAATACAAGTGAGCAACTCCTGCAACAAGCCATTGCATTGGACTCCAATTATGCATTGGCACATGCTGAATTAGCTTTGCTGTATGACACACATTTCTTGATGCTGGAAGATTCTCTAGAATTGAAAAAATACGAACAACTTAAAAACAAAGAAGCTGAAATCGCTTATCGCCTTGCACCCGACAATGACTATGTCAATGTAGCCAGAGGCTGGGCCTTAGTAAGCAGCGCCAGGGATTCTACGGATTTTAATGCTGCTTATCAAAGTTTTTTGAAAGCTTATCAATTAAATCCGCAAAGCCCTCATGGACTATTGGGACTATGCCACGTATATTTTATTAAAAGCCTGGTAGAAGATGCCCTGAAGTTCCTGGACAAAGCCATTGACTTAGATCCTTTACTTAGTCAGGCTTATTATTATAAAGAATCAGTCTACTATTATAGCGGTGATATTGCGGCATCAATAAACGTATTAAAAGCACATTTGGGTTTCGCTCCCGAAAACGAACCATCCTTGCGTAATCTTGCCGAACGTTATGCTTTTACAAACAAAAATGAAGAAGCGCTGGAAATTATTTCTCAACTTCAAAACAGGGATTCCACTTTATTTAAAAGATACCCGAAATATAAAAAATTAGCTTTTGTTTTAAAAGGGGATTTTGACAACGTCAAAAAAATATCCGGTTTTGAGAATCTTATTCCTTACGTAATGAAAGATTGGAACGAATTGGAAGAAAGAAACAAAGCATTTTTGGGTGACCCTCAACCTAAAGAAAGGGAAGAATTTTCAGCTTATCTTCAAATGCTTAGGAATCCTATTTTCGACAGCATGAGAGAAAAACCCTGGTTCAAAGAGGCGTTGAAAAGAGAAAAAGAAAAGTACGAAAAATTTTATCAGGAATATCCAAGAGCTGAATCAATCATAGGTACGCCGATAAAAGGGTGAGTTTATGAGCTTTACTTCAAACCACCACTTAGATAAATTTTACCCTGTCACAAATTTCTAAAAAACTACATTTCAAGTTATTACGACAATTTTTAATATTAATCCTGTTATACGTCCACTCCCAGAAATGCCTACTGGTTGTAGATTCCCAATCGCTTAGTATCATTTATCGTCACTACAAGTAATTATAATCAAGCATCGAAAGTGATTTTCGTTTGAAAATTTGGCTTTCACAAATCTGTTTTCAAACGGAAGATTCGGTTGAGAAAACATTTTCTTAACCTCTAAACTGCATAACTATGAACGTACAATTCGAAACACACCTCGACGGAATCTACTGGATTGCAAGAAACGTAAAAGATGAAGTACAATTTGAAATACTGAGAGAAGAATTACTGTTTAATTACATTTTCACGAAAAGTCATTTTCTTACCCTGAACAAGAACATTATGAAGTACCTGAGCGGACCCCTCTGGTCTTTCAATACCAACTGACAGGGCCATGAAATTTATCACTACGATAGTACCGCGAAAAAACGAATTAGGTTGGCAATATGATCATTCAGCTCAACTCCGAGCTTTTC
>JANQFJ010000082.1 GCA_028277915.1 Saprospiraceae bacterium
GGGTTGTTGTTTAAACCCTTTCATATTATTCAAAAAACTAAATTTAATCATACTCTTATTTCTTTTACCAAAAATACATTAAACTTTTACTTTCGAAAAAGAAATCTGATTATGCTAAGCCTTTGTGTTTTCAACTTCTTTTTTCAAGGCTTGATTCATTATTTTAAACCCTTTTTCAGTGTTATTTAAAATGCTGCCCATCATCGCAACCAATATGCCTTTGAATTTTTCACCATGGACAAAAGTAGTTGTACCGTCTTGATTGCCAATTAGTTCAAAGTAGTGTTCACCATCAAAAAGTCCTTTGACGAATAGTTTGCCCAACCACCTGAATTCTTTGTTTTTGTCAAAAACCAAAACTTTAGGTTTGAAAGTCATGGCTTTTCCATCCGGAGGAGTGAGGCGCACTTCAATTTGTTCTCCGACTTTTAACTCTCCTGAAATGGATTCGATGAAAGGATTCCAATCTTTATAATTTTCCATATTTGTGAAGGTCTTCCAAACTTTTTCCACAGGAGCGTTGATCGTGATTGTTGTTTTTATCTCTTTCATTTTTGCTGTTTTTCATTAATCCGAGGGTAAAAATACCTGACTTCGTTGTGAAGAGCGTTTCGTGTAATGAGGGTGTCAGGAGTCATGCTTTCGACGACTTCGAAAACGGTATCTCGTTTTGAAATAATTTGCATGATCACTTCTGTATTTTTCTTAAAAATGGTCAGTTTTGAAGTATCCGCTTTGGCAGGTCGGTTATAGCTTTTTCCGTGATGAAAGATATAATATCCGGTGTTTTTAGTCACTAATTGGATCTCATATATTGGATTATTGTCGGGTTTGCCTAAATCTAAAAAGGGGCAATCGACTTCTTTTTGTCCTTTTTTGTTTTTGTATTCGGTACAGCCATCTTCATAGAACCCTACCAGACTTTTTGTATTAAAGGATTTCTTATTAATTGGAGAGATTTTTCCTTGTGAGGAACAGCCAAAAGTTAATAGTACACAATAGATAAAAATCGTTTTATTCATTACTTTATTTTTCAACCTAAATAACCGCCAACGCGGTTGTAGATCATCCGGGGATTCCAATCAAAATTTTTTCCCAGGATCATTCTTGCTGCATATCGATAGGGTTTAAATCCCTGACTTTCAGCGAATTCGATAATTTCTTTATTTTCCTGTGGTAAAATGATCAACTCGCTTTTAGTAGCCCATTTTATTCTTAACAATTCAAACCCTGCTTCATGATCTGTTGCGATGATCAATCCGTCACCCAAATGGGGTAAGTAAAACCCTTTCAGGCTTTGATCGATAAAAAGAAGCGCATCATCTGTGAAATATTGCAAAATTTGGCTTCTATCTTCTCCTATAGCTAACTTGTCCAATGCTGCCACCTGAGCAAAATATTGGGGATCATATTGTATGATTTTTCCGTTTCCGCCTTCCCTTTCCCATCCTCCCTTCTCCATCCTCCCTTTCCCGTTCTCAGTTTTCTCTCGTCTCAAAAAAACATAGTCCGAAACATGCCGAAATCCCAGTTTTTCATAAACCGGTTGCCCCAGTGGAGTTGCCAAAAGCATTTGCGTGGGGATATTTTTTGAAGAGATGTATTTAGAAAGGAAGTTCGTGATGAAAGATCCGATACCTTTATTGCGTAAAGATTTGTCCACAACAATTACACCGATCCAGGCTGTATCGCCATTAAAAAGAACTTCGCCGATGCCAATGATTTTATTTTCAAAAACCGCTTTGACAGGATAGAAAAAATCATAACCCATAAACTGCAAAAAGACTTTGCGGATGTCATTCCAGCCTTCGGGTTGTAAATGTAAAATATTCGGAAGGTCAGACTTGAGGAGTTGGGTTATTTTGATTTGATTGAGATCCACGGTGAATCCGTTTTTCAATGCAAGAGAACTTTTAGATTTCACCAAAGCTTAGTCAACAGCAGGCATTTTGCATTCTTCTTCAGGCTTTTTACCACAAACCGTGCATTCCCCGATTTCGTTTTTAAGCATTGGATTGTTGGTGGAGCAAGTGCCACGAAACTCCTGCCCGGTAACTACATTCCGCAGGTTGATCAGGACAAATGAGACTCCGAAAACAACAAAAATCAATAAAAAAACATATAAAAATTCCATGTGGTAATCTTTTATTTTTTGCCAAAATGCTTTGTTGATAAAACACTTTTCTGGCTAATGAGTTTAACTTTGCAGCTGTTTAATCAAAATGATTGATTTCTTCACGCAAAGATACAATTTATGGATCACAAACTGGAAGCTTTTGGCCGATTGCTCAAAATCATGGATGAGCTTAGGGAACAATGTCCCTGGGATCGAAAACAAACCTTTCAAAGTCTTCGGAATCTGACCATCGAAGAGACTTACGAATTGGCTGATGCGATCTTGGCTGAAGACCTTGAAGAGATCAAGGAAGAGATCGGTGACATCATACTGCACATGGTTTTTTATGCAAAAATAGCTGATGAAAAAAAGGCTTTTGATATTTCTGATGCCATTAATGCGGTTTGTGATAAGTTGATTAAAAGGCATCCGCATATTTATGGTGATGTAAAAGTTGAAAATGAAGAAGAGGTCAAAAAAAACTGGGAACAATTAAAACTCAAAGAAGGTAAAAAATCCGTGCTTTCAGGTGTTCCAAACTCTTTGCCTGCCATGGTGAAAGCCTATCGAATGCAGGAAAAAACAGCTCAGGTGGGTTTCGAATGGGAAAACAGCGACCAGGTTTGGGAGAAGGTGGAAGAAGAATTGGCGGAATTCAAAGAAGTTGCTGACCTACCGGATGCAAAAGAGAAGCAAGAAGAAGAATTCGGCGATGTGCTTTTTTCATTGATCAATTATGCCCGCTTCAAAAATATTGATCCTGAAACGGCGCTTGAAAAGATCAATCAGAAATTTAAACGAAGGTTTGAATACATTGAAGCCAATGCTCATAAATCTCTGGATGACATGACTTTAGAAGAGATGGATGTGCTTTGGGATGAAGCAAAAATGAAATAGTAGAATGAAAATATTTATCACCACATTTTGTTATCTTAGCATTATATACTTGTAATAGATGATTTGCTTTATTAAAAGGTGCCGTCCAAAATAGATGAATCCTTATTCCAGTCTTTTATAACAGCATTATGAAAAAGCCCTCCCGCAAGTTTCATTTTTTTTCTTTTCAAATGTTACTCGTCTTTACCCTTAACGCTCAAAACCTGGTTCCAAATTATAGTTTTGAAGATCATACCCAATGTCCCACACAGCATGGTCAACTTGATTTTTGTGCTAGCTGGTATAATCCTGCAAATAATACGCCCGATTATTTTAATTCATGCAGCAATGGAGGTGAAGTAGGTGTTCCGTTTAACTTTGTAGGTTATCAAGAAGCAATAACCGGAGAAGGGTATGCAGGAATTTTGGGGCCCACAGCAAGGGAGTATATTCAGGCTAAGCTATTGGAGTCCTTGGATACAGGGCAATGTTACTATGTTGAAATGTTCATTAGTGCTGGGTTTGATAATAGTATTTTTTGCTTGGCTTCAAGTCATATGGGCATTTATTTGTCATCATCTCCACCTTCCACTGAACCAAATGGGATCGATATTTTTACGACTCCTCAGTTTTTTTATACTGAAGTTGTAAATGATACTTTGAATTGGACTCCTTTAGGTGGGGCTTATATCGCTGAAGGAGGAGAACAATACATTACCATTGGCCATTTTTTTGAGAATGGCTATAATACTGAAGTTATAGACCCTGGTTGTGAGTTTCCTCTATATTCTTATTATTTTATTGAAAATGTAAGGGTCGAACAGATCTTTAATGACGAGATATTTCTGGAAGCTCAGATTTGTGAAGGGGATTGTTATACTTACCTGGGAAATCAGTATTGTGATGAAGGTACCTATCAAATACCGGTCAATGAGCCTTGTTATAGTACGGTTAATTTAACGATTATCTATGGTGAACCTACAATTGCTGATATCGAAGAACCGGATTTGTTGACTTGTGAAGAATTGTCAATATTCCTTGATGCTTCCGGTTCTTCGGGAGGAGTTAATTATTCTTGGCAAGGCCCAAATAACTTTACTTCAAATGAGCAAAATCCTGAAGTATTTGATCCGGGGGTTTATACATTGATAGTCAGTGATGGAGGCCTCTGTTCTTCTGAAGCGAGTGTTGAAGTTTTTGAAGAGCTGATTCCTCCTGATATTTCTACTGAAGTTGATGGAATAACTGATTGTAACGGTTTACCTGTTACTTTGACGGGTTCATCAAATACACCAAATGTAACATATCACTGGTCGGGCCCTGGAGTGGATACCAACTTACCTATTACCACTACAACTCAAATTGGAACTTATATTTTTATCGTTACAACTATCGCAGGTTGTACAAGTAGTGAAGCAGTTATTGTTGAAGGAGATTTTGAAGCTCCTGATATTAATGCTGAAGTAAACGGAATAATTGATTGTAACGGTTTACCTGTTACTTTGACAGGCTCATCAAATACACCAAATGTAATATATCACTGGTCGGGCCCTGGAGTGGATGCTAATACGCCATCAGCCACCGTTAACCTGGCTGGAACATATATCTTGACAGTTACTGCTCCAAACGGTTGTGTTAGCAACGAAGAGGTGGTTGTCTTTGAAAATTTTGAACCCCCTGATATTTTTGTGGAAGTGATCGGGGAGTTGGGTTGCAACAATTCATTGGTGACTTTGGCGGGAGGTTCATCTACACCCGGAGTAAGTTATAATTGGACGGGCCCCGGAGTGTTTACCGATCAGCCAATCACAAGTACCGATCAAGCTGGTTTTTACACTTTCACAGTGATTGGATCAAATGGCTGCGTTAGCAGTGAACAGGTAGAGGTAGAAGAAGAAAACGCTGTTTTGGATATTGATGCTACGGTTGATGGAATGCTTAATTGTATAGACACGATGGTTACTTTGACAGGAAGCACCACCGCCCAGGATGTGACTTATCAATGGACCGGTCCGGGCATCGATTCTGAAGATCCGGTAATTGAAGTTGATCAGCCGGGGGATTATACTTTTTCAATCCTGACAGATAATGGCTGTGCTGCTGATACCACCATTTTGGTTGAACAAAACATTGAAACTCCTGAGATTATTTTCGGTATTCCGGACACTTTAAATTGTAATATCCTTTTCGTTGACCTCGATGCCTCTACCTCAAGTGGAATGGGCATTTTAGATTTTGAATGGCAAAATGAAAACGGCGATATTTTAGGAAACAGCGCTTTTTTAAATGTAAATACAGGCGGTAGTTATACGCTGATCCTTATGGACGAAGAAAACGGATGTTCTGAACAATCTACCATCGATGTTTTTGAAGATTTGGAAGAACCGGTTACTATTATTGAGGCTGTAGGAATGCTTGATTGCCAAAATAGTTTGGTAACTCTGGATGGCAGTAGTTCTACTGGTAATCTCTTGAATTTCCAGTGGCTGGATGAAAACGACGAAGTTATTTCAAATGATACATCAGTTGATGTTTCAATGCAAGGCATCTATTCTCTTTTGGTTACCAATACTGAAAATGGTTGCAGCTTTTCAGCATCCATTGAAGTGGAATCAAATATGAATCTGCCAGTAGTGATGGTTGAATCTTCTAATGATTTAAATTGTGATGATCATGAAGCCACTTTGGATGGTAACGGTTCGAGTGAAGGCAGTACGATAAGCTATGAATGGCAAAACCATTTAGGGGATTCCATATCCAGCAATTTGGAAATTACGGTTGATCTTCCAGGGACTTACACTTTAATAGTTACTGATACTTCAAATAATTGCTCCACTTCAGCAACAATTGAAGTTTCACAGGATATCGAAACACCTGTCGCAAATTCAGGAAATGATGCTATCTTAAACTGTCAGCTCACGGAAATAACTTTGGATGGTAGCCAAAGCAGTAGTGGAACTAATTTCAATTATCAATGGCTGGATTCGAACAATAATGTCGTTTCAGGTGAAATCACAACACTCGTCAATCAGCCGGATACTTACACCCTGGTGGTAACGAATACTGAAAACGGCTGTTCCTCAGCCTCCATGGTGGTAATCGATCAAAACATTGATACGCCCCAAGCTGATGCAGGACAGGATGGCACATTATACTGTAACTCAAATGAAGTTACCCTTGATGGAAGTGCTTCTTCGGGAAATAACCTAAGTTTTCAGTGGTTCAATGAATCGGGAGCGTTAGTAGGCATTCAATCCATGATCCAGGTTAGCGAGACGGGAGTTTTTATACTCATCCTTACCAATACAGAAAGTGAGTGTACATCCCAATCAAGTGTGGAAGTGATCCCTGATGATAGTTTACCAACGGCAGTAGCAGATACTGATGGCATTTTGACTTGCGAAAATACCCAGGTGATCATTGACGGAAGTGCTTCAACAAGTGTGAGTGGCAATATCAGTTTTGAATGGCAGGATGAAGTAGGGAATATTATTTCAATCCTTGAAAATGTACCGATTAGCTCACCCGGAGATTACACCTTGATTGTCACCGATACAGATAATGGCTGCTCCATTTCAACAACAGTGGAGGTACAGCAGGATATCGAGTCCCCCATTGCAGATGCAGGGCAAAACCAAATACTGACCTGCAGCCAAACCAATGTTACCCTTGACGGAAGTGGATCAAGTGGAGTAAACCTGGGTTTTGAGTGGCAGGATGAAATGGGAAACACCATAGCATTGACAGCCATCACAACGGTTTCATCGGGAGGAATCTACTTTCTTATTGTAACAAACACCCAAACCGGATGCAGCGCCTCGGAAAGTGTTGAGGTCACTCCCGACACCAATTTACCGGTTGCAAATGCAGGGATTGATCAACTACTGACTTGTAGTATTACTCAGATCATGCTTGATGGAACAGCCTCCAGCACAGGGCCAAACATTGAATACGAATGGCAAAATGAGATTGGAACTATCGTCGCTACTACACAAACAACCATTATCACTACTGCGGGAACTTACACTTTAATCGTTTTGGATACAGCAAATAACTGCCTGACCCAGGATGAGGTAGTTGTGGGAGAAGATATCGAATTACCGATTCCAGTCATCGATTTTGTGTCCAACCAGGAAATAGATTGCAATAATTCGAGTATTGTATTGGATGCAACAGGATCGGTTCCTTTTGGAATCTTAAGTTTTGAATGGACAACAAATGATGGAGAGATAATTTTAGGAGTAGATACACCAAACCCCGAATTGGGACAAGCCGGAACTTACAGTCTGATAGTTACAAATAATGAAAACGGATGTACAGCTTCTGAAACCATTGAAATTGTTGAAAACCTGGGTGTTCCGGAAGTTGTGATCAATCCTCCGCAAACACTAAGTTGTGTAACAACAACAATTGAAATCGATGCAAGTTCCTCCCCAACCGGCAATTTTACTTACAGCTGGATATCCAACCCCGTAGGAGGAATTGTTTCAGGACAGGCGTCACTTCAACCAACAGTCAACCAGGCTGGAACATACATCCTGACCATCATCAACAATGACAACGGATGTGAAACATCTGCTCAAATTGAAGTATTACAAGACATAACTCCACCAACGGCTGTCGCAAACTCAGATGAGGAGTTTGATTGTATCACTGAAAGCATCACGCTAAGTGGTGATGGTTCATCCACCGGTCCACAATTCAGCTATCAATGGTTTGGAAATGGTGCAATTGACAACAATATGAGCCTGAATCCAATTATTTATGAAGTTGGCAGCTACACTTTGGAGGTAACCAATAATGACAACGGATGCACCCAGACTGCTGAAATTTTGGTGATGGAAAACCAAAACGAACCAACAGCAGCACAAACCCTTGTAAATGATCCGCTTTGTTTTGGACAAACGGGAAGTCTTTCCATCCTCGAAGTAACAGGAGGAGAGCAACCCTATCTTTATTCCATAGACGGGGGACAAAACTTTAGCCTATCCGGTAGTTTTTCATCTCTCCAAGGAGGTGATTACACTGTCATCATCCAGGATGTGAATGGTTGTGAGTACGAACAAACTATATTCATCGAGCCAGCCACTCAGATCAATGTTGAGCTGGAACCAGAGGTGGTTTTGGAACTGGGCCAGGATTATCAGGTCAATGTTTTTTCAAGTATCGATACTTCGCAGATTGCACAGATCATCTGGTCACCAACCGATGGATTGAGTTGTACAAACTGCCTTGATCCGACAATTGAACAGGTGCTCACCGAAATTCAATACAGTATAAGCATCATCGACCACAATGGCTGCCAGGCAACAGACCAGATCATGTTGAGGGTGGATAAAACAAGGGAAATATTTATCCCTAATGCATTTAGTCCAAACAATGGAGATGGCATAAATGATATATTTATGATCTTTGCAAATAACGATAAGATCAGGAAGGTGAATACCTTCCAGGTTTATGACAGGTGGGGAGAACAGGTGTTTTTGGCAGAAAACTTCCAACCCAATGATCCAGTATTTGGATGGAATGGAAAACTAAATGAGAAGGATCTCAATCCCGCTGTATTTGTCTATTTTGCTGAAATTGAATTTATTGACGGGGTGAAAATTATTTACAAAGGTGATGTCGCTTTAATGGAGTAATATTTTTTAAGAATTATCATAAAAAAGAAGTTTGTTTTCCAAGCGAATGAAAGCAAACTTTCTTTTTGTTATTCATTGGTTTTTCCAAAAACGGAGAGTGTTGCTTGCTTGCTACGACTATTACCTCATTATTCTTACCAAATGGTGCACTGGTTAAAATGCTCAAAAATAGACATATTTCACTTTTTTAAAATAAACTTTCATACAACTAATAAAAAACGTACATTTGCACCGCTAAAACTGATTTTCGTAATCACTATTGGTAATTTTTTAAATTTTAAATACAAATGGCAGTTTATCTAACGAAAGAAAAAACAGAAGAAATCTTTAAAGAATACGGTGGTGCAGCTTCAAATACGGGCAGCACTGAAGGTCAGATCGCACTCTTCACTTACCGTATCAATGAACTATCTCAACACCTTCAAAGAAATAAAAAAGACCATTCATGTCGACGAACTTTGTTGTCATTGGTTGGAAAGCGAAAGCGATTGTTGGGATATCTTGCGAAAAAAGATATTACAAAATATCGTGAACTAATTGATAAATTAGGACTACGTAAATAAGAAACAAACAAAAAAGGAAGTGTTTAATTCGATTGAAACACTTCCTTTTGGTTTTGCGTAATTTGTTGAAAAAAAGTGAAAGTTGAAGGGACGTATTTTTACAAGAAAAAATCACTTTCATTGAAAAATAAAGGCCTCCGGAATCGGAGCGAGATGGTTGACAGAAAAAGTTTTAATTTTTACCATTCCTAGAATTTAGCTATTGCCATCTCACCTAAACGTATATAATGCTCATCTCAGCTTTTTTTGTTGAAAAATTGTTCTAAAAACTTTTACAGCATTTTAAATGAGCGTTATTAACAATAAAAAAGTCAACAACTCAAAAATGTGTTGGCTGGAATAGTGTTTAATCAGTACTTATATTCAAAAAAGCACATAAGTGGGATTTTTTAAGTACTATTGCATTCGAATTTTAATTAATATAAAAATAAAAGAAAAACATGGGAAAGCAAATTCCTATTAGTACGTCAGTGAATTTACCTGACGGTAGAACAATTACCTTAGAAACCGGCAAATTGGCTTCCCAGGCTGATGGATCCGTGGTAGTAAGACTGGGAAATACAATGATGTTTGTGTCGGTGGTTTCAAGCCGTGAGATGAGAGAAGGACAATCATTTTTCCCTTTATCTGTTGATTATCAAGAAAAATTCGCCGCTGCCGGAAAAATTCCTGGCAACTTTTTCCGTCGTGAAGCAAGGCTATCAGATTATGAAATTTTGATTTCAAGATTGGTTGACCGAGCGATCAGACCTTTGTTTCCTGATGGGTATATGTTTGACACTCAAGTCATTATCAATCTTTTATCTGCTGACAATGAAGTAATGCCAGATACATTGGCAGCACTCGCAGCATCTACAGCGATTGCGATTTCAGACATTCCCTGGGATGGACCATTATCAGAAGTGCGTGTGGCGAAAATTAATGGAGACTTCGTAGTAAATCCAAACCGCTCAGATCTGGCTAATGCAGAAATGGATATCATCGTTGCTGCAACAATGGAAAACGTGATGATGGTCGAAGGAGAAGCCAAAGAATGTAGCGAAGCAGATTTGATCCAGGCCATCAAAGTTGGTCACGAAGCCATTAAACCTCAGTGCCTGGCACAGCTTGAACTGGCTAAATTGGTTGGTGAAAAAGCTTTGAATAAGCGAGAATTGGAAGTCGTTGAAGAAGATGAAGAGTTGAAAAAACGAATTGAATCTTTAGCGAAAGATAAAATCTACGATATTGCCAAGGGTGCTTTAGAAAAACATATTAGAAAAGACAAATTCAAAGAACTCAAAGAATCTGTTGTTGAGACATTAACTGAAGAGCTTGGCGAAGAAGTTTGGGAAGAGAAGAGCAAAGAAGCAGGCGAACATTTCGATAAATTGAAAAAATATGTTATTCGTGAAATGGTCATGGCGGAAGAGGTTCGACTAGATGGACGTGGTTTGGCTGATGTAAGACCAATCTGGACTGAAGTTGATTATTTACCTTCTACTCATGGGTCTGCTATCTTCACTCGTGGTGAAACACAAGCACTTGCGACCCTTACGTTAGGGACGAAACTGGATAAGTTGATGGTGGACACTGCTTTGAATCAGTATTACGAAGATTTCATTTTGCATTATAATTTTCCTGCTTATTCAGTAGGAGAGACGAAGCCGATGAGAGGACCTGGCCGCCGTGAAGTTGGACATGCTAATTTGGCTCAACGTTCATTAAGACAGGTTTTGCCGGAGGATAATCCATATACACTTCGGATTGTTTCAGATATTTTAGAATCCAACGGATCATCTTCGATGGCAACAGTTTGTGCAGGTTCTTTAGCCTTGATGGATGGTGGTGTACAAATCAAGTCAGCGGTTTCAGGAATTGCAATGGGTATGATATCAGATGGCGAACGAAATGCGATTTTGACGGATATTTTAGGAGATGAGGATGCTTTGGGAGATATGGATTTTAAAGTAACCGGTACTGAAAAAGGAATTACAGGTTGCCAAATGGACATCAAAATTGATGGTTTACCATACGAAACGCTGGAAAAAGCTTTAGATCAGGCACGAGAAGGTCGTTTGCATATTTTGAATGAAATGAAGAAAACCATTGCACGACCTAACGAAGATTACAAACCACACGCTCCACGAATCGTTGAAATACTTATCGACAAGAGTTTTATCGGAGCAGTTATCGGGCCAGGTGGAAGTATCATTCAGGAATTGCAGGCTGAAACCAATACGGTGATCAACATCGAAGAGGTAGATGACAAAGGAGTAGTGAATATTTCCAGCAACGATAAGGCTTCCATAGATGCCGCTTTAGAAAGAATCAAGGCGATCACGCATGTTCCTGAAGTTGGAGACGTGTACAATGCCAAGGTAGCTTCTGTTATGCCATATGGTGTTTTTGTAGACTTTTCCGGAAAGAGTGGATTATTGCATGTTTCAGAAATGTCTCATTCAAGGGTCGAAAGAGTAGAAGATTTGTTTAAACAAGGAGACGAAGTGAAAGTAAAACTAATCGGAATAGATCAAAAAACCGGTAAATTCAGGCTTTCTCGAAAAGTTTTACTCCCTCGCCCGGAGCGAAATAAAGAGAGAAATCATTCAAAAAACAACTAGAATTTTACTGGTAATAAAATTATAAATGCCCTTGCTGAAAAATAATTCGGTAAGGGCATTTTTTTTACATAAATTTAAAAACCTTTTTGGCTTACATATTGTACTTATTGTAGAAACCCCCGGTTATAAGGAATTTTATACTAAAAGTCAAGTTTTTTTCTTGAAAAGCAACTTTTTCTTGTAAAAAAACGTATTATTAATGCATCAAATATCCTCCGTAATTTTCTATTGAAAAAAAGCCCATACGAACATGCGTCAACTAAAGATTACAAACAAAATTACTGCACGAGAAAGCCTATCACTCGACAAGTACCTCAATGATATTGGTAAAATCCCGATGCTCACTGCCGATGAAGAAGCTACTCTGGCCAAGGCAATCCGCGAAGGGGATACCAATGCTTTAGATAGACTGACAAAAGCTAATTTGCGTTTTGTGGTTTCTGTTGCAAAACAATATCAGAACCAGGGGCTTTCATTGAGTGATTTGATCAACGAGGGGAATGTTGGATTGATGAAAGCTGCCAAACGATTTGACGAAACCAAAGGATTTAAGTTTATCTCTTATGCCGTTTGGTGGATCCGGCAATCGATTTTACAAGCCATCGTAGAATACTCAAGGATCGTAAGACTTCCATTGAATAAAGTTGGTTCTTACAACAAAGTGAATGAAGCTTTTTTGAATTTTGTACAGGAATTTGAACGCGAACCTACTAATGAGGAGTTGGCTGAATTGCTGGAAATGACTCCCAAAGAAATCAATAATATGCTCAAAGGAAATGGCCGCCACCTTTCTTTTGATGCTCCCTTGAGTGGAGATGAAGGAGATTCTACCATGCTCGATGTGGTTTCCAGCGAAGAAGGGATACTCCCAGACAATAACCTGATGGAGCAATCTTTAAAGGAAGAAGTACAGCAAGGTTTGTCGATTTTGTCTCCTCGTGAGGTGGAAGTTTTGTCTTCTTATTATGGCCTTAACAATTACAAGTCCCTAACTTTAGAAGAGATTGGTGATTTGTATGGGTTGACAAGAGAGCGAGTTCGTCAGATCAAGGAAAGAGCGATTCGGCGACTTCGCAAATCTTACAATCGCAATAATCTGAAATCTTATCTTGGATAAAATATCAACAACTATTTTGTTGTTTTATAAAATAAATGAAAATCCTGCTTCTTTAAAGAGGTGGGATTTTTTTGTGTAAATTTGCAAACTAAAATTATCCAATTTTAATTGTTAAAACCAAACGGGATTCAATTTCTAAGCATTTATGAATTTTACAAAAACTGCACTATTTTTCTGTTTTCTTATTTTGCTAATTGCTTGTAAAGATGACCCTCCCTCAGTTGTTGACCCTAAGCCTATAACTCCTGATGAACCATCCGTACCTACCAAAATGATCGTTAACATCGACAATCTCCGACTACGTGATGCGCCTGGTGAAAAAGGCAATGAAGTTGGTCGTTTAAAAGAAGGTACTGTTTTGTACGATTTAGGAGAGGTGAGTGACTTTACAACGAGAGTCCAATTGCGTGGGATTTGGTTCGACGAACCCTGGTTGAAAGTCAAAACCGAGCAAAACCTGGAAGGATGGGTTTATGGCGGAGCAGTCACTTTTGATGCGAGTACACCAACAGCCATGTCAAAGTTGATGACAGAAAAAAGGCTTCAGACTTTTTTCGGAAAAGGATTGACATTGCGATTAAAACGGTATAAAACCAATTTTGATAGTGTAAAAACAAGTGGTGACTTTGCTGAAAATTTTAGAGAAGGACTAAAACTCAGAGATACTCTGACAACGATTCTTGAAAACAGAATTGAAGTCGCTGATAATTATAACCAGATGCCTGATCTTTTTTGGATTGAAAATGCGATTCCAGGTTATACAACACAATTGGTCGCAGAAGGTACGATCTATTATCTATTCCAGGATTTCAAAAAACTAAAACAAAAGGCCTCGACTTCTGAAGGTGAAGAAGATGATAATTTTGTGGATTTGAATCTTTTAGTTTATTCGATGGATAGCATCGAACATTTTTTTCCATCATGGTTTATTCAGACCTGGGATTATGGTGGATGCAGCCTTTTAGGTAAAAAGGAGCATATAAAAATTTTAAAGAAGATTGATGAAGTTTTAAATAAAAGTGATTTATTTGCTACCGAAATAAATACCATTAAGGATCGGTTGATTGATGATATTACGAACAAGGATATTGAGTACTGGGAAGAGAAAGATGCTATTCTTTCAGAGTTGGATGATATAATTACTGGGAATTTTAACGCTTTGACAAACGAAGATATGATTGCTTTGAAGACGCGTAGGAAACAGTTTGAATATCCAAAAGAAAATAATATTAAAGTGAACGTCCGTTCAGGAGAGGTTTATTAAAACAGGCTTATGATTCGTATTTTATTATTTTTGCTGATAATTGGTTTAATAGCGTTAGTTTCAGGAATTGCGATTTATTCGCTTTACCAGTTTCTTATCAATTTTCAGCCGGGAAAATCAAAAATAAAAACCGATCTTCAAAAAATGAAAGCCGAAATTCAACCATTTGTGGATCAATTGGTTCCCTGGACAAAAGAGGAAATGGAACTGCTTTCAGTTAATCAGATCAACAAAAAAGTCAAAAAAGGAATAACGACCACCGCAAAGGGGATCATCACATCGATTTATCACGAACCCCTGATCGCCTGGTCTTACAAGCGATATGTTCCACCAGAAAACAATGCGGTAATTTACGCCCGAAGTTCTCATCACGAATTTGTCTTTCGCATCAAAAAAGATAAAACAGAATTGAAAATCGATGACCAGGTGATCGGAACATTGAGGGAGAATGGCGTTTTGTACAGTTCAAAAACGAAACGATTAAAAGCACGGATCAACCGGCATATGGATGAGTTGTTTTTGCCGGTTTTAGTTGGAGAAAAAGAAGTAGCCAGTTTGATAAATCCTGAAAAAACGACAAAAACCAATCCACGGGCTTTTGAATTTTTATCAGAAATGGATAAAGAAGAGGAGGCAGTTTTATTGTCTTTAGCTATTTTTGAATTTGTAAAAAACGAGTTGCCTAAAAAAGGATAACTCATTGGTTAACAGTTGTTAGAGTTGAATTTATGAAAAAGATAGTTTTTAGCCTGATCGTAATTTTGACAATGTCAATTAGCCTTTCTGCACAATCTGATGAGCAAGACCTTTTAAAGCAAATGGAGCAAATGCAGGAAGAAATGTTGAAACAATTGGAAAACATGGAATTCAATTTTGGTGATTCCCAATTTTTAATTGATACTTTTTTCATCAAAGAATTTGATCCTCAAAAAGACTGGCCTTCAATGGAACATGGCTTTACGGACCCTTCAGGAATGATGGATTTGTTGGAAAAGCAGATGGAGAAAATGGACAGAACCGATTGGGATGAAATCGAAAAATTATTTAAATCATTTGGAGATTTTGCGCCTATAACTCCTGATAACGGAAAAGGAGGAGATAATATTAAAAAATCACCTAATAAAAAAAGGAAAACATATACTCTTTGACTTGGCTAGTGTTACTTATTTGTTATTTTTGTTTCGCTTAGTTCGAAACAAAATTGACAGATTGTTGTTAAACCCGTAGCAAATTTGCACCTTAATTAACGAAAATAGACTACAAAACTATCACAATGAAAGTTCTAGATTGCGCAAGAGTCATCATTTATAGAATCAATCAGAAAGGCTTGGAAATATTTTTGGTCAATACCCAAAAAGAAGGGCAGGACGCTTGGGAAATTCCTCAGGGCAACCTTCCTTCTCAGCACACCAGCAACCTTACAAGAGAAGAACGAGTGATAGAACTTGATCCTGTAAAGGATGGAGAAGCGCTACATCAGGCTTTGGCAATTGAATGTGACTGGCACGAAATCCCTTCCGTCCGCGCGATGATCAAAGAAGACGTTCGAATAGTTAAAAATCAAATCAAACTGCATTTTCCTGAACTAGAGCAGGGTACTTTTTTTGCTGTTAAAGAAGCTTTTAAAAAGGTTTTACCACACGAATACGCGATGTTAAAGGAATTGAAAGATGTTCTCGTTGATCGCAACCAATCAAGATATATTTAATTAATTTTTATTGTTGGTAATTTTTACAAGTTGACTACCTGTGGAAGTGGGTTGTTTAGTTTTTAAAACCTTGTCGAAATAATCGAATTCCTTACTTTTGCAAAAAGCAATAAAATCTTTGATGCTCAATTTGGCCTGAAATATCAAATGTTCAAAGTTTAAAAACTGGCTTTTTGTAAGCCCTGCTCTCTGAATTTTTTTTGGTATTTCTTTATTCAAATAGGTATAAAAACGGATTTGCTGATCGATAGCTTCTTTTAATTTTTGTTGGTTTGGGGATTTGAGATTTTCGATAGCTGCTTCATAATATTCCGGAATTTTTTTCAGTTTCCCTTCAATTATTTCTAATTGTTGATCAATCGGTATTTTCCCGTATTTCATAACCAACTCAAAATCTCTATAAAGTTCATAATAAGTTGGATCGCTTTCGTAGATTCTCTTTATCTCGATATCGTGGATGAGGTTGGTCAGAAAAGGTTTGATTTTGTTGTATTCAAACTGGAGTGGGACACTTAATCTCTCGGGATCAAAATACTGCAATGAATCATAGTAATTTTTACAAAATTGCAGATCAACGGCATGCTTTTTTTGATCAGGGATGATCAGTGTTTTTTTCAGCTTTATATGCCCATCCTTTGTTGCCCAAAGCGGAAACTGCTTTGTTTTGGATTGGTAAAATGATTTTATAAATAACTTAAAATCAGCATCTTGTGAAGCTGGTGTGCAAGAAGATATCAGTAGCAGGAATCCAAAAACACCGTATTTTATCATGCTAGGAATTTTGGACATTGTTTGAAATTGGTTTTCGACGATTATAAAGTTAGTACTAATCAACGCATCTCAAAATTTTCGGCCACTTAACTTTTTCAAAAGATTTATTAATCCTTACTTTTGCAGCAGCATAAATCTTGCCGCATGACAATAGAAAAAAACTCGATAATCCAGACCAATTTCCAATTTAACAACCAAACTGCTTTTTATAAAGGCAAAGTCCGTGATGTTTATACCATTAGCGATCAGCTGGTCATGATCGCTTCTGATCGGATTTCTGCCTTCGATCATGTTTTGCCCAGACCAATTCCCTTCAAGGGGCAGGTGCTCAACCAGATCGCGACACATTTTCTGAATGCTACCGAAGATATTGTTCCCAACTGGCTACAAGCAACACCAGATCCTAACGTGGCTGTAGGCTTGAGTTGTGAGCCTTTTAAAATAGAAATGGTGATCCGGGGCTACCTGACCGGGCATGCATGGCGAACGTATAAATCGGGTAAACGTGAGCTTTGCGGGGTGACTCTACCGGAAGGCATGAAAGAAAATGATCCTTTTCCACAACCAATAATTACACCGGCAACCAAAGCCGAAGAAGGCCATGATGAGGATATTTCCCGCGAAGAGATTCTGAAACAGGGCATCGTGAGTGAAGCAGATTATGTTTTGTTAGAAAAATACACCAGGGCACTATTCCAGCGGGGAACGGAAATGGCTGCCGAGCGTGGGTTGATCCTCGTGGACACGAAATACGAGTTTGGCAAAAAAGATGACAAAATATACCTGATTGACGAAATCCACACGCCGGACAGTTCCCGGTATTTTTATGCGGATGGCTACCAGGAGCGACAGGATAGGGGAGAGCGACAAAAACAGCTTTCAAAAGAATTCGTACGCGAATGGCTGATGGCCAATGGCTTCCAGGGCCTGGAGGGCCAGCAAATGCCTGAAATGCCCGATGCGTTTGTGGAAAAAGTATCCTCCAGGTACATTGAGTTATACGAAAAAATAACGGGACATCAATTTCAAAAAGCAAACACGGAAAATATTCTTTCGAGAATTGAAAATAATGTAAAAAACTATTTGAATAATATCTCCGTGATGAGCTGACTTGGTGTGGTTTCAATCGATCATCTCGAATTGTTTGGTACTTTTAGTACTACATAATCGCTCAAATATTCATAGCCTTTTCCTAATTGACCATTGATGGCGATAGTCGCTCTGTTGATGATTTCACTGTTTTTGAAATCTTCGAAGGCATCGATTACATGTTCGATAAATTGCTCGCCAAAAGCCTGCGAGGCATCACGAGGTAGTTCATTGGGCAGGTTATCGATGGCCATAATATCGATGCCATTTTCCTGGAAAGGTGTTGTTTCAGACCCTGTTGAAGGATCATAGCCGTAAATGGGTTCCGCAATCGTTGAAGCCCGCAGTGTGGATGGAATTGAACCGTCAGGTGCAATGTCGCAGGTTACATCTGCGATGACTTTTATATTAAAGTCAGGCCGATTCATATCTTCTAGGCTAAAAAACTGCGGTGCCCGATTGTCCCAGTAAATGCCGTTGATCATAATGTCGCTGACCTTCGTATAAGGTTCAAAAATACTTTTGAACAGCTGGGGTTGGGTATAAAATGTTTTGGTCTCGTACGTACTTCCATCTTTTCTGTCCACATAATGCTCCGGTCCTAGTTGGGTGAAAACAGGATGATCATAGGTTGCTGTCAGAAATTCCGAAGGAGCCACTTTTTTGATACCCATATCATTCAAAACGCGGGCTGCACCATTGCTGACTCTTCCTGTTCCTGTGAGGACAATTTTTAATGGTGGGAGCTGTAATTGTTCGTAAATTGCTTTGGCTTCCTGGTAGTCCTTACAGTCCTTCATTCGATTTAGATGATAAGCACCTGTTCGCAAACCATAAGTCATGATGCCATTGTGTGCACCGACCATTCCGGCAAATCTGCCGAAGGCGATTACTCGTTCTCCTTTTTTGTTTTTCAGGGTTTCATAATCGACCAGTTGGATTTGTTTTTTCAGGATTTCCTGCAACAATTTCCGATTATGCGCTTGTTTTTTAATGGTATGAGAAAAGAAAAAATAGATCTTGTGGCTGATTAATTGTTCAACAGGAACTTCTTTGACGCCCATCAGGACATCACAATCTGAAAGATCTCCGGTCACTTCGATCCCTTCTCTGGCATATTCTTCATCTGTGTAACATCGATTGGGAGAAGCTTGAACGACTATGTCGATGGGGTAATTCTTTTTTATAAAAGCACATTGTTTAGGTGTCAGTGGCACTCTTGAATCCGGTGGGGTTTTTCCCTCGTTGATGATTCCTATCTTCATTACATTTCGTTTTTCCTATGGGAGGCAAAAATAGTGCAAACTTTAATAAAAGAATAGTATGATGGATTAATAGTTTTTGATTTATCTCTTTTGTTTTAAATGTTGTTTTCTTTTAAAAAAATTAAGCTAATGTTCAGGAACTTGTTTGATCTGGAGATTTGAAAAAACTTAATACCAATAAACTAAAAAAGCTCCGGCAATTTTTGCCGGAGCCATTGAATCACATCATTCGATTAAAGTTTGCTTTCCCGCAAAGCTGAGACTATCTAAAGCCTCGTAACTTTAATTTTTTCATAAAATGCTTTATTTCCAATTTCAATCTTCACAAAATAAATTCCTGCACTCCATCTGGAAACATCCACGTTCTGATGTGGGTTAGGATCAGAAAACTCAGTCATCAACTGTCCCAGGGTGTTATAAATCTTGATGCTTTGCATGGTTTCAGTTCCACTGTAATGAATGTTCAATTCACCATCAGTTGGATTTGGGAAGACCTCAAGGTTTGGATTCGACGAAACGATGTCAATACTTGTAGCAATATCTACGATTTCAGTTGGCGTATGCAACGGCACCGGCAATTCATTAAGTGTTATAGCCTTCACATTGGTGATTTCTACTTCGACTTCGGTTTTTCCAAGTATATCGTCGATGATGCCAATGAAATACCCAATATTTCCGTGACCAGCAATATTTGCCTGATTGGTTCGGGTCAACGCTACTTCAAACTTACCTTCACTGGCGAATTTTTTATCAAGGGTAATTAGACTTTCACCATCGATACCCAGCCAACTGGATCCCAATTCGACATGAACCTGGTCTTCATCCATCATCTCTACATCAAATCCAATGGTAAAAGCTAAACCATAAATTTCTTCAATCGGGAGGTTGTCTGTACCCAGTACAATTGGGGCCTCAAATGGTTGATTGAGGGGTATATCATTAGCCTCCGGCAGATCAACAAAAAGCGCCGGATCATTCTCTGTTCCCTCGAGCGGCACAAATATCGGTACTTCTCCGTGGGTCAGGGCATAATTTTCAACGATGGCTACTCTGTCGTCAAAGTTTACTTTGCCGTCACCATTACAATCAGCGTGTTTGTAATTAGCTTCGTTTAAAAATTCATTATCCCAATCGTCTGCGGGCATTGCAAACCAGTCGTTGCTGATCACATCTCTATCGATACCTTCTATTCCGAAGGCAATCCCAACATTTAATAAATCAAAATGATTTGCAGTGTTATCATTATTAGCGTCCCCAGGCCACACTTCAGCCAACGGGGAATCCACATTGAAACAAATATTGTCAATCTGGAATTCTACACCACCGGCGAATAATGATTCTATATTACCTTCAAAAGTTGCAATTCCCTGATCCGTGTTATCTTCATCGACATCGAAATGTACTGTGACAGAAGGGCTCAACTGAAAGGAATAATCTTCCTCTGGGAATACGTATGTTAGTGGTTCCTGATCGTTTACGGAGATTGCAAAAGGAATTCCACAATTGTGATAATCAAAAGTGACTATAGTCGGAATTATATCTAGTTCAGAAAAATCAAAACGCAGTCCGTTAAACATGAACATTCGGATGCCGTTGGCTGCGTCAAATGGAGTACAGATGTTTTGATTGGTAGCGAAAAGGTAGTTGTAATTATAATTGCCCAAAGGATCTGTTACTCCTTCCATTGTCACGTAAACACCATTTTCAATTAGCAACAGGTCACCTGCTTCACTATTTGAACCGCCATAATTGACACCGTTATAAAGGCTCTCAAACTCGATGCAATTATTGAGTTCATCAGGACAGTTGGGGGCTTCAATCTCTGTAAAGTTCCAGCATTCATCATCAATCAAATCAACAACGATAAATTCCATAATCTGACCAGTCCC
>JANQFJ010000097.1 GCA_028277915.1 Saprospiraceae bacterium
TTTTGTGGAAAAATTCCGGAAATAGAGCCTGGCATCAAAGGCAAAAATCTTTCGATAATCTGTTGACATAAACCCTCCGACCATCCAGTTTGTAGGATAGGCGTAAAAACGAGAATAATCCGAAGTTCTGGGTTCAAAATAATCATAGGTTTCAATAGGCTCGAAACGTCCCCATGGTCCAAACCCCAAAAAGTTTTTCGTTACAAAAAATGCATCCCAATTTATGGCAAAATCTGTAAAAACATCTGGATCCTGCAACCTGGAATAATAAATCGAAATACCAGAACCAAAACGGATGAATTTGCCAAAGGGCTTATAAATGTTGTAATTAAATTCCGCTTCGTAGTCTTTCACATTTGGCCGGAAAAGAAACCCTAAATCGTTAGGATCAAAATAACGGCTAATTACTCGGTGATTGAGGTTATATTGAAAGTTCCCACTGGTTTTTCCAAAGGAAAGATTGTATTTATAACCAAGATCTACACTGTCTTTTCCAGAAGTAGTTTCTACGCGACTGAAATATTTTTGAGAAACAGCGCCTCCTCCTTCAAGTGCGTATGAATTGGGTTTGTTTTTAAGTGAAAACTCTGTTCCTGTGACATTGGCATTATACGCTGGTCCACTACGCCAAACATTCGTGTTGATCAATGTCACGTAGGAGTTATTTTTTAGATTTTGATCCAATACAAAAACATTATAATTGGTCAAAGGATTAGTTTCAAATTTTCGGGTAGAACCATCTTCAATGTTTTTTATCGTTGCGAAGGTTCTTTGTGAAATGGCGTTAAAAAAGCCAATTCCGAGTCCTTTGTTTGTTCTTCCGGAAACTTTTGTTGCGTTGTACAATTGAGATGTAGTCGGATTATCGATGACTTCTTCTAAAGAATCCACGACATTGTCATACGCTTCAAAAAACCGGAGTGGAAAACCACCAACGCGACGAGAATAGAAAAGGTCTCCTTTATTGAATAGTTCTGTCCCTTCTGTGAAAAATTGCCTTCTCTCTTCAAACCTTTGTTCGAAAGGAGTGAGGTTTAATATTCTATTATCCGATTGAGCCTGCCCAAAATCTGGAATCAAGGTTATGTCCAAGGTGAAAGCATCATTGATTCCGTATTTTACGTCCAGACCCGCATTGAATGAACGCCCCCAAGAACTCGAAGGGATAGCATTGCGGTCATACAAATTTTCAAGATAGGCAGCCACGTATGGAGTCGCCGACAATCTAACTGGTGATTTTATGTTATTAATATTTGAGATGACTCCAGATTGGTTTAACAGGCCTGTGATTTCTGGTTTTACTTCGTTCCAAAAACTTTCTTCACGTTGCCGGCGGTTCATTCTTGCAAAATTGATGTTCCAGACTTGTTTATCCACTTTCGGAAAACGGATGGCTGAGTAGGGGATTTTAATTTCAACAATCCATCCATTCTCAGTAAACCGAGTTTTGCTTTGCCAAACGGCATCCCATGTTTTATCACCACCTAAAACTGAAAAACCACCATTATTGTCTCCACCTAAAGATGAATATTTCGTATCATATTGAACTCCGGCTGCTGTAACGACGAAGCCCAAGCCATTCAACCCATCCTGATAAGTATCTAAAATGACTCCAAACCAATCAGTTATACCAATTCGATCTCTTTCGGAAAGTTGTTTAAAAATGCTATCCGGACTTGTATCATAAAGCATTGCACCAACATATATTGCCTTATCATTGTACAAAATTCGAACTTCGGTTTCCTGAGATGATGGGGAGCCAGGATTTGGATTGTAATTGGTGAAGCCACTTGCAATTTTTGCATTTTTCCAGGCGGGTTCATCAAGCTGGCCATCAATGCGGACAGGATTTTCGATCCTTAAAGCACTGGTTTGTTTTGCAGAAGAAATGCTTTGTGAAAAAACAACAAAAATAATTGCTTGAAAAGCGACCAAAAGTATAATTTTTTTCATCAAAGCAGGATTTGGATAAATTATAAATATTAAGTGGAAACGATGCGGGAGCTTTTAAACATTAAATATCAAAATGAAAAATCTGATAGATGTACAAAATATACTAACTTTTAATTTTTATCGATTAGCAAATAAATCGATTGGACAAAATTACTGCATTTTTTAATTATTGATTGTGATAAATGAAAATGGCAATATTCGAGAACTAAATTACATTTTAAATGTATTTAACCAGGATGATTTCCTTAAACTACATTGCTTCAAGATTTGATATATTAATACTTTTGGCCAAATAATGTTCTTAAAAACGAACCACATCGTCAATAATTCGTATTTTTCCGGTTCAATTTTCAGAAATAATTGTAATTGAGAAAGTGAGAAATTTAATTCCACATTTTATTCAGGATCAGTTTAGAATGAACAAAACAAATGGCTCTTTTAGAGCATTTACGATGTTCGTTGATCTAAGGGGGTTTACTCCACTGACCCAGTCTTTTATGCGGGAAGGGACGGCAGGTGCTGAACAATTATCCGTTATTTTAAACAAGATTTTTGCGCCGATGGTAAGTCTTGTTTATAATAAAAAAGGTTTTATCCCTTACTTCGCTGGTGACGCCTTTACCGCTATTTTCCCGATTGAAAATGCGATTGTAACCCCAAAATCGTTTCTTCATACAGCCCAGCAAATGCGCGATCTATTTGCAAAAGGAGGTTGGCGAAAAACACAATTTGGAGATTTTCAGATCGGGATCAAAATCGGACTTTCTTTTGGTGAAGTCGAGTGGGGGATTGTTGGTGATACCTACAAATCTTATTTTTTTCGAGGTCCTGCAATTGACAATTGTGCTGAATGCGAACATCACGCAGAAGTTCAGGATATTATTCTGGACAAATTCTTATTGGATAAATTTTCCTATAAGACGGTAAAAGTTGAAGAAGTTGGAAATTCTTTTTTTCGACTTCTGGAGGATATGAGGTTAGAAGCAAAGTTTTCGGAGTTAATAGTTGTTCCGAGATTATCTTATGATGTTGTCAAAAGGTTTTTACCTAAATCGGTAATCAACTTCGATCAGATTGGAGAGTTTCGAAATGTCATTTCTGTTTTTATTTCTTTTGAAGGCATTGACAATTACATATTGCTCAATCGGTTTTCTACCATTATTTTAAATAACTTCAATAATTTTTCAGGATACTTTAAAGAAATAGATTTTGGAGACAAAGGCGGAGTGATCCTGGGGTTTTTCGGAGCACCGATTTCTTTTGAAAACAATATCGAAAGAGCGCTGGAATTTGTGACTTCTCTAGAAAATGATTTATCGGAATTGATGGATGAAAATCACCTTAAATATCGCATAGGTCTAACTTCCGGCCTTGCTTTTACGGGGATTGTAGGAGGAAAAGAAAGGTGTCAATATGCTGCTGTGGGCAATCGCGTAAACCTCGCTGCCCGACTTATGATTTATGCAGATTGGGGACAAATATTAGTGGATGAAAATATTCAAAAAAGCAGACAATTCAATTTTAAACACATAGGGGACACGCAATACAAAGGGATAGAAGGCGACATCCCGACTTACCAGTTGATTGGACGCAATGTTGAAGATAAAACTGAGTTTAGTGGTGAAATGATCGGTAGAGATGAGGAACTAAAACAGTTGTTAGCTCTTTCAAACCCAATTTTCAATAACCGGTTTGCCGGGCTTGTTTATATTTTTGGTGAAGCGGGTATTGGAAAAACAAGACTGTCCTTTGAGTTAAAGCAGCATCTGAAAAAAAATGGCTCATTTAAATGGTTGACCTGTCAGGCAGACCAAATACTGAAAAAATCATTTAACCCCTTTGTCTATTTTTTGAAAAACTATTTTGAACAATCACCAGAGATCTCGTTTAAAAAGAATACAAAAAACTTCGAAAAGCGTTTCGATCAGTTGCTGTTTGATATTGAGCAAATTGAGCATCCTGACTCAATAGAAATTCACAAAGAGCTGATCCGGACAAAATCGGTGCTCGCAGCTCAAATTGGAATAACCTACCCCAACTCACTTTGGGAATTGTTGGATGCACGCGGACGCTATTTGAACACATTTGCCGCGATACAAAATTTGTTTAAAGCAGAGTCACTGATCCAGCCGATCGTTGTCGAATTGGAAGATGCACATTGGTTTGACAGCGATTCTATCGAGTTTTTAAAAGACTTTTCACGGACAATCAATCAATATCCGATATTTATAATTATTACTTCACGGTATTTCGATGATGGCCAAAAACCAAAGCTTTTTGACGAAGAAATACTTTTAAAAAATGATATCTCAACAACCGAAATTGATCTCAACATTCTTCAAAAAGACGCTTTGAAAGAATTTGCAAAAGCCTGGATAAAAGGTGATGTTGAGAATGAGTTGAACGAATTATTATTTCGCACTACTAGCGGGAATCCATTTTATGCAGAACAAATTTTAGAATATTTTTCAGAAAGTAACCTCCTGGAAAAAACAAATGGAAAGTGGAATATCAAAGACCACAGTATAAGAATGACCAGTTCTATCAATTCTATTTTGATGGCCCGAATTGATCGATTGTCTAATCTTGTAAAAGAAACGGTGAAAGCTGCTGCGGTTATCGGTAGAGAATTTGAGGTGCCTGTTTTGACCGAATTAATGAAGGAAAATCAGGCTTTTGTGGAGGAAAATGGTAATGCTACTTCATTACTCAAAGAACAAATCCAAACCGCAGAACAAGGGCAGATTTGGAAAGGGATGAATGAGCTTCGTTACATTTTTAAGCATTCATTACTTCGGGAAACTGTTTATGAAATGCAACTCGGTACTCGCCTTAGAGAGTTGCACAAACAAATTGCCGATGCCATCGAAAAATTATATCCCGAGAGTATTGAAGAACGATTCGTTGATTTGGCTTTTCATTATGGACAGGCTGAGGTTGAGGACAAAACGAATGAATATCTCGAAAAAGCAGCTGACTTTGCACGGCGTAACTACCAAAACCAGCAGGCACTTGATTTTTATAATAAATTGCTACAAAACCTTGAAGGCCATGAAAATAAAAAAGCACGGGTAAGAACTCTTTTGAAAAAAGGCAGTGTTTTACAATTAGTTGGTAGGTGGGAAGAATGTGAAAAAGTGTACAGAAGAGCTCTTGAAATAGGTAAAAAGTTAAGGGAGCAGCGTCTTCAAGGAAAGACTAATAACAGCTTGGGTAACTTGTTGATGCTCAAAGGAAATTATGAAGAAGCGCACATGTTTCTTGAAATAGCATCCTCCTTTTTTGAATTTACAAAAGATAATTTTGGGATTGTCAATGTTTATGGCAATTTGGGTAATTTGTATTTTCGACAGGGTCGTTACGATGAGGCGAAGGCATTTTTTACAAAAAGTATCAAACTTAGTCAATCTTTGAAATACTCCAATTCCACAGCGCAAATTACTGCAAACCTGGGACTTACTCACATGAATCAGGGCAATTATGATGAAGGCATAAAATGCCAGTTAGAGGGATTGGAATATTGTAAAAAGCTGAATGACACACAAGGCTTAGCTACATTGCATACGAATGTCGGGATCGTTTATTACGAAAAAGGAGACTACGATTCAGCATTGAAACATTATCAAAAAGGGCTTGAGTTTAGTACTGAACTGGGCAACAAGCTTTTGACCTCAATTGCTATCGGTTGTATCGGAAGCGTTTATCAGAAAAAAGGAGATTTTAAAAAAGCAATGGAGAATTTCGCCAAAGACCTCGAAATTTGCGAGCAACTTGGTGACAAGCAGGGGATTGCAATTGCCATTGGCCTCATCGGGGATTTGAGAAGTACGGAAGGGCATTTTGAATCCTCAAATCAATATTTGGAAAAAGCACTTCAGCTCAGCGAAGAGCTGGGGTATCAAAAAGGAGTTGCGAAAGCGGTTAATACTCTGGCCGATAATTTTACGTTTCAAAAAAAGTACGATAAAGCCATTGAATATTATGACCGCTCGATTGAGGTCTCAAGGAGTATTAACAATCGGTTGGTACTCTGCTTTAGTCTGGTTGAAAAAGCCAATGTATTAATAGCGCAAAAGAAGTTTAGGGAAGCGGCTGACATCAATAAAGAAACTATAGAAATGGCCGGTGAATTGGGGAATCCGGATTTGCTTTTCGAAGCAATTATCTTATCAGCTAAAGTTGCGTTCAATGGTGGTGATAAGGAGACAGCAGTTGTTTCGCTGAACAAGTTACTGGAAAAAGCAAAAAGCGATAAAGATCTGGCGGATGTTCATTACGAACTGTTTCAAATGCAACCAAATCAAAATATTCATCGTGACAAAGCGTTTGAGCTTTATCAAAAATTGTATAAATCCATTCCGAGGTTCATTTTTAAAGAGCGTTTGGAGGAATTAAAGCAACATTAAAATCTTATGAAAATACCCATTCTTTTATTTCTTGCTTTAACATCTTGTGCTTCAAATTCCATTCTTTTGGAATCCACTAATCAAGACCAATTCAATGTCCAAAATGATTCCATCCCTTCAAGCCAGGTTGAGAATATTGATTTTGAAATAAAATATAACCTCAAAGAACCTGATCAGGAATTTGACCTTCCTGATATTTTGGAAGAAATTTCAGGGTTGAGTTTTGACAAAAATTTTGAAAAACTGTATGCTGTTCAGGACGAAAAGGGGATCATTTTTATAATCAACAAAACTACTGGTGAAATTGAGAAAGAAATTGAATTTCACAAAGACGGAGATTACGAAGGTATTGAGGTTGTAGGAGATGTTGTCTATGTGGTGAAAAGTACAGGAACTATTTATGAAGTGAAAAACGCAGGGAAAGAAGACCAGGAAAAGGAAAAATACAATTTGTTTTTGAGTAGAGAAAACGATGTCGAAGGACTGTGTTTTGATGAGGAAAGCAATATGCTTTTAATGGCTTGCAAAGGGGTACCCGCTACAGGAGAATCTTTTGAAGTCATTCGTTACAAAAAAGTAGTTTACGGTTTTGATATTGAAACCAAGGAGATTGACTCTATACCCATTTATGATGTCCAGCTCGATGGAATTCACAAATGCTTGCATACCAGTTCGTCTATAAAAGATACGGAAAAGTTGACAGATCATTTTTCCTATGATAAAAAGGATATTAATTTCAATCCATCAGCCATTGCCATTCACCCACTCACCAAAGATATTTATATTTTATCTTCAGCCGGAAAAACGCTTATCGTATTAAATACTAAAGGAGAGATTATTTATATTGAAAGGCTAAATAAAAAAATCCATCGCCAGCCAGAGGGAATAGCCTTCGACAAAGACGGGACCCTTTATATTTCAAATGAAGCAAAAGGGGAAACTGCTAAAATCTATAGGTTTGATTATCAAAAATAATTTAGCCTTTTCTTGCCGAAAAAGTATTTCAATTGTTGTATAAGTATAAAGTTTAAGTGATTTTTGCATAAAATTTAAACTTAAAAATTAGAAATGAGTATCGTTGAAATGAAAGTTCCTGCCATTGGTGAATCCATTACGGAAGTCACACTCTCTCAATGGCTTAAAAATAATGGCGATTATGTAAAACTGGACGAGGCAATTTGTGAATTTGAATCAGACAAAGCCACGCTGGAGTTTCCAGCTGAAGCGAGTGGAAAACTTATTTGGGTAGCTGCAGAAGGAGACGATCTGGAGATTGGTGCATTGGTTGCCAAAATTGACACAAGTGTAAGTGCCGATAGTCAAAATGGTTCCTCAGCGCCACCACCTGAAGCAAAAAAAGAAAAAACTCCTCCAACGCCCGAAACACCAAAAGAGACAAGCTATGCCGATGGTCATCCGTCACCTGCAGCTGCCAAAATTCTTAAAGAAAATGATGTGAGCATAGCTGAAGTGAATGGCTCTGGTAAAGGTGGTCGCATTACAAAAGAAGATGCGATCAAAGCAGTGGAAGCGAAAAAGTCTGCTCCTAAACCTGAAGAACCATCATCCCCTGTTGTTAGTCCACAACTTACAGCAACTTTTAGCCGTTCAATCGAACGTAAAAAAATGAGCCGTATGAGGCGAACCATCGCCAAGCGATTGGTTTCTGCTAAAAATCAAACTGCAATGCTCACCACTTTCAATGAAGTGGATCTTTCTGCGGTGATAGCTTTACGTAAAAAATATCAGGATCAGTTTGTGGAAAAATATGGCATCAAGTTAGGATTTATGTCGCTGTTTGCAAAAGCTTGTGCAAAAGTACTGATGGAAATGCCCGATGTAAATGCAATGCTTGATGAGAATGAGTTGGTCTATCATGATTATGTAGATATTTCTATTGCGATTTCAACACCGACGGGATTAGTCGTTCCGCCCGTAAAGAATGTTGAATCATTAAAATTCCATGAAATTGAGTTTGCAATAAAAGATTTGGCAACAAAAGCTCGCGAAGGTACCCTGTCATTAGAAGAAATGCGCGGAGGTACATTCACGATTACTAACGGAGGTATATTTGGATCCATGATGAGCACCCCTATTATCAACGAGCCTCAATCGGCGATTCTCGGCATGCACAATATTCAGCAACGCCCTGTTGCAGTTGATGGTGAAGTCGTCATTCGTCCTATGATGTACTTAGCGCTTTCATATGATCATCGAGTGATTGATGGAAGCACTTCCGTAACCTTTTTGGTAAAAGTTAAAAATTTGCTGGAAGATCCGGTTGGTTTATTACTCGATTTGTAATTAACCGGTTTGAAAAAAAACTAAGATATCAACTTGGGATTGGGAATTTGATATGTTTTGCAGTTTGAAATTTCTTCTAAAACTAATCGTCTTTTACCATTACAGCATCTGAGAGTGAATATATCAATTTGTTGATGTCCTTGGAGTTTAAGTGAAGTTTACCTTTCAGTTGAATAGCTTCCGTAGAAAACTTAACGGGTTCTGCAGCAATGACTTCCATAACCGTTTCGGGCCCCGCACCACCGCAGAAAAAACACATGTTATAAGGAAATGCAGAAAAAACAAACTCTGTATGACTTTTATATCCTTCTACGGGAATGACGTATCCTTTAACGGTGATTTCAGTTCCATCTAATTTTTCAACGTCTTTGCTGAAAACAGGAACATCGACTTTGAATCCCATCAGCTCATCGTATTCTTTTTTAAAGGTGATTTTAGCCAGGGTCTTCCAAATATTCGGGTTATTATCAGCACCTTGTGCTTGAATGTCTTTAAATGAAAGCGAAAAAAGGAGTGTTGATATTATTAAAAAAATGTTCTTCATAATTTTATTATTATTCAGCAACTTCTGCATTTTTTAGTGTAAACATTACGTTATTGGAATTTCGGGAGGTAAAATAGAAAATACCTTTGATAGCCATTTTATTTTCTGAAAAATCTATTTTCTTGTCATCTTTAACGAATACTTCCATGATCGTTTCGGGGCCGGCTTTACCACAAAAAAAACAAGATTCATACGGATATGCCGAAAACATGAAATGACTCTGTGCTTTTTTACCACTCAGCGGAATCACATATCCTTTGACAGTGATTTCCTTTTCTTCAAATGCTTCGATGAGCGGAATGATATTGCCATCTTCGTCAAAATTTCCCAGTTCGTCCCTTTTTTCAAACTCCAACAACGCAAGCGTTGCCCATATGTTATTTTCGTTTTGAGCTACGGAAAATAAAGGAACTAAAATCACAAACAACAAAACACCAAAGACAATTTTCCTCATATTTTAAAAGTAACTGCTGCAAAATAACGATTTAACTGCTGTTAATTCCTTTAAGAATCAGTTAAAGTTTTGGAAATATCTGTCCTAGAAGCCTGGATTGCCGGGATTATCGCCGCCAACATTCCAATTGCCAAGGCTCCCAAAAGTAAATAGATTTCTTCTTTTAAAAACACTGTTCCGGAAAAAGAATAGCGATAAGAAGATTTCATAAAATTTGCTAAGACTTCCATGCCAATATGACTCAAAAAGATACCGATAGCAAAACCTAATGCAGCTAAAAGTATGCCTTCCAAAATAATGAGTGAAAACAGTTTTGATCTGGAAGCACCCATTACCCGCATCAATGCCAATTCGTAACGTCGATCTCTCAGAGAGTCAAAAAGAGAGATGAAAATAGACAAGCCCGATACAAATACAATGATTAATGCCAAAATGCGCAAAGCTTCCTCACCAACTCCGACCATTGCGTGAAGACGATTGATCTCAATTGGTGGATTGGCCGCTTGCATATCAGTATTTTCATTGATCGAACGCGCCATGTTGAGCGTTTGGTAATTTCTGTTTTTAAATTGTATCAGCAATGAAGTAATTTCCTGATCCACTTCTTCAATCAAAGGTTTTGGCTCCTCGGAATGATCATGATCATGATCGTGGCCCTCGTGGTCGTGGTCTTCGTGGCTTTCATCGTTTGGGCTAGCATGGTCATGTGTCTTCCAAATACTTTGGGTGTTCGTCAATATCAACTGGTCAGCTACGGAGCCTGTTGGTTTCAAAATCCCAACAACTTTAAACTTATCACCGTCATCATGGATTAGGTTGTCATCCAAAACAAATCCATGGGAACTATGAAATTGGTCACCTAATTTTAACTTCAAATCGCTAGCTACACCAGCTCCAATTGTCACTTCAAAATCATTTTCCCAAATCTTTCCTGTTCCGATTTCAGCATTGTACAGCTCCAAAAAGGAAGGTAATGTGCCAACAATTCTGTACCCTTTGTGGCTATCTCCCAATGAAAGCGGGACTGTTTTTTTGATCAAAGGGTGATTTGGATTTAAAAATGGTTTGGCTTCTTTTATCGAGATATTTCCGGTTGGTGCGTCGATGTGATACATGCTGCAAAGAATGAGCTGCAAAGGACTCCCTTTGGCCCCAATGACCAAATCAATATCCGCCAAGTTTTTGTCAAACTTTTCCTGCAACTGTGTGTTTAAAAGCAACAGCAGTGAAATCAAACCAACTCCAAGGGCAAAAAGGACCAAGCTCAAAAGCATTGAGAGTGGTTTGTTGATTAGGTTCTTCCAGCTAAGAAACAATGCATTCATGTTGTTCAGTTGTCCTCTAAAGTGATTTGGTTTTCAAATTTCTCTTTTAATCGGGCATCATGAGTAACAATTAGCAAAGTAGCATTTTCTTGAGTTGCCTGGGTTTCCAGTAATTCCAGAACTTCATCACAATGTTTATCATCTAAAGCTGAAGTTGGCTCATCCGCCAAAATGATATTTGGTTTATTTACCAATGCTCGTGCAATGGCAACTCGCTGTTGTTCTCCAATGCTTAATGAATCTGTTTTCGCTTTCAATTTATGTTGAACATTGAGTCGTTCTAAAAGTTCATTTATCCGTGCGGTAGAAACAGGCTGACCAGCAAGCTTTTGAGCAAGTTTTAGATTTTCCTCAACCGTAAGGGAACGAACGAAATGTGCTTTTTGAAAAACGATTCCAATTTGTTTTCCTCTAAAATGATCCAGTTCTGAGGAGCTTAGTTTTGAAATATTGGTATTAGCAATAATGATGTCTCCTTTTTTCGGAGTACGTAAACCTCCAAGCAGATGAAGCAAGGTGGTTTTACCGCTTCCGCTTAGCCCGATCAATAGCCAGTGCTCTCCTTCTTTACAGTCAATGTCCGGAAACTTGAGCCAGTTTTGGTTATTGTAAGAAAATTCCAGATTTTTTGTTTTCAACATAGCGTATAGTTCTATTCAAGCAATGCAGCACCAAAAACACCGGCGCTGTCACCTAATTTTGGCTTTAAAAAAAGTGTTTCCAAAGAATTGTTAAAAGTATTTTTTTCAACCTCCCAAACGCCATCTGTGTAAAGCAAATCAATATTCCCCAGACCGCCTCCCAAAACGACAACATCAGGATCAACAATATTGATGACATTTGATAAAGCGATTCCAAAAAACTTTGACAAGCGATCTACTGTTTTGGTTGCGACTTCATCCTCACCATTCAGATGCCTGTTGACGATTTGTCCAAGTTTTAAAGGAATGCCCATTTGGTTTTCGTAATATGCTTCCAAGGCTGGTCCTGAAATGATTGTTTCAACACAACCAAATTTGCCACAATAGCATTCTCCTCCAGAGTGATCTACAAAAGTGTGTCCCCATTCACCGGCAATTCCTTGTTTGCCGTTTAAGATTTTTCCATTGACGACCAAACCACCACCTACTCCTGTGCCCATGATCACTCCAAAAACAACTTTCGCCTCCGGCGCTTTTTCCTTTACGATTCCGAGATTTGTCTCTGCAATAGTAAAACAGTTGGCATCATTAGCCAAAGATACTGGAATAGAAATAGCACGTTCGATATCTCTTTTCAAAGGCATGTTATTGAGACTGGTGGTGTTGCAATTTTTCATGAGCTTTGACGAAGGCTCCATTGTTCCTGGAGTTCCTATTCCAATGCGAGTCGGTTTGATTCCTGTTTCTGCGGTGAGTACTTCCACCAGGTTGCTGATTTGACGGATAATATGTTTGTATCCTTTATCAGCTTCAGTAGGAATGCGCAATCTTTTTAATACATTTGGTGTATCACGATCTTCAAGGATAACGCCTTCGATTTTTGTTCCTCCGAGGTCGATGCCCCAAACTGGTC
>JANQFJ010000136.1 GCA_028277915.1 Saprospiraceae bacterium
CCCGTCAGAAGACAAGCCAAAAACTCCAAACAAAAAGCCTCCGAGAAAACCGCCAATAATTCCAACTACAATATTGCCCAAAAGTCCGAAACCAGAACCTTTCATAAATTGACCGCCAAGCCAACCGGCAGCCGCACCAATGAGAATGAAGTACAAAAAATCCATGTGAAATATTTTTATTAGAAAATGAAGCAAAAAAGTCTCGGATACGCTCAAAAAAGGATTGGAATAGGAAGATAATTAAAACTTGAGAATAAAAGAAAAAGAAGGCAAGCCACTCTACAAAAATTTAGATTTCAATCATAAAACAAACTTCTAATCAAAGGATGATTTCAAAAGCTTTAAACGAAAATTGCTATCTTTAGTCAAATGAAATAAAAGCAAAACCCTCGTTCCTGATGAAAGTCTTTTTGTCAATAATACTCCTCACCATTCCTTTAATCATCTTTGCACAAAGTGATGAAATTGAGTCATTAAAAAACGAACTAGAAACGCTGGAAGGAGCTGCTTTTATTGAAAAAGCAATCTTATTGTCCGACCTATACTTTAAGCAAGGAAAATACAAGGGAGCCAACGAAGCTGCTGTTCATGCATACCAAGTCGCAAAGGATATTGACGACAAAGAAGCTATGGCGAAAGCGCTCAACAGAGAAGGTAAAGCCTTGCTCCGGCAAAAAAATAGGAAAAGAGGCAAAGTCGCTATAAAATTTAGGGAAAGTAATAACCTGCTCGACCAAGCCAATAGTACAAATGATGCCCTTCGCTTAAGCAACCTGAAACTCTTAAAAAGAATGGCACAACAACTCAACCGGACAACAGATATCAATAACCTGGAAAAACAAATCAGAGAAATACAGGCTTCCCCAAAAAATGTTTTAGAAACAGACTCTATAAAATCTGTGGGGGATCTGCTGGAATATGTTGACGAAAAAAAACTCACTCCCAAACAACGCAGAACATACAATAAACTTTCCGATAAAATAAGAGAATTATATTCTAAAGAAACGGAAGTCCTCAATCAAGATATTCTTGCCAAAGAAGAAGCTATATCCAAAATGAGTGAAGAACAATTAAGAGATGAGTATTTGCTAATGCAATACAAAATGGAGCTGGATTCGCTGGAAGCAAAAAACGAAATAGATTCTCTGAAGATAGTTCAACAAGACATGGAATTGGAAACTCAAAATATGGAGCTCGAAACACAAAATGCTTTACTGGAAAAACAAAAAGCACAGCAGTGGTTGTATTTAGCCATTATCATAATAGCGGCTTTATTGGCAGGTGGCCTGTTCATTCGCAACAGAGCGCAGAAAAAACATAACTCGCAGTTGGAAGAAAAAAACGAAGTCATCGAAAAAGAAAAAGATCGCTCCGAATCACTATTGCTAAACATCCTCCCGGAAACAATAGCTAAAGAACTGAAAATAAACGGAAAAGCTAAAGCTCGCTACCATAACAATGTAAGCGTTCTTTTTACAGATTTCGTCAATTTTAGTGGAATCTCAGAAAAACTAAATCCTGAAAAACTCATCGAAGATTTGGATCATTGCTTTAAAAACTTTGACCAAATTATTGAAAAATATGAATTAGAGAAGATTAAAACAATTGGCGATGCTTATATGTGCGCTGGCGGTTTGACGAAAGAACAACCCGATCATGCCCAAAGGGTCATCAAAGCAGCAATAGAAATCCAATCCTTCCTTCAATCACTGAAAAAAGAAAAACAATTCAGAAAAGAACCTTTCTTTGAAGCCCGAATAGGCATTCATGTTGGACCGATTATCGCGGGAGTTGTTGGGCTGAAAAAATTTGCCTACGACATTTGGGGAGATACGGTCAATATCGCTTCAAGAATGGAATCCAGTGGTGAGCCTGGAAAAGTTAATATTTCCGAAGACACCTACAATATGGTAAAAGACAATTTTTCTTTCGAATATCGGGGAAAAGTAGAAGCAAAAAACAAAGGAAAAATTGACATGTACTACGTTCTGGAATCCAACATTTAGCTCTATTCAATCCCGGCCAAAAAGATAAATTTCCTTAGCTTTGCTCCTCGCTATGGGTTTGATAAAAACAGTCAATCATTATTTCTGGGTATTAGTTCTCTTGTTGTCAACACTACTCGAATTGGCGATGCTGACATCATGGCAAAACAGATTTGGAGTTTACAAAAGCCCGGTGGTTTGGCTCGTTGCAGGCATAGCATTTTGTATAGCTGCATTTTTTCTGACAGGTTTCAAAAAACCGGAAATCCCCAAAAGTTTAAAAACCGTAAAATGGTGGCGACACCTCATAGTTTTTGGCATCTTTATAATTGGATCCATTTATTGCGCCTTCCAACTGAGAGAGGTTTTCTGGGGTTATCCGATTGATGCAAAAGCTTCTGACATTATCCCTTCGTTGCAAATGTATGTCCAGCGTTTGTTGAGTGGAGAAGTCGTTTACAAACCGCTTCAATTTGAAGGCTACCACGTTGATCCGACCTATTTCCCAATGCTTTGGGCACCTTACATTTTTTCAGAAGTATTGAGTATTGACTACCGCTGGACGGCATACTTTGTTTTTTTATTTGTTATTTTTTTGTACAATTTTCAATTAGTAAAAAGCAGCTACAGTATTTTTGAATTAGCTTTAAAGGCGCTGATCCCGTTTTTCTTTATTTACCGGTACAGACTGTTTGCATGGGGAACATTTGGATATGCGGTAGAATTGCTACCAATTGCATTTTACCTTTTTCTCATGTTGACGGTTTTTCATAAAAACCGCTATCTAATGGCTTTGGGCATCCTCCTTTGCCTACTTTCTCGCTATGCTTTCACTTTTTGGTTGCCTTTGTATTTGTTGATTTATTGGATTGAAAAAGGTTTTAAAAAAGTATTTAAGGTATCGCTTTACGTCGCAGCCGGAGTATTACTTTTATACGTAATTCCCTTTTTATCAAAAGATTGGAGCATCATTACCAAAGGACTCAATTATTACGCAAAAACTGCTTCTACTCAGTGGGAAACGCAGTATTGGCAGGCTCCAGGCGAAAAGCCGCACCATCTCACGAAAGGCAATAGTTTTGCCATCTATTTTTACGATTTAGAAGAATTGAAGGTCGAAGAACGATTGGCTCTCAACAAAAAAGTTCACATCGGCGTCTGTGCTTTTGCAGCATTGTTGCTGGGTTTGGGGTATTTCTTTTTCAGAAAAAGAGGATTGAACATTAAAATGTATTTGCTGATTGGATTGAAATTTTATTTGCTGATTTTTTACGGCTTTTTTTATGTCCCTTTTGCCTATTTATACAAATTGCCGCTGTTTTTATCAATCGCTGTTTTGTACTATATTCCTCTGATTCAACGGAAAGAACCAATAATTGCCTGATATAATTAACGTAGGATCAATAGCTTTCCACTAATTTTTTCAGCACCTTTTTTAAGCTGATAAAAATAAACACCGACAGGCCAACTAGATACATCAAAATCTTTTTGATTGGCCCTAATCCACTGAGTGTGAAAAATACTTTGACCAGCATAATTAAAAAATTCAAGCTCGACAGGCTCTTCCGCTGAAAGCAATTCGATAAAGATCCTATCGTTGGCAGGATTTGGAAATATCTTGATATTCGGTTTTGCAGGGAATAGCACTTTCACTTCCGGCGAATAATCATACACACCGTCATCCCGTACCAATTTTAAACGATATACATTAATTCCATTTACCGGAGCTTCGTCCGTGAATTGATAATTTGATTGGCTTCCTTTGGCCGTTTCCTCTCCAATGGATTTAAAATAATTAATATTATCCATCTTCTGAATTTCATAATAATCCAAATTCGATTCTTCTTCAGTTTGCCAAAACAAATCCACAGTTTTTTCTTTCGCAATTGCTTCCCAGCTTACCAATTCAGCAGGCGGATCATTGCAAAATGGAAAAAGATTAACCGTATCCGTCCCAACCAACCCCGCCTCATCTGTAACGTTTAACACAAACCGAAACCAGTAATTTTCATCATTACAGCCAATAGGTTCAATCAAAACCGAAGTTGAATGATGGTTGCTAATAACACCTTCATGTTCATGCGAATTATGTTGTAAAAACGTCTTCCATTCATAACTCAACTCAGATTCATTATGTTCTTCATCAACGACATTCGCTTCCAAAGGCAAAAGAGTGTAGCCCGTTACAGGGTAATGATCACCCTCTTTGATACTGGTTATTTCAACTTCAGGGGGAGTGTTATTTAATGATATTATCAGGCTGACCACCGAACTGTCCCCTAAACTATCTGTAACAGTCAATGAAACATTGAACGGTGTCGGATCATTTGAATTCGCAACAAAAACATGCTGGGGATCTCTTTCAATAGAACTCATCCCACCACCAAAATTCCATTGAAAATTTAGAATTGTTCCATCAGGGTCGTAAGAACCGGATGCATCAAATTGAACGGTCAAAGGACTTGGTCCAAATTGCTGGTTAAATTTTGCAACAGCGACAGGCGGAGCATTACCACCATAACAGATTTTCATCACTTTACTTTGAAAATTGACATAATACAAACAACCATCTTTTGGATTGACCGCCATGTCTAAAATATAATCTGCATCATCATGAAAGCGCTCGATGGATTGAAAATCAGCATTTTCATCAAAATCCATTGTTCTGATCCACCAACTGTAATCTGCATGAAAATATTTTCCTCGGTATTCTGACGGAAAGTTATCTCCATCATAAAAACAACCAGCCACACTCGAATACCCCCCAAAAGGATCCCCTGTGACAGGTGAGCCCGACTTTGAAATATTAATAGTATCAACACCTCCTTCTGATTTCAAATCAGCAATGTAAGCCCGATCCGGCTTATTGCTCAAACTATTGCTGTACATCACTTTAGGCATGGTATGATAAAACACCGGAGTAGTCAAATCAATTATATTCTCAGAATCACAAGGATTTTGAAAAACCACACCAGGCGCAGGATTGGCTTGTTGAAGTAGTTCCTGAAAATAAAAATGTGAACGATCACAATCATCAATACCGTACAAAGGGTTAGATGCATCCGGATTTCCAACCAAAAGTCCCCAAAAAGCTTCTTTTTCCAAAATACCCTCAAACAACGGGTAACCAAAATTCTGGCCGCCATGAGTAGCGACATTGAGTTCTTCCCACTTTGAACTTCCAACATCACCGATGAATAATTGCCCAGGATCACCTGCCTCTGGATTATGACTACCTGATTCAGGTTTTACAATGAACCGAAAAGGACTTCGCAATCCTAAAGCCCAAACTCGTGACGCCGCAGAACGTTTGTTTTCAGCATCATACCAGGGATTTCCAATTACTCCGTCACCTGTTTCGGAATCAATTCGAATTATTTTTCCATTCAAACAATCCACCAATTGAGATCGAAAAGAACCGATGTTTTCCTTTTCACGAATAATCCCATCTGCTAATGCCTGCTCATAATAGGTGCCTTCATCACTCCCAATGTCGTTTGACAAAAAACTCCCCCCATCGCCGCAAGATGCCAGAAGCGTTCCATCTGTTCCAAAAGCCAATGCCCCTACCCCATGTGAGGCAATCAGGATCGGGAAGCCCGAATCAATAGCTTCTCCTAGTAAAACTTTTCTACTATTAGGTAAAGTGGTTTGAAAATTAGTCGTTAGATCGGCAGTATATCTTGTGATCCTTCCGATGGTCGCTTGATTTGTCAGACTTGAATCAGGATGGTATTCGCTTGTTCCGAAATACAACAAATGGTGGCGGTCAACGACATAAAGCAGATAAAAATAGCCATTGTTTAAAAAATTTGGATCAAGTGCAAAACCCAGACACCCATGATCTCCCCATGCACCAACTTCTTCAGAAATATCGATCAGTGGGTTTTGTAAATAAACCCCTGCCGAATCGATAACATGGACGACTCCTTCTCGTTCCCAAACGTAGGCCTGACCATTTTCATCGAACTCAATACCAACCGGTCGATTAATTTCTGTAGTCACAATAGTTTCGACAAAATCAAGCGGTAATTGAGCTTGCAAGCCAAAACAAAAAATAAAAAAAAGAATAACCAACAGCCGTTGCAACATGAACTCAATTTTGATTTTTTAAAATCTATCTCATTATCAGTAAACTTCCATGGAAGGTCGAAAATCCATTGCGAAGCTTGAAAAAATACACCCCATTTGCATGTGCTCCAACTTCAACTGGCCTTTCCACTCCATCCATAGTATCATCGGCCCATTCTTCATAAAATATCTGTTTCCCGGTAGCATCAAACAACTCAAAAATAATTGTACCTGAGCTTTCCTTAACCTTTACATTTAAAATTTTTGATGCCGGATTAGGATAAATGCTATAATCCGGATCCGGAGGAAATTTAAGTATCACCTTGTTCGAATAATCATAAATCCCGTCATTCCGAACTACTTTTAGGCGATACCGATTATTCCCGAATAATGGAGAAGCATCCAAATAACTATATTCATTACTTCCGATGGCTGGTATTTTTCCAATTGTTACATAATCAGTGATATTCGTACTTCTCTGAATTTCGTAATCAGCAATGTCATTTTCAGCAGTTACTGTCCAACTCAGATGATTACCATCTTGTTTTGCTCCGCCAGTGAGTGTAACATTTTCTCCAAAAAGATCACCACAGTACGGGAAAAGTTCGCTTCTGACCTTAGTCGAAAGCCCTGCCGCATCTGTTACAGTCAGTTCCACTCTGTACCAATAGTCTTCATCTGTGCAGCCAAGCGGCTCTATAATGATGCTTGAAAATTTCGCATTTTCAATTGGATTTGGGTGATTATGGGTATTGTGAAAAAGAAACGTCTGCCAGGCATAAGTTAACTCAGAATCATCATGTTCTGCATCCGAGACAGTGGCTTTCAGCGGCAATAGTGTAAAATCACTGACTGGATACAAATCTCCATCCTCGAAACTGCTAATCTCAACCACTGGTGGCGTATTATTTAATGAAATAATGAAAGTCTCGCTTGCCGAATTTCCCACACTATCCGTAACTGTCACCGTTACCGGGAAAGGGGTTGGTCCGCTGTTTTGCGTTTCAAAAATATACTCAAAACTGGCTTCGTCATTCGTTTCTCCGCCTCCAAGATCCCATTCAAAAGTTATTGGATAACCTTTGGGGTGGAAACTTTCACTAGCATCTAAACTTACGGTGAGTGGACTCACACCATAATAAACATCTGCTTTTGCGATAACAACCGGTGGAGGATCTCCTCCAAAACAAATTTTCCGAACGGCCGCTCCTTCGTTCACTTTTACATAATAAATGCAACCGTCCTTAGGGCTTACAGCAAGATCGACAATACCTTTACAATCGTGGTGAAATGAATCAACTTTTGTCAAATGATAATCTTCATCAAAATCAAAAACCCGAATCCAGCCACTAAAGTCAGCCTGAAAGTATCGATTTAGATATTCCTCAGGGTAGTTCTCACCTTCATAAAAAACTCCAGAGATACTCGAATAACCGTCGAAATAAATTCCTTCTACGCCTGATTCCACTTCCTCGATGCCATAGGAAATGGCATTTCCGGCTCCGTCGAAAGTTGGCACTATCGCTACAGAATCAATCGGGAGACGATCATTTTGCCAGGCGATAGCAGGGCGTTTGTGCACAAAAGTTGGAGTGCTTGCTGGTAATTGTTGATCTTCATCGCATGGATTCGGAAATAAATCTTCAGTCTTTAAAGTTGACTGGATGAGTAAATCGTGAAACTTAAGATATTCTTTGTTACAACCGTTTTGTTCATACAATGGATTCGGTGCATCAAGATTAAAAGCGATTTTGTTTTGAAATGAAGTTTTTATCTCCATCCCTTCAAAGATCGGCCACCCAAAATTCAACGCCGGTTCTGTGATGATGTTCAATTCTTCCCAATGACTTCCTCCCACATCTCCTGCAAAAACCACCCCTGGTTTTGCCAAAGCAGGATCATGGCTCCCGCTGTTTGGCTTTAAAGAAATTCTGAACGGATTTCGCAATCCTAGAGCCCAAACTTTAGATCGAGGAGCATCTGGTTCAGCAGGATCGTAAAAAGGGTTACTCGAAATTCCTTCACCTGTGTTTGGATCAATCCGGATGATTTTGCCATTCAAATTGTCAATTAATTGCGATCGGAATGCACCAACGTTTTCCTTTTCTTTCAAAATACCATCTTCCAATGCTTGTTCGTAATAAGTATCAGAACTGCTCCCTGCATCTGCAGAAACAAAGCTGCCTGTTTCTCCACATGATGCCAGCAAAGTTCCGTCAGTTCCAAAAACCAATGTTCCAACTCCATGAGAAGGAATGATTATCGGAAAGCCATTGTCAATCTGGTCGCCAATTAATACTTTACGACTGTTTGGTGTTGTTTTTTGAAAATTGGAATTGCCATCTGCTTGATAACGAGTAATCCGTCCAATAGTGGCTTGCTGATAAGTGGATGAATCCGGATTGTAAGAACTTGTTCCAAAATGGATCAAATGATGGCGGTCCACCACGTAAAGAAGATAATAATAACCATTGTCTAAAAAATTCGGATCGAGTGCAAACCCCAGCAAACCATGGTCCCACCACCCTCCTACTTCTTCTCTCAAGTCAATCAAGGGTTCTGCTAATAAAACACCGCTGGTATCCAAAATCATCACCCTGCCTTCTTGTTCCCAAATATAAGCCTGGCCATTTTCGTCAAATTTTATCCCAACTGGTTTTGCCAATTCGTCAGAAACCAACTGGTCAATGAAGTCAAAAGGCAATTGTGAAAAAGTTTTATTTGAAAGTCCAAAAAGAACAAAAATGGTGATTGTAAAAATTCGTTTCATCATAATAAAAATGCTTCTATTCTTCGCCAACGAAAACCTGGCCTTTATATTCCAAAGTACAGCGAGGCGCTATTGTACGCAAATATTTTACGTTTTCTTCTGTAAAATTCCTGACAAAAATCGAACTGACTCCGTATTCTTGTTTCTTTTGATAGGCAGCAAATCCCTGGTTACAATTTTTCAGTGCAATGTTTTCCACTTTTAAATAAGACAAGTCTTTTGAAGCTGCGCAAATCGTTGCACCATCCACTGTTACTTCGTCCACCAAAACATAAGATTCTTCTCCAACACTCAGTCCTTTATCGCCACAATTTTTCAGGTTAGAGCTAATTATTTCAATACGGCTCCCGGAAAAATCGACACAATCATTTCCGGTATTTTTAAACTCCGAATCCACTACTTTCCCAGTACAAAAATCGGCATCAAACCATCAGCTTCACAATCCTCAATGACAGAGTTTTCAAAAGTAAAATTACAACGAATTGTGTTGAGTGCATCTTCACAATGGATATCTTTGAAATAGCAATTTTTCAAAAACACATCAGATTCATAAAAAGTTACAGCTCCGGTTAATGTCCAGCCTTTATAGTTCAACGTATTTAAATCCTTGAAGATAACATAATGCAATTTACTGGTTTCAGGTGATTGCAAAACTGAAAATCCATTAGCAGACTGGTCGCTCGAGTAAATAGTTATCGGTTCTTCGTTGGTTCCATTCAAAAAAACGGGAGACCTGGAAATAAATTTTGCTTCATTGACCATGTCAATAGTCACTCCAGCTTCAAAAATCACCTCATAATCTTTTGGGATAACGATGTCCTTGTCCCACGAATATTTTCCTTTTTTGAAAATCACTTTTTTTCCGAAAATGCTGTATAATGAACTTTTTTCGAGCTTCTTTTCAGACAAAATTTCCTGCACAGGCACATAACCATCCGGTAAAGCAAATGAAGATACCGTGGTAGAAAAAATAGTATCCAGACCATATGGTTTGTAAAAAACGTATTTTATATCAGAAGGGGATTTTATTTCCTTAACTACTCGTTTATTGCCAATCCGAAATCCCGGCAAATGGATTTCTTCATTCAAGGTATCTCTCAGCCAACTCGGAAAAACCCCTGTTCCGACAACCTGCAATGGCAACTCATGGGTATTGCTCAGCTGAATCACCTTTTCATTGGTTTCGTTAGTTGACCAATTTGCGTTCACTGAATGCTCGTTATATGGCAATAATCGAATTCGAATTTGATCGATTCGATTGAGAATTCTTTGTTTGTCAAATTGAAATTCAGGGAATTCAGTTTGTAAAAATTTAATCCTGGAATTGAGTTCTTTTTCAATTTTTATAAAGAAATCATGAATATAATCTTCCTGCGTAAAACGATTCAAATGATGCATGTATCGTTTAATAAACTCCGGATTATTGTAAAGCCGTTTCAAAGGACTATTATCCATATGGTTACCATTTTCAAGCAGAGCTTTTCCAAGTATTAATGGATCTTTTCTGGGTTTTGAACCAAAACCATCAAAACCGATTGGTTCCAGCAGACTAGTTACCGGATTGTAATAAAAGCGTTGATTGTGCCAAACCAGGCCATGATATCCTCCTAAAACATCTATGATCGCAGTGAATCTGGCCATGAGATCCAGGTCAAATATTTCGTCTGGTGGCTTTATCCCCTCTTGATACTGAAACAATAGATTTTTTGCGACCTCAAACTGCTTGGTGAGCAATTCAGAACGTGCGATTTTGTTTTCCTGGAATGGTTCAATATTGGCTGTTGGCAACTTCGAGAAGTCCTGAAAACTATGATCTTTTTTTATTTCAAAATGACGCTGTCTGGCCTCCCATAAAGCATCCTCCGAAAATCGGACAATAGGCCCTTCTCTTCGCTGCTGATATTCGAGCAAATGTTTTTCAAAGTGTTCTTCAAAGGCATAAATTCCTTTTTTTTCTCCATTTACAGAAAGCGTAACAAAATCATATCGCGTAGTGAGCACTCCTTCCTTTTTCCAAAACTCGTGCAGCAGCCATTCCAATGCGTAATAACGAGCTTTGGGCGTATGGATGGAAAATGTTTTCAATCGATTCCAGGTGAAAGGATCTTTTAGCTTTATCCTGAAAGACCATTTTTCATCCTTCAAATGATCCAGCCAATCGCCTTTCAAGCGAACTCTGACAGGGATTTTTTCATCAGTTCTCGATTCTAAAATGGAAGCTTTTACCCAGCTATCATCCTCTGTGATCAGTAAGCCTTTTTGAAAGGCTTCGTTGCGTTTTTGCTCAAGTAATAAATAATTTTTTTCACTGATCTCAAGATTGATGTGGTGAGGTTGAAAACCGGACCGAACTAAGTGATCCGGTATTTTATCAAGTTTTTTAATTTTTAAATCATCAAAAAAAACTTCCCCTTTTCCATCACTGTAAGGATAAATTTTAATGGTTTTTTCAATATAAAAATTTGGTACACTGACGATCATTTTAATCAAGCCCCAGTCATTTTCCGTTTTGGAAATATTATCCGTTTTTTTGTAAAAATCAGCGCCTTCTTTTCCAGAAAAAACTAAAAATCCTTGTCCATTTCCTTTTCCCTTTTTCATCCAAACTTCAACTTCAAAGACATCACCGGGCTTCGCTTCCGATTCGTAGGTCATTCCAAAAACCAAATCCTCGCTATCCTGATGCTTGCTTGAATATTTGCCTAAATGAGCAGTTTCATCGCTTTGTAGTTGACCATTTAAAAAAGTTTTTCCATTTGAAAAGAAGTGGTTTTTCCAGACTAGTTCAGCATCGCAATAAATTACATCACTATCTTTTAAAGTACTGATCCTGAGGAGTTCGGGATAAAAAACGAAGAAAGCAATCACCAGTAAAACCAGCACTAGGCCATATTTTACAAAGCTTTTAAAATTAAATGTTGAACCATTTCGGTTACTTATGAGCATAGTTTACTGCCCTTTGATGATCTGATCCTTTAACTGTAAAACGCATTTTTCGCGGATATTGTGCAAGCGGCGAATATCTGAAGCCCAATAGTTTTGCACGACAATATTACTTCCGCCATATTCCGGTTTTTTCTGATAGGCAACGAACCCCTGTTGACAATTTTTCAACGTAATATTTTCAATTATCAAAACTGACAAATCCTTCGCAGCTACTCCAATATTTGAATTTTTAATGTCTATGGAAAAAATCGAAGCATCGGTATCTTCTCCAACGCTTACGCCTTTATCCCCGGCAGCATCCACGAAACATTTTTGAATCAAAATATTACTTCCGGAGAAGTCCATTGCATCATTTGCCGTATTTTGAAAACGGGTGTTGTTGATATATCCTTTACAAAAATCAGCATCAAATCCATCACTGAAGGTGTTACTCACTGTGCTATTGTTCATTGAAAATTCTGAGCGAATAATGTTCAACGCATCTTCACAGTGATTGTCCCGAAAAACGCAATGGTTTATTGCTACATCGGATTCATAGAAAGTGACAGCACCTGTAAGATTCCAGCCCTTGTGGTTTAGCGTGTTAAGGTTTTCAAAAATGACATAACGAAGATCTGACTCTCCTTCTGCCTCGATAAGCGTAAAACCATTTCCAGTTTGATCAGAAGAGTGGATTTTTATGGGTTCATTTTCACTGCCATTCATGAATACCGGCGAATAAGAAATAAATTTGGTTTGATTGACAAAATCCAGTTCTACACCCTCAGAAAAAATAACATGATAGCCTTCAGGGATGATGATTGACTCAGAAATATTGTGTTTTCCTTTTTTAAAATAAACCAATTTTTCACTCAGGTTATAAACTTCATTCGAAGCCAGTTTTATATCTTTCGCCAAATCCTGTGCAGCGGAAAAGTCCTCAGGCATTTGCCAGTCTAAAATCTGTGAGTGATAAACCGAGTCGATACCTAAAACCTGAAAAAACAGATATTTATCGCTTGACCTTACATCGAGATCATAAAACGAAACCGGTAATTGATCGTTGTGAGCCTCCCAAATATGTTTGGATCGCACGTCAGTGACTGTATCTCCTTGCAAACTTTTTTCTATTAAAGCCTGGACCTTTCGAGGAACAAATCCTTCGAGCAACGGGCGATTAACAAAAGTATCCGTCATCAATTGCTCAGTTGGTCCTGCACCAATCACTTCCACAGGCAAACTATGAAAACTGGCAATTTTCAGTTTTCTGGTATTTTCAGTGCTGCTTTGCGTGTGGGCTCTAAGGCTGAGATTGTTGAATGGTAACAATAGAGCGTACATTCTTTGAGCATAAACCATTAGATCATCTCCTTTAAACTGATAATCCTTGAATTCAGATTTTATCAGCTCTTCCAATCGCTTCAACTCCTCGACATGCCCCGCTAAAAAACCCTGCAAATAACTCCTGCTGCTGTATTTTGACAAATAATAAGCATATCGCTCTACAAATTTTTTGTTTATAAAAAGGAGGTTGTCAATCTTTTCATCGTCCAATCTTTTCAAATTGAGTGCTCCTGCACCAAGAAGTTTATCATGTCGGGAGACCACTGTCCCGAAGCCATCAAATCCCACAGGCTCCAATTTTACAGTTACCGGGTTGTAATAAAATCGCTGATTATGCCAGGCCAAGCCGTGGTAAGCATTCATAGCATCGCAAATGGCGTAGAATTTTGCCATTTGTTCGATATTAAAAATCTCTTCTGCATTTCGGATCCCATATTTGTACTGGTATAAAAGATTTTGGGCATTTTCGAATTGATCCTTCAAATTAGGAGATTTGACGATTTTTGCATCCTGGAAAGGTCTAATTTCGGATGCTTCAGGTTTCCTGGTGGCTTGCTCAAGATTAAAGTCCATTGAGCCATATTGTTGCGTATTTCGCTTAATCGCTGCCCAAAACCCATCTTCAGAATATCTGATAATTGGTCCTTCCCTGCGTTTTTGCCGTTCAACCAAAACCTTATCAAAATGCTCCTCACAGGCGTAAATTCCAAGATTTTTACCATTTAGTTTTAAAATAACAAATTCATATTTTGGAGTTAGGACATCTTCTTTTTCAAAAAACTTATGCAGCAGCCATTCGAGCAGAAAAGCTCTAGCTTTTGGTGTATGAAATGAAAAATATCGCATGCGATTCCAAACCTGTTCTCCTTTTGTTTTTACTCGGAAAGACCATTTATCTCCTTCCAAATGATCCAGCCAA
>JANQFJ010000141.1 GCA_028277915.1 Saprospiraceae bacterium
TCGAATCTGTGTAACAATCATTTCCGGATCATCCGATATCCGATAATCAAAATGGACCTTTGGCCCATAATGGATGGTATCTTGAACATGGAAAGGCACTTCAACTGCTTTATTCGTTTCAATGGAAATTTTATTGATTTTACCACCGTATGAAGCGATGAGGTGCTTGCCGTCAGGAGTGAATGACATTGCGGGATAGACACCCAATGTTGCAATTGATTCCTGATCGTCTCGCTGTACGGGATAAGCCAACCAGGATTCATCGCCAGTCTCCAGGTTTCTATTGATAAGGCCGGTTTTTGCATTATGGCGCGTCGCATAGACGATGTACTTTCCATCTGGAGAAAGCGTAGGTGCGAAAGCAGAGCCATAACGATTGGTTCGGGTTTCTACTTCTCCAGTTTCACGATCAAAAGTAGCAATTTGATATTGAGGCATTTGGGCGTTGTAATTCCAGGCTCCGTTTCTCCTTGAAAACCAGATATAACGCTCATCTATTCCAAATGCAGGTTCAATGGCTTTCAGATTATCCGGTTTTTTGATTAGTTGGGCACCGCTGCCACCGTTTTTATGAAACATGTGCAACTTCAGGTTTCGCACTCCTTTGGATGCAATCAAATAGTCTCCATCCGGAGTCCATTCTACAGATTGATAGTGCTGATCTTTGTCTTTTGTGACTTGCTTCCATTCTTTTTTTTCAATATTAAAAACCCAAACGTTTTCTGATCCGGAACGATCAGAAGTTAGCGCCAGGGATTTGCCATCAGGGCTAAATTTGGGGTGCGTTTCGTAAGAAATATCGCCAATTATTCTTTTAGCTTTTCCACCTTCAATAGGAATCATATAGATATCGCCAATCATATCAAAAACGATCTGTTTTCCATCAGGAGAAACATCCAAACTCATCCAGGTCCCTTCAGTGGTATTGAGCTCAAAGATTCGTTCAGGTTCCAAGGGCAGTTCTTTGGTTGCTTTTTTTAAACTGTCGGGAATAGCCTTTTTGTCAGCTTCTTTTTGAGCAAAAGATAGGCTTACGCTTAAAAGAACTAGGCAGAATAATTGGTACTTTAGATTTTTCATTTTAAATCGTTTAGTTGGATTAGTTTTACAACCTCGAGTCAGATTTTAAAGGTTGAATGATGGTTTTGAAGGATTTCGGATCACAAGAAACACAATCAGGTTAATCATTTATATTTAGAGTCATAAATTGTTATGAATGAGTAACAAAGTATGAAAATAAGGTCAGTTGATCCAAGGGTATTATTTACAGACTAATCACTTTCAAGCTCAAGCGCCAGTTCGTCTGTCATTTCAAGATTATGAAAAACTGCCTGCACATCGTCATCGTCTTCCAAAGCTTCGATTAAATTTAAGACACTTTTTGAATCTGCCACGGAAAGCTCTGTAGTTGTGGTAGGAATACGTTCCAGGTTAGCACTTTTAGGTTCGATTTCCAAATCTTCAAGCTTTTTTTGCATGTTGCCAAAATCGGAAAAGTCAACCGTTATAGTCACTTCACCAGTTTCTTCGTCAAGATCCAGTTCTTCAGCTCCGCCGTCAATCAATTCGAGTTCCAGTTCTTCACCGTCGTGATCTCCTCTGTCAATAATAAAAATGCCTTTTCTTTCGAATAAAAAATCTACGGAACCATTGGTGGCTAAATTTCCACCCTTTTTATTAAAAACAGCTCGGACGTTTGACACAGTCCTTTGCAGATTGTCGGTGGTGCATTCTACAAAAACCGCAACACCACCGGGAGCATGGCCTTCATATGTCGGTTCAAGGAATGAAGCAGCATCTTTGTCCAATCCTTTTTTAATGGCTCGTTCTACATTATCCTTAGGCATATTGGCTCCTTTGGCATTGGTAATAGCCAGTCGAAGCCTTGGATTAAAAGCAGGATCGCCACTGCCGCCTTCTTTTACAGCGACGGTGATTTCTTTAATGATTCTTGAAAAAATCTTACTGCGTTTGGCATCAGATGCTCCTTTTTTCCTTTTTATTTTTGACCATTTATTATGACCTGCCATTTTTTCTAAACTATTTATGAGGAAAGAATGCTTGTATTCAAATTCAAAATAAACCTTTGAAGCAAATTTAAAATTTTTGCTTGTTAAAATATAATAATGGAAAATGGAATCTTTGGGTATGCTGCAATTTTCCTAATTTCACAATTTCAAATATTTTATTCTTAAATGGTAAAATGTAGAAAATGTGGATCACACAACAAGGAAGATGTGAAGATCTGTTTGACTTGTGGCTTTAATCTGAATTCAAATAACAATCAACCCAATGACCAACTCAACTTTTCCCTGAATTTTGAACAACCGGATGAGCTTCTAAATCAAATTCGTGATTATTTTTTTAAAGTAATGCGATTTCATATTGAATCAGCACTTGATCCGAAAGGATACAGAACTTATTTTGACCATTTTCATTCTTCGGGGTTTTATAAAAATTTTGACATCAGACTGAGTCAATTAGCGGAGGAAGTTGCTTCGAATTATACCGAAAATAGAGTAGCCGATTTAAAAGAAATTAAGCAATTCCTGGACAGCCATCTCGAAGCACTTTTGGATTATT
>JANQFJ010000171.1 GCA_028277915.1 Saprospiraceae bacterium
ATAGTGATAAGTTTTGGTTTAGCCACCTTAAACTTAACAAGTTGGTAAGACTTCTTTTTATTTGTTCTTAATTCATTGTTCGCAACTTAGATTAATTATGAAAATGTATGAGATGGACATTTAATGTCGATTGAACGTTTCAGAATAGATTATTTGCGTTTAAAATGTTAAATTTGGATTCAGCCTGCCCAATTTATATTTAGAAAGTTTATTAGACGATTTGTTCAAGCAGATCATTTGAAGACAGTTGATTGTTTCATTGATCCAAACAGATTTACAACAAAATTTATCCATTTAACAGAAAGATAATTCAATTCACCGGATGTTTTCTTTTCAAAATGAGCGCCTATGAAAAACATGTTTCAACTCCTCCTGCTTTTTCTAACACTGAGTATTTCCACCTCTTTTGCTCAAAATCAAAATAATCAACTCGAAAGTTTTCACCACAACAATAACGACATTGATTTTACAAATAAAAACGACTTACTGTCCTCTCCAGATTTTAATAGTGTTTTAATTGTTGGTATATCGGATATGAATGCAGACGGACTTGACGACATAATACGACTTGAAGGAGCTACATTTTTGACGGTTGAATATCAACAAAATGGCAACCAATACCAACACTATGATTTTGGAGTAATTGCAAGCAATCAGCAATGGAACATTGCCGTTGCTGATGTTGATAATAATGGGTTCAATGACATTATGATCGGCGGTCTGATGGATGGTATAAAACTTTATAAAGCAAATAGTTTAGGAAACGATTTTGATGAATCTATACTGCCAAATTCCAGTTTTTTTTCGCAGGGTTCCAACTTTTCGGATATCAATAATGATGGATTTGCAGATGTGTTTATTTGCAATGATGAAGCAGAGAGCCGTATTTGGGGGAACGATGGCAGTGGTGTTTTTTACCAGGCAGATACATGGATCGATATGTCAACGATTCCGCCTTCTGACGGATCTGGAAACTATGCCAGCGTTTGGACGGATTTTGACAATGACGGCGATTTGGATCTTTATATTTCAAAATGCAAAGCCGGTGTTAGCGACCCAACAGATCCCCGTAGAGTTAATCAACTTTTTGTAAATGAAAATGGACAGTTTGTTGAATCTGCTGAAATTTATGGATTGAAAAATGGTGCTCAATCCTGGACGACGGATTTCCAGGATATTGACAACGATGGCGATTTGGATTGTTTTGTTGTAAATCATGAATTCATTTGTCAGCTTTATGAAAATGATGGAAACGGAATGTTCTCTGATATTACTCTCGTGAGTGGTTTAAATATTACGACAGATCATTTGCAAGGTTTGATGAGAGATTTTGACAATGATGGTTTTGTAGATATTTTGGTTGCCGGCAATGAGGGGTATGAATATTTTCAGAATAACGGAGATGGCACGTTTCTGCAAATTGAAGACCTTTTTGGCAGTTACCTAATGAGTACTTTTGCTGTCGGTGATTTGAATCATGATGGGTTTTTGGACATTTATTCAGGGAGCCTGACGAGTGAAGATGTCCTTTGGATAAACAATCATAATGATAATCATTTTTTTGCAGTCAATTTGCAGGGAACTTCAAGTAGTGTCAATGCTTTGGGCGCAAGACTAGAATTGTACGGGGCGTGGGGTGTACAGCTGCGGGAAGTGCGGTCTGGTGAGAGCTATGGGATAATGAATAGTTACACGCAATTTTTTGGCCTTGGAGCTGAAGATCAAATTGATTCGCTGGTAATAAAATGGCCGTCAGGCTTGGTTGAAACTGTTGAATCACCTTTGGTTGATCAGTTTTTAAAGGTAATTGAAGGAGATTGTGCCTATCCCGGGAAACATATTTTTTCAAATGGTATAACTACTGTTTGCACTGGAAGTGAGTTGGAATTGGTCGCTCCGGCAGGAGATAATTATCTGTGGTCAAATGGAGCAATGTCTCAACAACTTTTTGTCACTGAAGGAGGGACCTATACAGTAACCGTTACTAATGACAATGGCTGTTCCACGGTTTCTAATCCTATCGAAATAATCCAGGATCCCGACGAAACTCCAGTAATCTCAGTTTCTGGACCAACCACTTTTTGTGCTGGAGGATCGGTGATTTTATTTAGTTCTGAAGCGGAAAGTTATGAATGGTCCAATGGTTTTACAAGCCCAAATATTCCAGTCTTTACTAGTGGGGAATATACAGTTACTGTTCCTGGTTTTTGCCATGAATTTACATCGGAACCAGTCGTGGTGACAGCAATTGATATTCCTGATGATCCGGTTGCTGAAAATGATACCATTTATACAGTTCCAGATGTAGCAATATTGACTGCTACAGGTAACAATTTGCATTGGTACGATAGTTTGTCAAGTAATGATACGCTTGCAACGGGGTCTATATTTACTACGCCCTTACTGAATGAAACAACATCGTTTTACGTAGCTGATGTCAATGAGGTTAATAATGTGATTTGCGAGAGCGATAGGGTAGAGGTTCTGGCAGTTGTAGACACAACAACGTCAGTTGAAGCATTTGTAACATTTGGCGGAATTGCAGTTTATCCAAATCCTGCTTTCCAGGAATTTATGCTTGATTTAAAAAATAACAATCCATTAAATTTAATTTTGGAATTAAGAGACTTTACCGGTAAACTAGTTTTTTCTAAAATGATTGAAAAGGGGAACAATCCTTTGAAAACTACAATTTCTGTTTCTAAATTCTCCTCTGGAATGTATTATCTTTCTGTTTGGACAAAGGAAGAGCGTTACGTTCAAAAGTTGATTATCCAGAAAGATTAAAACTTTGAAGTATTCTGCTTCTTTTTAAGAGTGTTATACTAAGACTATTTTTATAGTTTGCCAAAATTCTTTTTTTTATCATAATATTACATGTCTGCTCACGATATTTTTCTCAGTTATTCAAGTGTTGATAAGGAGCGAATTGTTCCGATTGTAAATAGGTTGCAAGCAGAAGGCTGGACGGTGTGGTGGGACAGGTATATCCCCCATGGTCAGTCCTTTGATGATGTAATCGAGGTAAATTTAGATGCTTCAAAATGTGTTGTAGTTTTGTGGTCTGAAAAATCTGTAAAGTCGCGCTGGGTCAGAACTGAAGCTGGCGAGGCAGATGATCGAAACGCCCTATTTCCAGCGAAGATTGATGATGTAAAAATTCCACTGGCGTTCCGAAGATTACAAACAGCAGATCTGACTAATTTTGAAGAAAATGAATTTGAAAAATTCATAAAATCCATCCACAATTTTTTGGGTACCGAAGCTCAAATTAGCCCAAAAAAGTCACCCAAAGTTTATAACCCAAAATTAAACGAATCAAATATTTTCGAAGATCCTCGTGACGGGAATGAATATCAGACCATAAAGTTGAAAGATGGTAAAATCTGGATGGCAGAGAATCTGCGATATAAAACAGGTTCGGGCTGTTGGGCATTCGAAAATGATGAAAAATACGTTAATAAATATGGCTATCTGTACACCTGGAAGGCTGCTTTGAAGGCTTGTCCGCCAGGCTGGCACCTGCCAAGTGACGCGGAATGGTTGGAAATGGTCAATGGTTATGGAGGTTGTTTTAATGGTGAAGACAATGATGGCAAGGATGCTTACGATGTCTTAAGAAAAGGCGGAATCACTGGATTTAATGCATTGTTTAGTGGTCGTCGTGGTTCTGGAACAAAGTTTTACTTTTTGGATTCCGTAGGTTATTTTTGGAGTAGTACAGAGATGGAAGATACATATGCATGGAGCTATGAATTTAGTAGCCATGTACAATTTCTAAACAGAATTTTCAACCACAAAAGTTGGGCTTTTTCAGTGCGTTGTGTTCAGGATTAAAATAAAAATATCTTATTTTAAACACTACAAGTAAGGGTAACGATCTTTTCATACAGCTCATCAGGATCAAAAGGTTTGGGGATGTAATCATCCATGCCGGCTTCATAACAGCGATCGATTTCTTTTTTCAAAACTGATGCGGTCATGGCCATAATTTTGATGTTCTTTTTTTGCCCCTTAAGTTTGGACCGAATAATTCGAGTAGCTTCCAGACCATCCAATTCTGGCATTTGAATGTCCATCAAAATCAAATCATATTTGTTGTCTTTTACCATTTGTACGGCTTCTCTGCCATCATTTGCAATATCTAGGTTGAATCCAAATCTGTTCAAAAATCGCTTTGCGACCAGTTGGTTGATTTTGTTGTCTTCGGCAAGCAGAATCTTGATTTTCGCTTTTTGTTCATCCGAAACTTTAATCCGCTGCCGTACATCAATAGTTTCAGTTTCAATAATTGGAATTCCAAAATTCAATGTAAAAGAAAAAGTGGTTCCTTTTCCATATTCACTTTCAAGATGTAATTCTCCTCCATGAAGTTCGATAAGTTTTTTCGATATTGGCAATCCTAAGCCAGTGCCTCCAAACTTTCGAGTGATACCAGAATTGGCCTGGGAAAAACTTTCAAAAACACTTTGGATATTTTCTTTTTTAATACCAATTCCTGTATCAACTACTTCACAATAAATTTGAAACCCATTATCTGTCCCAGATTTGAGTTTGCTATTTACGGTGACAGCACCTTTTTCTGTAAATTTTACTGCGTTTCCTACAATGTTTAACAATATCTGGTTTACCCTCACAGGATCTCCTGACATTTTCTCTGGAATTTGATTGTCTACATTTAAATGCAGGCCAATGGCTTTTTCATCTACTTTGACTTTTAAAGTTTTGTGAACCGATTCAAAAACATCCCGGATCTTAAAATTGGTTTTTTCAAGTTCGAGCTTTTCTGCATTAATCTTGGACAGGTCAAGGATATCATTGATAATGACATGAAGGTTCTTCGCAGAATATTCAATGGCGGAAAGATATTTATGTTGGGTTTTCGTCAGATTCGTATTGAGTAAAATGTCGGTCATCCCGATAATTCCATTCATGGGAGTTCTAATTTCATGACTCATGTTGCTCAAAAACTGATCTTTGCTTAGAACACCCTGTTTGGCAGCTTCCATAGCTTCGATTAGTTCATTTTCTTTGAGTTTTCGCTCTTTTATTTCTTCTCTGAGCTGTTTGTTTATGCTACTTATGCCAGCTGTTTGCTCTTTTACTTTTTTTTCTAATCCTTCATTTATTTCTTCTACTTTTTGCTGGATTAAGCCAGCTTTTAAAGCAAATAACCCCAAAAACAAAGGTGCCGAATCAATGATCCAGATCAATAAATTTTCTGACTGAATAGCGAGGATATTTTGAAATGATAAATTGCCATATTCCTGGTAAGAAACAATTATCGAAGCCATGACCGGAAATAAAACACCGAACAAAACGCCATATATCAAATATCGATAACTAACTTTTATATACATAATAAATTGTATTGTATCTCATTGTTAAATTATTAAAATACATCACGAGGAGACCAACCAATGTGTTAATCAGTTGATCCCTTTTTTAATATGTATACCAATTGATTTGAAAAAAATAGGAGGATTTACTTAGTAAAAAGGTAGAGTAATCTACTAATTTGCAATTACTAAGCCATTCATTATTCATCTAGTTTTTTTTCGAAATTGTGTTTTCGAATACTATCAGTTTTAACAATGACATTACGGTATCTTCTATTGGCGAAGTTGTTGTTTTATTTCATTAAAGACTAAAACAATAAAACTTTGGTAGAAAAGTAAAAAACTATAGCTTTGAGAAAATTAAAACCTCTCTTTCAAATTTACGTAGAAGTATTTTAACATTTTTGACAATAAAATACAGAAGTAACAATGGCAAAAGGATTTCTAATTGACATGGATGGTGTAATTTACAGTGGACCGAAACTCATTCAGGGAGCTGATAATTTCGTAGCTCAACTTCAGGAAAAGGAAATTCCTTTTTTGTTTTTGACAAATAACAGTCAAAGAACACCTCGTGATGTGGTTAATAAATTAGCCGGATTGGGTATAAATGTAAAAGAAAACCACGTCTTTACGAGTGCGATGGCAACTGGCTGGTTTTTATCTCGCCAGAAGCCAAACGGTACCGCTTACGTATTGGGCGAAGGTGGGTTACTTTCCAGTTTGCATGACCATGGATACTCTCTGGTCGCTCAAAATCCAGATTTCGTAGTCGTGGGTGAAGGCCGAAATTTTACTTTAGAAATGGTAAACCATGCTGTTGATATGATCCTCGATGGGGCAAAGCTGGTTGCAACGAATTTAGATCCTTCTCCGAAAATCAAAGGCTGGTCAAATCTGGGCATCAAAGCAGTAATTGCTATGCTCGAAGAGGCGACAGGTATCAAAGCATTTTCAGTAGGCAAACCCAGCCCGGTGATGATGCGCGTCGCTCGTAAAAAACTTGGTCTTTCTACCAACGAAACCACCATCATTGGAGACACCATGACGACAGATATTTTAGGTGGGATACAGGTTGGATACAATACGATCCTCACGCTATCAGGGATCACCAAAGAAGCTGATGTTAAAAACTTTGCTTACAGCCCTGACCTGGTTTTGAGCTCAGTAGCAGACTTTGATCTGACCGACTGGTTGGAAGAAAATCAGCGATCCAAAACGAAAAAAATTGATTCGGTGCAGAGTTAGATACAACCGAATAAAATTTCTATATTTGATGAGAATGGTTTGAATATCAAACAAATTTTAAAAAAGCTACTTTCAAAATTAAAAAAGGACAAGATTTAACATCTTGTCCTTTTGAGGGTGGAAGACGGGATTTGAACCCGCGACCTCTGGAACCACAATCCAGCGCTCTAACCAACTGAGCTACAACCACCATAAATGACTAAAATTGCTTTTCTATAAAAGCGCTGCAAATATAAAATAAGTTCCTGAAACGGATCAAATTCTTTTTGAAAAATTTAAATTTTAAATCTTTCTTTTTTAAACCTAGTTTTCCAATTCATCAGCTTTCAATTCGAATTCTCTTTCAACAGGATTCAGCGGCGTATCCACCACATTTCCTTTTCCATCAACTAGGGTTAGTTTTATTTTGTTTTTGCCCATTGGCAACCCTTCGATATAATAAGGTTGCCAGGTGTCAATGGTATGCACCTCGCCGTTAATATCTGCAACTACTTTGTAATGATCTCCCAGTTCCAGATTGATCACATAAAAATCAAGCATCACCTTGTCAGTATTGGCTTTGCCGACATAAGTACCCTTAGGTCTGCTGTAAAAAAGCATAGGATCATTAATGGATTGAAATTGACTCGCTGTACTGTCTTTGACCGTATAAAATTGGGCAGTATGTGCTTCCGTTGTCTTGATACTTTCGTGGTAAGAACGAGACAAAAAGGCAAGGATGCGATACTCACCATCTTCTAAAGGCACATCATCAAAAGATGAAATGTATCGAGCAAAGTATGGCCCATTGTCGATGATCAAATGGATGTGTTGTCCTTTTGCTGAATTGGCACACATTTTTTGTTCAGCATCAGCAGTCTGAGCACCCAATTCATAAGATCCACCTGAAATATCAAAATTGAATTTTCCATTGATGTAAGTCATCAGTCCGATATTGGCATCCGGAAATTCAGGAGATGAGCTGAAAGGAGTCAGGGTATATTTTGCATTAGGATTTTCTGTGGTGGAACTACTGTCTTCAGATTGATTTTCATCAGTGCCATTTTCAGTGCTTGAGTTGTTTTGGCATGAAGTTAAGATCATGCTGAAAGCGATTAGAAATAGAAAAATTCTCATAAGAATTAGGTTTAGGTTTAAAGGATATTTTCAGTGATTTGAAATTATTAGCGCTAATTTAGCAATTATCAATATCATTATAAAAACTCAATCGAATATTGCTTGGAATGATATAGCAAATTCGGGATAAGGAATATTTGGTATTTTTGTGCATCAAAAACGGGCAATTAATGTTTAATAAGGAGAGGAAATAATGGTTGAGGATAATTTGATACTATAAAAATTAACAATGAGCGATAAAGTAGTGGAACTCAAAGTAGATGGAATGACTTGTAGCAATTGCGCTGCAAGCCTCACCCGATTTTTGAATAAAAAAGGATTGGAAAATGTTTATGTAAATTTTTCCACAAAAGAAGTGCGATTTGTACAACATAAACCTGAGATTCCAATCGATGTGATCAAAGACGGGATCAAAAAACTGGGTTATGAAGTCGTTGAAGACGAAAAAACTAGGGCTTGGTGGACTTTGGAATGGAAATTACTGATCAGTGTGATATTTACACTCCCCTTGTTTTTACAGCATTTTTTCATGATGGCCAATATTGAAATCCTGTCATTTTTGGATAATCCCTGGATTCAGTTTGTGGTATGTTTGCCAGTCTTCCTGATAGGTTGTATGCATTTTGGTAAAAGCGCCTGGAGTTCAGTCAAAGGAGGAGTTCCAAACATGGATGTATTGATTTTTATCGGTAGTACGGCAGCATTTATTTACAGTGTTATTGGTACATTGCAGATGGAGCACGACTATATTTTTTATGAAACGGCGGCTACAATCATCACGCTGGTGCTTTTGGGCAATTTGATGGAAAAACGAGCTGTTCAACAAACGACTACTGCAATTGATGAACTGAGCAATTTGAAAGTAGAAAAGGCCAAAAGAATCATGCATTCCGGTGCCCTAGTTACCTTAAATATAGATGAAATTAATGTCGGTGATGTTCTGCAAATTAACGAGGGAGATAATATTCCACTAGATGGCAAAATCAAAGAAGGAATCGCGACTGTGGACGAGTCAATGCTCACTGGTGAAAGCGTTCCTGTTGAAAAAAAGGTAGGGGATTCGCTTGTAGGAGCTTCCACGCTTTTAAGTGGAAATGTTCAAATGGAGGTAATGGCAACAGGTTCTGAGACTGTTTTAAATAAACTTATTGAACTCGTAAAAACCGCACAACAAAATAAACCATCAATCCAAAGGCTCGCAGATAAGATCAGTGCTATTTTTGTTCCGGTGGTTTTGCTCATTTCGTTGCTAACGCTAACGATTTCGTTTTTTGTTTTTAATATTTCCTTTCAACAAGCTTTGATGAACAGCATTGCAGTTTTGGTCATCAGTTGTCCATGTGCGATGGGTTTGGCAACTCCTACGGCGGTGATGGTTGGCGTTGGTCGTGTGGCTAAAAATGGTATTTTGATAAAAGGTGGGCAGACGCTGGAAGTTTTTGCAGGAATAAAAAATATCGTTTTTGATAAAACTGGAACACTGACAACAGGAGACTTTAAAATCCAAAATATCGATTACCTTGACTCGAAGGAAGCTCAGATAAATTCGTTGATTTACAATTTAGAAAAGCATTCTTCCCATCCGATTGCCAAATCAATTGTGAAGCAAATGCATGCTTTTGAAAGAAAAAATTCGCTTCCAAAATTTGACAAGATTGAAGAAAAAAAAGGATTTGGGATTATTGCCAAAAGTGAAAATGGTGATCAATTTCAACTGGGGTCTTATGACCTGGCTTCACATTTGACAAAGGATGATGCTCACGATGTTTATTTACTTAAGAATGATAAAATATTGGCTACACTCGATATTGGCGATGAAATCAAAAGCGCTGTACCTGAAACGATTAAATATCTTAACTCTCAAGGTATTGAATCCATTATCCTGAGCGGAGATAAAACCGAAAAAGTTGAAGCCACAGCAAAGAAATTGGAAATCGATAATTTTTATGGAGAAAAACACCCCGCGCAAAAACTTCAATTGATTGAAGAGCTGTCAAAACAGGCACCTACTGCTATGGTTGGTGATGGGATCAATGACGCTCCTGCGTTGGCCAAAGCGACCATTGGTGTTTCGTTAAGTGACGCTTCACAGGTTGCGATCCAGTCTGCTCAGATCGTTTTACTGAAAGGGAAAATGGAAAACCTGGCAAAAGCCTTTGCCATCAGCAAGCATACTTTGCTGACGATCAAACAAAATTTGTTTTGGGCATTTGCTTACAATATTGTAGCGATCCCGATAGCTGCTTTGGGGTTTTTGAATCCGATGTGGGGAGCTTTGTTTATGGCCTTTTCAGATGTGGTGGTGATTGGCAATTCGATTCGTTTAAAAACGAAAAAAATATTTTAAGCAGAAATATTTTTTCCCAAAAAGGGTTTACTTTTTGAAAAAGGTGATGTACATTTGCACCGCTTTTAAATTTAAATGTTCTAGATAAAAGAATCTAAAAAAACATTTATTTAAAAATATAAAAAATCAACCGGAGGAGTGGCAGAGCTGGTTGAATGCACCGGTCTTGAAAACCGGCGTACGTTTACGCGTACCGGGGGTTCGAATCCCTCCTCCTCCGCATCATTGTATGATAAACCTTTGCAAATCAATTGATTGCAAAGGTTTTTTTGTTTGGGCTTGTGTCAGAGGGCATTTCTTGGAGTTTATAGTTGAGGATTGGTTTAAAATTTAATCCTTTTCTATGAAAGATCTTAAAATCGTTTCAAATGATTTTTGGATTTGCTATCCTTTATTCAATATCGTTTTTGTGTATTTTAGCTTTAATTTATCTTGTTTTAACGGCATGGGAATTTAATTACATAAATTTTGGGTAAAATAAGCCAATTTGGAAGGTTATAACAACAACAAATAGATCAAGACAAACAGTAAAAAGGAAATTATTACATAAATAATGACTTCAACTAAAACCTTAAATAATTTCTTTTTAAAATGATCCATTTCTAAACTCTTTTATTCAAATTAGCTTGTGTTACATTCTATCATTGGAATCCCATAGGTTATTTTATATGTATCCGAAATGGTTTTTTGGTTTCTTTATTTTTGATAATAAAGCCTTATATCATGATATCCCGATGAAAGAAGAAATGGTTTTATCCACTCGGGAAAACCAAACAAATAGAGGAAAACCGTATCACTGTTGCATTTAAAACAGCAATACGATTTTTCCTCATCCCCATCCTACTATCTTAATTATTATTAATGGTATTGTTATGTTTAAAATCTTATACTTTGTAACTAGCAATTCATCAAATTTGAATAGATCATCAATGGAATTTTATGAATTATCGATTGTTCTTCTCTTAAATATCTTTTAAAAAAAAATGGATTTTCCGAGGCAATTAAAACCAGATCAAATTCTTCTTCGATGATCATTTTTTTTATAGACTTGAAAAGAATTTGCCCGTTGCAGGGACGCAAATGAAAGGAATATCCATCTACGAATAACTCTTGGTTTGATGCCGTAGTTTCTGCAATTTCTCCGTTCTTTAAGATCCAATCATCTTCCTTGACAAAAATGCAATGAGTTTCTGTTTTGAGCCTTTCTAACAGTTGGAATACTGTAATTGACTGTTCATTGTAATTTGAGAAATCAGAATCTCCAACTACTAAAATCTTTTCAATCTTTTTAAAAATAATTTTTTCGTGAATCAAAAGAACCGGACATTCGGACTGTTCGCAAAGTCTTTTGATATGAAATGAATTATCGAGATTATACCCATCCTGTTCCAGAAAAACAACGATCAATTCTACATCTTGTGAGGTAGATAACCGAATTAGTTCATCACTGGGAAGTCCAAGTATAAATTCGATTTGAGTATCATTATCATTTAACTGAATTTGATTTGAAAACTCGTTTGAATATTTATCATGATTAGTATTTTTTTGAATGTCATTATTATCATTTAAAAATGGATGAAAAATATGAATTGAACGGACTTTAGCACTGAGCTTTTGAGCAAAATACTGCGCAAATTTTCTGACAGTTTTTGATTCAATATTATTGTTAGTTGGCAGAATTAAGGATTTCATATTTTAAACAGGTATTAGGTATAATTCCATTTTCTTTTGAGGTGCTAAATTGAATTTTCTAAATTCCTGGCACAAATTATTTATCTGGATAAATTATAGACTGAAGGCGGACAAATATGTTAATATTGATTATATGGCATTAAGGTACTCGTCTAGGTCGTCGCCTTTCTTCAAGCCCAATTTCTTTTTCAACCGATATCTTGCTTTTTGAACACTATTGTCGTTCACTCCCATTAATTTTGCTGTTTCATGTATTCCCATTCCCATTTTGATGTATGCACAAAGGCGAATATCGTTGTTGGAAAGAGAAATGTGTTTTTTTCGTAGATCTTCAAAAAAGTCCGGATGTACCTGTAAAAAATGTAGCCTGAATTTCATCCAGTCTGAATCAAAATCCAGGTTGGCTTTTACGATCTGGAGCAATTGCTTTATTTTTGAATTTATAGGATGGCTTGCAGGAATATTAAGTGCACTTAAATTGTCTTTTAAATTATTGAGTATTTCATTTTTTTGGATAAGTAGCAAGGTGTTGGAAGCCAATGCCCTCTCTTGAAATGATATTTTTTCTTTCAATAATTGCTTTTCATTTTGAAGGTATTTTAATACATTTTTATGCAACTGAATATTTTCTTTGTTGATCTTCATTAACCAATAACCTAAGGCCAGTATGATTAGGACAAAAACAATAATACTGTTTCTTAAAACTTTTTGAAAAGTCAGTTTTTCTTCAAGAAGTTTTAGCTTATATTGGTTCTCGTTATCAAGCAAAAGATGATTAAAGCTTATTTTATTTGTGCTATCCTTTAAAAATAAAATATTATCAGATGCATGTTCCGTGACTTTATCAGGGTGGTCTTTCGCTTCCAAATAATTGTTTGCTTGATCAAGCTTTTTTAATTCCAAAAGAAAAGTGGCTGTATTTAAAAAATTCTTACTCATGAAAGTAGAAAAATCGATAGCTGCTGCATCGCTTTTTGATTTCGAGTCAGAGAATTTTAAGTCGCTATCATTTTGAATTGGAATTGAAAAGTTCATAACGATGCCTAGTAAAAAATAATGAAAAAAATTGCCCATTCTTGCTACACTAAAAGTTGACTGATTAGAAATTATTATTTTAAATTATGTAGGATATCTAAACACCAAAATTATCGAATAGATTGTAGCTGGGAATTGGAAAGTTTCGATGCAATATCGATTTTATTGAACTTATAGTGGAAAATGGAAAGATGGAAAATTGGATGATTTCTGGATCTTGTTGATTTTAGGGACTTAACAAGTGTTATACGTTTTTCAGGGTGTGCATTGCCATTCTCCTAAGGAGGAATAAAGAATTAAGAATAATGTCAGGAAGCTGGCATTTGGTTTTTGTATTAGATGAGATTAACGTAAATTCAATTTTATTGATATTTTACAAAGCTATTAAATTTTTATAAAATGACAATAACACAGCTAAATTATATTATAGCAGTCGATTTGCACAAAAGTTTTGTGAAGGCAGCAGAGCATAGTCATGTGACGCAATCAACACTAAGCATGCAAATAAAAAAATTAGAGGATTCTCTGGGAGTATTGATATTTGATCGAAGTAAAAAACCAGTACAACTTACTTTTATAGGTGAGCAAATAGTAAAACAAGCAAAGGTAGGGATAACTGAACTCGAAAGGATCAAAACTATTATTAAAATGGGAGAGCAGAAAATGGCGGATAATTTGAAAATTGGTATTCTACCGACGCTTAGCCCTTATTTATTGCCTTTGTTTCTCGTTTCCTTCACACAAAAATATCCTTCTGTAAATGTCAAAATTGACGAATTGTTTACCGAAGAAATAATTTATCAAATTTATAACAACCAGTTGGATATTGGGATTGCCGTTACTCCATTGAGAAACCCAAATATAATTGAAGTACCATTGTTTTATGAATCATTTTTGGGATACGTATCAAGCTCCCATCGATTATTCGAAAAAGAACAGATTGAGCCTTCTGATTTGGAAACTGATGGTTTTTGGTTATTGGAAAAAGGGCATTGTTTTACAGGGCAAACATTGAAGATCTGTGAAGAAAATATTATTAAAAACTATACTTTTCCAATTCATTTTGAATGCGGAAGCCTTGAAACACTTCGTAGAATGGTCGATAGTCAATACGGTTACACGCTCTTACCTGAGCTTGCAACGATTGGTTTTGATGAAGAGCAGATGAAAAAAGTAAAACGATTCAAACCACCTGTTCCAATGCGAGCGGTGAGCCTGGTTTTTCACCAAAGTTATATTCGGCGGCATACCATTGAAGTATTAAAAAACGAGATTCAAAACAGTATCCCTGAGCATATGCTTCAAAAGCCTGAACAAGGGAAAATAGTTCGGTGGAAGACATAAATGATTTATTTTCCCTCCTTTCTAGTTATTGTGTAAATAAAAACAAACCCCTTCCTTAGATTCCAATTTGAACTTTCTAAAAATTGCAAATTGAGTAAAACCAAATTCTGAAATACAAGAGTTAAAACCGATATATAGGATTTTTGAAAATTAATGGGAATAAAATCAATGTGTAAATATTTGATTTTGATATTAGTAGTTGAATAGGTGGCATTGGCATAGCCTTAGTAATTTGAAAAAGCAGAAAAGTCCAAACAGCATTGAGTTGTAGTAATATTTCTAACAGTCTGTTTTTTTACCTGAAAAGTAAATCTTACAATATCAAATTTTCAAATATGAACCGAGCGCTATTCTTGTTATTTTCTATGCTTGCAATACTTATTTTGAATTCTTGTGCAAGCTATAAATTGAGTATAGATAAAGATAAAAAAGATTGGGAAAACAATTCACCATCAACTGAATTGGAACTGGATCACACCATCTATCTGATTGGAGATGCAGGAAATTCAGAATTTGGTGAAAAATCAGCTGCATTACAATTGTTGGAAAAAAAATTAAAAATCGCTCCTGAGTCAAGCCATGCCATTTTTTTAGGAGACAATATTTACCCTGGTGGATTACCACCTGATCCTGAATTAAATGATTATGAATTGGCCAATCATCGGTTGAATGCACAAATTGATATTTTAAAAGATTACAAAGGGCATCCAATATTCATTCCTGGAAACCATGACTGGTATAATTACGGACTAACAGGATTACATACTCAAGAAGATAGCATTGAGAAAAGAATAAACGTGATGAGGGGCAAACCCGTTGATGATGACGACGATTGGGAAAATTACTTTTTACCGGATAACGGTTGTAGCGGCCCCGAAGTGATTGAAGTCAACGAACAGTTGGTGATTATAGTTATTGATTCTCAGTGGTGGTTAACTGATTGGGACAAAGAACCAAAGGTCAATGATGGTTGTGAAGCAAAAAGTAGGAAAGCTTTTTCTTTCCTTTTTGGCGAGACTATTAAAAAGCACAAAAATAAAAATGTGGTGATCGCATTGCACCATCCATTTTATACATATGGTGCTCATGGTGGTTATTACAGCGCGAAACAGCATTTGTTTCCTCTTACTGCAGCAAAAATGAATCTATACGTTCCTCTCCCAGGTCTTGGTTCTTTTATCGCCTTGTTGAGAGGAAGTATTGGGTCGAACCAGGATATTGCTCATCAGGATTATAAAGATTTAAAAAGAGCAATACTAAATCCGGCAAAAATTAACGGAAGTTTCATTTTTGTATCAGGACATGAACATAATTTACAATATATCGAAGAAGACAGGCAGTATTTTATTGTTTCTGGTGCGGGCTCAAAAAATAGTCCTGTCTCACTTGGTAAGGGCAGCGAGTTTGCCTTTAGTGACAAAAAGGAACAAGGGTTTTCTCAATTGGACTTTTATAAAGATGGTTCAGCATGGGTACAATTCTGGGTTACTGACAAAAATAGCCCAAATGGAAAAATTGCTTACAGAAAAAAAATAAGAGGCAAGCTTCCGATTGCTGACAAACAAAGAGAGTTTGATTTTACAGAATATGAAGAAAAAAAGGACACTGTAACGAGACAGCTTTTAGATAAAAGAGTGGAGATGAAGGGCTGGTTTCATAATATGATGATGGGAAAACATTATAGAGAAATCTATACCTATGATTATGATATTCCGGTACTTGATTTGAGTACTTACAAAGGAGGAATGACACCAATCAAGAGAGGAGGTGGAAACCAAACAAATTCTTTGCGACTCACTGACCCTGAAGGAAAACAGTGGGTGATGCGAGCAATTCAAAAAGATCCATCACGACTGATTCCTTATCCATTTAACAAAATCAGTGCTTCTGAAGCATTAGTTGAAGACAATTATTTATCTACGCATCCATTTGCTGCGTTTGTCGTTCCCCATCTGGCAGAAGCCATTGGTGTATATCATACAAATCCTGAATTGTATTATATTCCAAAACAACCTGCCCTGGGGGTGACCAATGATGATTATGGAGGTGGCGTTTATTTGGTGGAAGAGAGACCAGCTCATGATTGGAGAGAGCTCAAATCATTTGGTAATTCGAAGAAAATAATAAGTACTACGGATGTTGTCGATCACATTTTAAAAAGCCACAAATACAAAGTAGATCAGAGGTTTGCTTCTCGATCGCGATTGTTTGATTTGGTTCTTGGTGATTGGGATCGACACGGCGACCAATGGCGGTGGGCATCTTTTAAAGAAAATGGACATACGCTTTATCGACCCATTCCAAGGGACAGGGATCAGCCTTTTGCAAGGTATGATGGTTTCCTTACAAGATTTGTTAGTTTGACCTCTCCTGCAATGAAACAGCTTAAAGTTTACAAACCGGAAGTGAAAAACATTAAGTGGGAGACTTATTCAGCACGATCATTTGATCGCACGGTGCTCAACGAATTAAGCTGGGAAGAATGGCAGGGAGAAGTGAGACACATCCAGAATAACTTAACGGATGAAGTTATTGAAAATGCATTCAAAACTTGGCCGAATAAAGTTTATGAAAAAACGGGTAAAACACTGGCAGAGCATGTAAAAACCAGAAGGGATAACCTTATGGATACGGCCAGCAAGCACTATAAGTTTGTTTCAAAAAAAGTCGATGTCATCGGTACCAACAAAAGGGAAAAGTTCACAGTAGAACGACTTAATGATGATGAAACGCTCGTCACTATATTTAATAACAGAAAAGGACATGATAACGATACAATCGTTTACCAAAGGCTGTTTTATACGAAAGAAACAAAAGAGATTCGACTTTTTGGCTTGAATGGTAAAGACAAATTTGAAATTTATGGGAAAGTGAAAAAGGGGCCTTTGGTTCGCATCATTGGAGGATTAGGTAAGGATGAATTTAAAGACAATTCCAAGGTGAGTGGGCTGTCGAAAAAAACAAAGATTTATGATTCTAAAAGTGGAAACGAATTAAAACAGAAAAGCGGAGAAACCAGGGATTTGAGGTCAAACATCAGAGAACAAAATATTTATAATCAAAAAGATTATCAGTACGAGTTTGATTATTTGGTTCCTTTACCCATAATAGGATTCAATCCGGATGATGGACTCTCTATTGGTGCCAATTTGCTCTTTACACACTATGGATTCAAAAAAGATCCATATGCAGCCAGGCATTTGCTTCATGCTAAATTTGCTTTTGCTATACAAGCCTTTAATATTGGCTATGTAGGAGATTTCAATCATTTATTCGGTAAAACTGATTTGTTATTATATGCCAATTATCAGGATCCGTTATTTGTTGTCAACTTTTTTGGCTTGGGCAATGATACTAAAAATACTCATGATCACGACTTTGACTACAATCGGGTCAGAGAAAGATTGGCAAGTATAAAACCATTAATTAAAAAGCGCTTTTTGGGAGGAAATGGCAATTTCACAATTGGCCCCTTAGCTGAATTTGTTCAAATTGAAGAAACACAAAACCGATTTATCACCAAAGAATTTAGCAGTGATACTTCAAGTGTTTTTGATTCGAAATATTATGCCGGAGGTGAAGTTGGACTCAACTACGAAAATACTGATAATGTACTGATCCCAACCCGTGGGTTTAAATTTCATACTTCAATCGCCGTGAAATCTGATCTCGAAGAAAATGACAAAACACACTATCCTATAAAAGCTGAATTGACCTTTTACCAAAACCTGGACCATAATAACAGGTTTGTTTTTGCAACTCGTATCGGCACACAGCATAATATTGGCGAATTTGAATTTTTTCAGGCTGCCGTGATCGGAGGTAGTAGCAGTTTGCGTGGATATAGATCGGAAAGGTTTTCTGGTCGAACTTCCTTTTACCACAATCTGGATTTAAGATGGAAAATATCAAATTCCGAAAACAAAATT
>JANQFJ010000182.1 GCA_028277915.1 Saprospiraceae bacterium
TCCAAAAAGAATGGTCACTTCATTGACCTAAAAACAAAAAATATCAGCTATTTTGATTATGAACATCAAAATATTGGCGATGACTTTATAAAAGTTGTAGAGACGATGCTGAAGTTCGATACCATCATTTTTGCTACTCCGGTTTATTGGTATAATATGAGCGCGATCATGAAAACCTTTTTTGACAGAATTAGCGATTTATTGAAAGTACGTAAAGATTTGGGGAGACAACTAAGAGGAAAAAAGATGATCGTTTTGGCTTGCAGCTCGGATCAAACAGAATATCCATCACTCTGGCAATCTTTTATATTGTCCGCAGAATATCTGGGAATGGATTACATTGGACATTTTCATACCTGGATCGAATCTCAAAAAATTCCAGCTGAAGTCAAATCCTCTCTTGATAAAATAATTGCCACAATATAATATCAAGCTAACTTCAAAACACCACTCTGACAAATAAGCAATAATGTTTATATGTTTATGAAAAATACAAGCGTTTTGTGTTAAAAATTTTATAAATTCGTCGCAATAAAATATCCGTCAGCGCTGTTATTGGGGTTATTATCGCGTATTAAAATACCATGTATCTCCTGTACCGAATTAATAGTCTGGCCTTCAATCTTTTACATCGGAATAAATTGTACGTAAAAACTCGAATTTATAAAATACCCTTTACACCATCTATTTTGAAACACCAATTTCTCACTCATGAAATTAAATCATTTAGTTAGTTTTTTGGTTTTTTGTTTGCTGAGTTCATCTAGCTGGGCTCAAAAGACCACTGTTTTTACAGAAGCCAACAAAGCATTCAAAAAAGGAAAAGAATATTATGATAACGGATTGTTGGGAGAATCTCAAAGAGAGTTTCTGAAAGTAATCCGTAATGAAAAACTTGCAAATGAACCAGGTTCAGAGTTGTTACGAAAAAAAGCAGAGCTGTATTATGCCAAATCTGCGGTTCGACTTGACCTTCCGGAAGGTGAAAAACTGATCCTGGATTTTGCAAGAAAATACGATCCCGATCCGTTGGCCAACCAGGCAATCATCGAAATGGCCAATTATTATTACAATGATAAAAACTACGACAAAGCTGTTGAACTTTATTCAAATATCGACACTTATGACCTGACTCGCAATCAAAGGGCAGAAGTAAAATTCAAACTGGGTTATTCACTTTTTTACAGAAAAAAATTCAGACAAGCAGGTGCTCAATTCAATGAAATTAAGGATATTGACAACGATTATTATTTGCCAACTAATTATTATTTGGGCATAACTGAATTTTACGAAAACAAGTATGACCAGGCTGTAAAAAGTTTTAAACGGGTTACTAATTCTAAAAAATATGCTCGGTATGTCCCCTATTATATTACTCAAATATATTTTGCACAAGGTGATTTTGACAATGTAATTGCTTATGGAGCCAAAAAAGCGCAGGACAAAACCTTGCGAAACAGAGCTGAAATCAATCAACTTGTCGGACAGGCTTATTTTGAAAATGAAGATTATGTCTCAGCACTACCACATTTAGAATACCATTCTCAGCATTCCAAAAAAATGCGCATCGAGGATTTTTATCAGCTTGGATTTACTCAATATCAGACCAGGAATTATGCAAAGGCTGTGAAAAATTTTGAGCAACTCAACAATGTTAACAGTAAAATTGGCCAAAGTGCCATGTACAGCCTTGCTGATTGTAATATAAAATTGGGAAATAAACAAGCTGCAAGAGTTGGCTTTAAAGAAGCCAGCAAAATGAATTTTGATCCCGAAATTCAAAAGGAGGCACATTATAATTACGCAAAATTATCCTACGAATTAAAATATGAAAGAGAGGCAGTCACCGCTTTACAGCAAATCCCAATGGATTCGAAATATTATGCGGAAGCTCAGACCATGTTGAGTGCATTATTTTTGGATACACGTGATTATGAAAATGCTTTGAGGCTATTGGCTGAAATTCCAAATAAGACGCCCAAGATGAGAGAAACTTATCAAAAAGTGGCTTATCTGAGAGGCCTCCAGGTTTATCGAGATGGCAATCCGGATGCAGCAAAAGGTTACTTTAAAAAGTCATTGGAAATGCCAATCGACAACAAAACCAAAGCCCTGGCGACCTATTGGTTAGGGGAAATTGCCCACAACCAAAGTAAATATCCGGAAAGCATTCGTGAGTTGAATAAATTTATCACACTCGCAAAAACGATGAATAGTTTACCTGATGAAGCTTCTATCTACACGGCGAACTATACCATGGGGTATAATTATTTAAAACAAAAGAACTATTCAGGAGCTTTGGGATTTTTCCAGGATGCTATTGCAGGCATTCGTCAAAACAGTCTTTTTATCAATAATGATTACGTTAGCAAAGATGTTTTGGGTGATGCTACGTTGAGAGCAGGAGACTGTTTGTTTAAAAGAAATCAATACACCCAGGCGCTTCGATATTACAATGAAGCGGTGAATAATCGCTACTCCGGCTATGTCTACGCTTTGTATCAAAAAGCAATTATTGAAGGCTTAAGAGGAAATACTACTGAAAAAATTCTGTCTTTAGAAAATATTGTAGATAATTATTCGAATTCCGAATATACGGACAATGCCCTTTTACAGCTCGGTATAACTTATCAGGAAATTGGTAAATACGATTTGGCAACAAGACCACTGAAAAAGCTTATCTCAGATCATAAAAACTCACAACTGTACAACCAGGCTTTGATCAAGTTAGGGCTGATTGCCTACAACCAGGGGAACCTTCAAAGCGCCATAAGCTATTATAAAAAGGTTTTTGAACATAATCCTACTGCCAAAGAAGCTGAAGCAGCATTAACTGCTCTTGAGGAAATATATGTTGATGATCTTGGCCAAACCGATGAATATTTTGCTTTTTTGGAAACAATTCCAGGATATAGCGTCGGAAGTGATGAAAAAGAAGCCATTAGTTTTAAAGCTGCCGAATCTCAATTTGAAAACGGCAATTACGAAAAGGCGATTGATACATATGGTAATTTCTTACGAAAATACCCAAATGGCAGTTATTCTCTTCTTGCCCACTACCATCGTGGTGAGTCGTTTAGTGTCCTGAAAAAATATAGCGAAGCCCTTATTGATTATGACTATGTTGTAAAAAGAGGGCCAAGCAAATATTATTCAAAAGCTCTGCGAAAAGCTGCGTTGATAGCATACAACCATGAGCAGGATTTCAATAAGGCATTTTCATATTATTCGCTTTTAGAAACGTCAGCTACAGATGACGACACAAGGTTTGAAGCTCAGCTTGGAGCTATGCGAAGCGCTTATCGGACTAATAATTCTTCGGCTGTTTTTGGAATGGCAGAGAAAGTAAGCAAAAATCCAAGAGCTTCTAACGATCAAAAAGCATCAGCTTATTTCTACCTGGGTAAGATATTTACTGATCAAAAAGATTATGACAAAGCTCTTCAGGCGCTCAATGAAGTCACCAAGTTGAGCGACAACGAGCAAACCGCTGAAGCTCGCTACATGATCGCTTACATTTATTACGTCCAAAGAGATTTGGATATCGCGCAGCAACTTTGTCTCAATGCAAATAAAGAAAGCGCTGGTTACAATTACTGGATTGCAAAAAGTGTGATTTTGTTGGCTGATATTCTTGCAGAAAAAGGGGACTTATTCAACGCTCAGGCCGCTTTGGAAGGATTGATAGAAAATTACGACGAAGATCAGGAATTAGTATCAATAGCAAAAGCCAAACTTGAACAACTTAAATCCAGAGCAGCTGCAAGCAATAGACTGATCGACGATTCAGGAGATGATTCATCATTTGAAATGGAAGAAGATGAGCAGTAATATTTCAGTTTTTCAAATGATCATTTTCCAACATCAAAAAATTAACAAAATGACAATATCCATCAGAAATATATCGCTTTTATTATCATTTTTAGTTTGTTCGTTAAATGCTTTTGCACAACCGGAATTACCATCTGAAGAAGTAGAAGTTATCAAAGATTTTGAAGCAGCTTTGGAAGAATCTTTCAAAATCAACATCAAACCGGTACTTCCACCCGTAGATACAAGTTCAAGAAATTTGCTGTACAATATTCCCAACAAAACGATCAATCTAGAATACCTACCCCCCAAGATTCGTCCAGTTGCAATGAAGCGAGATCCTGTTCCTCCTGCATACAAAGGATATTTAAAGCTGGGTTATGGTATTCCAAGTTCACCTTACGGAGAAGTTTCTTTTCATTCTGCCGATCCGAAAAAATATGAAGTTGGTGCACATTTCAAACATCATTCAGCAAATTTTAAAGAAATCGAACATCAAAGGTTCGCAAAAACTGACATTGGTCTTGACGGAACCTACTTTCACGAACTAGGGTTTGCCCTGAATGGCGATGTGGGTTACAATATAAATGAAGTTCATTTTTACGGCTACAACCACGATGAACAATCCTATAACCGCGAAGAGATCAGGCAAAGATTTAATACTTTTAATTTAGGTATAAAATTCTTTAACGGCGAAAGTACCCAAGGTGATATAAACTATCACGCTGCTGCAAACTTGATAAATATAGTGGACAATTTTGCAGTTTCAGAAACCAGCCTCGATATCGATCTTGGTGTAACGAAGTGGTTCAACGAAACACATCCTTTGACTGTTAAGATCATCACTGATTTTACAACTTTTGACACTACTGAAAAACAGAATCTGAACAACTTTTATTTCCAGCCCAGCTTTACTTATCACGCAGATATGTTCAAAGTGAAAGTTGGTGGAAATTTGACTTCATTCAAAGACCAATTTACTTTCTATCCGGATATTGAAGCGTCAGTCAATATTATTGGAAATCAGCTGTCAGCTTTTGCAGGCTGGGAAGGTGATACTTATAAAAATAATTTCAAAAATGTTACTGATTACAATCCATTCGTAGTTTCGAGATTTGGTATTCAAAATACCGGCTATCATAATTTCTTCGGAGGGGTTCGCGGAAATATTAAAATCCTGGATTATGAAATTCAGGCCGGTTTAAAAAAATCAGATGATCTGGCTTTGTTTTTACGAAATTCAATGGCTCATGGAATTGATACGCTTCGATTTAATATCCTTTATGACACTGTTGATATAGTCTATTTGAAAGGAACCTTAAATGCATCACCAATTAAAGGATTAGACGTTATTTTTACGGTTGGTCAAAACGTTTATACCCTAATGAACGAATCAAAAGCATGGGGTCTCCCCGCACTTGAAGTAAATCTCGCAGCAGTCCTCAAAACGATGGAAGATAAATTGCGAATAAAAGGAGAATTATTCATCGAAAATGGTATCCCATACATCAATTCCAATGGCGAGGCAGATAATTTGAACGGACTGTTTGATCTGAGCTTTGGGGCTCATTATCAGGCAACTAAGAACTTCGGGATATTTTTTGACCTGAATAATATTGCCAATAACAAACGACAACGCTGGGAAGAATATCCGACTTATGGAATAAATATTCTTGGAGGAATTACTGCTCGTTTTTAATCTAATCTGGAACCGTTTTACAAACCCCTTCCAAACAATGCTGGAAGGGGTTTGCAATTTCATCAATGATAGAAATACTGGTAATCAACGATCCGAATGATTTTTTCTTCATTGTAAGATCGTAACCGAATCAAACGCCCGTCGATATATACCTTGACATCTTTATAGCCTGGCCTTTCTGCGACCGCTTGCCAGATCTTACCATTTTTGTACTTATACTCATATGAGTTATAAGTATTGTTATTTTTAAAAAGTATGAATTTTCTGGTAAGTCTATTTCGTTTATCGTATTCATAAAGCTGCTCATTAATCAACGTTCCATCAAAATCGTATTCTAATGTCTTTGTCCGCCTTCCGGATTTTGAGCTGTAATAATGCAGAATTTTTCGAATATCATAACGATGTTTCAGTCTCCCCAGGAGGTCATATTTCATAATCTTTTCACCACTCAGGCTGTCTTGTTTATTGTAATGAAATAAGACCCGTTCTTTTAGCAAAAACTCATCGCCGAGTTCCAGTCCTTTGGCGTAAGTTTTCTTTTCAATAATTTTATTTTTATTGTTTTTATAGAAAAAGGTCTTGTAGGTTTTGCCTCTGAATTTGGTTTCCTCGATTGTCAGATTTTTTTTGTAAGCATAAAAAGTACTCATCTGGTGACTCCCGAACCACTCGACTTTTTTTATCAATCTGTTTTGCCTATCAAAAGTGCAGGTTAGGTCTTTAAGCGGTAAATCTTTTTTTTCAAAATAAGCAATCAGATTCCCTCTTTTATCAAAACTACTAATTCCACCTTCTTTTGCCTTTTGATCAAAATCATGACGAACCCACTCAACGATCTGTTTCACTTTTTGTTTGGTTAAATCAGGGGCTTTGTTGAGAGGTTGCGTCCAAATTGTAGAACTGAACATAACAAAAAACAAAATGCAAACTGGAAGTATTTTCAAACGCTAACTTGAACTTTTATAATCATTTAATTGCTTTTAGGAAATGTACATGAACAAAACATGCCATCATTTTTCGATTATTCAACCGATTAATTCAGAGATATTAATTCAATTCCATTTTAACCACCATATCTTTTTTGCCTTTAATATATACCTCTAATAAAAAAGTTTTATCCATGGCTTCAAAAATTCTGGTGACATAAAATTGGTAAGCTTTTACACCTTTAATGTCGGTTAAATCTAGAATCAAATGTTTCTCAATTTCTCCTGTATCATCATCGATTTTATATGCTGTTAAATAACCTCCAAAACCACCTTTATGCGGTTCAGCCGGCTTATCCATTGTTAGTTTGGCATTCTTTCTATTGTCTGCAAAAATCAAATAATGAGCCCCTTCTCCTTGTATGTAGCTCATACCTAAACCTCCTACAGATTCATATTTATTTGCCAATGCTGCCTGGTTCTTAGGTAATTTCTTTTGCCATGCTAAATTTCCAGAAGGGTCAATTTTTGTAACTACCATATTGCTGAAGTGAGTAACGTATGTCATAGAAGTCATCCACATTTCTTTCCTGGTGTAGCTCACCTCCCCGATAATTACAATACTACCGTCATCATTAACAATAAAATTTCTTAATAATAGGTCATTAATCCCAGCTTTTTCTTTTGATTCTCTTTTGTCGGCCTTCTTTTTTTGTCTGTCTGAAAGGTATTGCTTGATAAGTTTCAAAGAAAATGGATAGTCATGCTCCCAATTGACAATTCCATCTTTTCCTATTTCAAAAACATATAAACCATTTACATTTCTACTTAGGGTCATGCTGCCTGTCCAATCAGCTTTAAATTCAGTACCATTATTATAATAACCTGCTGCTAAAATATTTCCGTTTGCACTTTCTTTTAAATGAAACTCGTCGAATAGCAATCCTTTTTTAATGGGTAATTTCTGATTTTTTAACCCGGCTTCAGTAACTGTAATTAATTCAAAAGATTTGCTCTTGTTAATTTTAGCAAGCATAAATGCGGTACCATCACCAGTAACGCTATACGCCAGATTATTCATGTCTTCTTCAGTATGCGGCATTTTAACTTCTTTACCCCATATTTGATTAAACTTGTTGTCAAATACATAAAAACCTAAAATATCTTTGTTTTTTGAATCATCTTTAACTTTAGGTTTATTTCTATATCTAATTAAGATTTTTGATTCATCAAAAGAAACAACAACTTCAAACTTTGGCATTATGCCAAAATTGAAAAAGGTCCCAGCAGAGGCAGCTTGTTTTATTTCTCCTGTGACTACAACAGGGCCTTTTGTTGTAAATAACTTATTAATCTTATTAAAACTGGTATTGGCAATGTCAATTTCTCTGGAATAAACCGAGAAGGTTTTTGCTTTCTTATTATAAGCTTCAAAAACATAATAAACTCGTCCATCAATTTTCAGAAGTTTTTGAATTTTGGTATATTTAGGGAAGTCTTCATATACATTTCTCGCAATTTCCTTCATACCCTTTACATCAAATTTTTGAATAGTAATTCTTTCTCCATCCGTTTTAACAGCAATGGTAAAATTGCCATCTTCTACAGCTACGTATTCTTTGCTTTTAGCATCAACCACTTTGAATGGCTCTGATTTAGAAATGGTAAAATCCGGAGATAATTTCTGGCCGAACCCAACAAAAGGGAGGAGTAATATTATGCTTAGAACTAAATTTTTCATATAAATTGGCTTTTCAGTTATTAATTAATTTTAAAGTTGCAAAGTAGTGAGTTTAAGTCAAAAATTCTAACAGGATATGAACCTTAATTTTAAAACTCACCTATAAACCGCTTTGCAAATTCGATAAAAAACTCCAATGATTTTGGATTCTTTAAAGAATCGACATTTGCGGCCTTTTCAACGGGAATTCCCATCATTATTTTTTTGACGGGTGCTTCAAGTTTCTTCCCGCTTATAGTATATGGAATCTCATCGACAGCAATTATTTCATCAGGAACATGCCGTGGAGTGTATTCGGAGCGAAGCTGGTTATTGATTTTATTTTTTAAGCTATCATCCAATGGAGTACCTTTCTCTTTTACCACAAACAAGGGCATGAAATGCCTTCCACCACTCAATTCCAAGTTAATAATCAAAGAATCTTTTATTGCTTCAATTTTGTCAATAGCCCTGTATATTTCACTTGTTCCAATTCTGATCCCGTGGCGATTTAATGTCGCATCGGACCTACCATAAATCACAATCGATCCTCTCGAAGTTACTCGTACCCAATCCCCATGACGCCAAATACCACCTGGATACATTTCAAAATAGGAAGCCAAATATCGTTGATTTTCAGGATCATTCCAGAAATAGATAGGCATTGAAGGTATGGCTTCTGTTATTACCATCTCCCCTACTTCATCAGTCACAGGCTCACCTAACTCATTGTAAGACAAAAGTTTACAGCCCAATGCTCGGCATTGAATTTCTCCAACATAAACCGGCTCAAAAGGACAACCACCTATAAACGCCGTGCAAACATCTGTGCCGCCACTCATCGAGCAAAGCCAAACATTTTCTTTTATGTGATCATAAACCCATTCAAAAGATTCAGGCGGTAATGGGGCTCCTGTAGAGCTGACCGAACGAATGGAAGACAGATCAAAATCCCGTTTTGGTTCGATCCCTTTTTTCTGGCAAGCAATCAAATACGGAGCACTCGTCCCAAAATGATTAATTTTCGCTTCCACAGCAAATTCCCAAAGTAAATTAAGGTCTGGAAATCCTGGGCTTCCATCGTAAAGAACTATAGTTGCACCTTTAAGCAATGCCGCCTGAACAAAATTCCACATCATCCAGCCTGTTGTTGAAAACCAAAAAAATCGCTCTCCTGTATGAACGTCATTGTGGAAAGCCAGGTATTTAAAATGTTCCAATAATACACCACCGTGGCTATGTGTGATCGCCTTAGGAATGCCAGTGGTCCCGGAAGAATACAATACCCAAATGGGATGTTCAAACGGAACAGGCTCGAAAATCATTTCATCTACTTTTTCTTCAATCGCCTTTTCCCAAAGAACACATCCCGAAACATCCGATTCAGTGCTTTCCATATCATGGTAAGGGACATACACCACCGTTTCAATTGAATCAATCCGCTGTTTGATCTCATTGACTTCTTCAGCCTTTGGGTATGGTTTGCCATTGTATTGATAACCATCTACAGCAATTAAAACTTTGGGCTCAATCTGTAAAAATCGGTCAACGACACTGTTGACTCCAAAATCCGGAGAACAACATGACCATACCGCACCGATTGAAATAGTAGCTAAAAAACCAATTGTAGCCTCAGGGATATTTGGCAAAAAAGCCACAACTCTATCACCTTTTTTAACACCTGCATTTTTTAAAAAAGCCTGGAAAGCAGCAACTTTAGAATACAATTCATCCCAACTAATTTCAGTCAATTCTTGCTGCTCAGATTTAAAAATAATTGCGGGATAATCATCATTTTTACTACGAAATACATGTTCTGCATAATTCAGAGTACTGCCCTTAAACCATTGGATACCAGGCATTTCATCATCTGACATAATCTCAGTATATGGCGAATGCGAAATAACATCAAAATACTTCCAAATGCTTTCCCAAAATACAGCAGGATTAGTAACTGACCATTCCCAAATTTGTGAATAATCTTCAAGGTATAAATCATAATTGGATTGCAACCAATTTTTATAATGATATAGGTTTGAATTTTTAATGAAGGATTCACCTGGGATCCAAAGTGTTTTTGGAATTACAACATTTTTATCCATAATTTCTTGCTATTGAATGCGTCGCTAAGGTAAAAAACAAATAGGAATTTTTTCAAATCATAATAGCTCCTCAATATCCAGTAAAGAAGTATTTTTTTGTCTTGAAAAGGCTATATTTGAAATTATACGAATATCAAAAGCTCAACCCTTATGAAATCTTTGAAAATAATTATTCTTGCATCTTTAGCTTTTATTTTTTCATGCACCGGAAGTAAGAAAAGTGTTCAGTCAAAAGATGATGGAAAAATAGAAGTCATTATTCTACAAGTCAATGATGTTTATGAAATTGCTCCCCTGGAAGCGGGCAAAGTCGGTGGTATGGCCAGACTTGCCGAATTGAGAAATCAATTGTTAGCCGAAAATCCAAACATCCTTACCGTACTGGCAGGGGACTTTCTTAATCCTTCGGTAATTGCTACACTACCTTTCGATGATAAGGAAAAAATCAAAGGCCGGCACATGGTTGATGTGATGAATCATACTGGAATTGATCTGGTTTGTTTTGGCAATCATGAGTTTGACATAAAAGAACATGAATTGCAACAGCGAATCAACGAATCTCAATTTCAATGGATATCTACCAATGTTTTTCATAAAACTGAAGAAGGTGTACAGCCATTTTATAAAATGAAAGACGGAGTAAAGGAAAATATCCCTAAAACCTGGACCTGGGAAGTGACAGATACCGACGGCACAAAAATGAAAATAGGTTTTTTTACCGCCTGTATTGATTCAAATCCAAAGGATTGGGTCGTTTATGAATATGCCATTCCAAAAGCATTTGATGCTTACAGACAATTGACGAATGAAACTGATGTTGTACTGGGATTAACACATCTCGACATCGAAGATGATATGGAGTTAGCAGAAATGACACCAGAAGCGCCACTTATTATGGGTGGCCATGACCATGACAATATGATACACAAAGTAGATAATGTGGTTATTACAAAAGCCGATGCTAACGCTAAATCGGCTTACGTTCATCGCATCAAACACAATACAAAAAATGGAAAAACAACACTCAGTCATAAATTAGTTGCCTTAAATGAAAATATCGAACTTGACACAGAAGTCAGTAAAGTCGTAAAAAAATGGACAGACCTTGCTGATGAAAAATTTGAAGCATTGGGTTTCAATCCCAATGATATTCTGATCGAAGTTGACGAACCGCTTGACGGTAGAGAAAAAAGTGTTCGTAACAAACAGACCAATCTTGGACATTTGGTAACTGAAGCAATGTCTGAAGCTTTTGAAGACAAAAATGATTGTTCGATTGTAAATAGTGGCTCAATCCGTTTGGATGACCAGCTTTCCGGCACTATTTCACAATTAGACATAATCCGGGCATTGCCATACGGCGGAAAAATTGCAAAAGTGGAAATGACCGGAAAACTTTTGAAAAAAGTTCTTGACGAGGGATTGTCAAAAAAAGGTAAAGGGGCATACCTCCAATGGGACAAGATTGAGCACAATAAACAGAGCAACTCCTGGACAGTAAATAATGTTCCTTTAAATCCGGAAAAAGAATATGCAGTAATCGTCAGTGAATATCTTTTATTGGGAATTGATATCAAATCATTGAGTAGAGAAAGTGAGGGCATTATCAAAATCACTGAATCAGACAACGACGATCCAAACAATCCGCTGAATGATGTCCGCACTGCTATAGTCCAGTACGTCAAAAGTAGGTAGGATTTGATTTGAGCTTTAAAAAAAAGTAACTATTGGGTAAAGAAATCAATTTCAACGGAAAAATTTTAAATACTGATCAAGCGGTAATCTCGACTGAAAACAGGGTTTTCAACTATGGTGACGGATTGTTTGAAACAATTAGAGTTTTTGATGGTCAAGTTCCATTTCTTGAATATCATTTTGACCGATTGAAAAAAGGAATGCTTGTCTTGAAAATGGATGTTCCCGAATATTTTTCAGTGTCTTTTTTTAAAAATGAAATCCAAAAATTAATCGGTGAATTAGGAAATCATCGAGTTCGTTTAACGGTTTTTCGATCTTCTGGAGGTTTTTATACGCCCAAAACGAACCACCCTGAATTTTTGATCACCTGCAGTCAACTGAACGATTCTTTTTTCAAATTGAACTCAAATGGTCTTCGAGTAGGAATTTTTAATGAAATAAAAATTCAACAGCATGTTCTTTCCAATCTAAAAACCTGCAATAGCTTGCCTAATATTTTAGCTGGGATCTATTGTCAGGTAAAGGGATTTGATGATTGTTTAATGTTGAACACTAGCGAAAATGTCTCAGAATTGACCAGTTCAAATGTTTTTATTTTTAAAAATAATTCACTTTTAACCCCTGCCCTATCCGAAGGATGCGTTGACGGGACCATGCGAAAGACCATTCTTGAAATTGCAAAATCAAAAGAATTGGAAACCCACGAAACTTCAATTAAGCTATTGGATTTGGAACAAGCTGACGAAATCTGGCTGACAAATGCCATTCAAGGGATCAGGTGGATCAAAATTATTGAAACGCTGCGTTTTGAAAACAAAATTGCCTCCCAGTTCGTACAATTACTCAATGAAAAAATAAAACAAAAAAATATTTGAAATCCGGCAATTTTGATTAATTATGCAGGACTTTTAACACCAGATTAATATGAACAAAATTTTAGTTGCTAACCGCGGAGAAATAGCGCTCAGAGTCATGCATACAGCCCACAAAATGGGCATTCAGACTGTGGCAATTTACTCAGAGGCCGATCGAAACGCGCCACATGTCCTCTTTGCTGACGAATCAATCTGCATAGGTCCACCGCCTTCCACGGAATCCTACCTTAGAGGAGATAAAATTATTGAAGCTGCTAAAAAGCTTAATGTCGAAGGCATTCATCCGGGTTATGGTTTTTTAAGTGAAAATGCCCAATTTGCCGAATCAGTAGAAAAAAATGGAATTACTTTTATAGGGCCCTCTCCTGAGTCAATAGAAATTATGGGTAACAAATTAGCTGCGAAAGATGCTGTTAAAAAATACAATATTCCAATGGTTCCGGGTATAGATCAAGCGATCACAGATGTCGAAATTGCCAAATCAATTGCAGAAGACATTGGATTCCCGATTCTTATAAAAGCCGCTGCAGGTGGCGGTGGTAAAGGAATGCGAGTGGTGGAAAAAATTGAAGATTTGGAAGAACAAATGAATCGCGCTATAAGTGAAGCAGTTTCTTCTTTTGGAGATGGTTCAGTCTTTATAGAAAAATACATATCCTCTCCAAGGCATATTGAAATCCAGGTTTTGGCGGATGAATTTGGTAATACGGTCCATCTTTTTGAACGAGAGTGTAGTGTGCAAAGGAGGCATCAAAAGGTAGTTGAAGAAGCGCCATCTGCTATTTTAACTCCTGAGATAAGAGCATCTATGGGCAATGATGCCATCAATGTCGCCAGATCATGTAATTACAAAGGGGCAGGAACTGTGGAATTTTTAGTTGACGAAAATCTAAATTATTATTTCCTGGAAATGAACACCCGTTTGCAGGTTGAACATCCTGTAACTGAATTTATTAGTGGAATTGATTTGGTTGAGGAACAAATTAAAATTGCCAGGGGATTAAAATTAGGCTTTGCCCAAAAAGACCTTAAAATTAAAGGTCATGCGCTCGAATTGCGTGTATATGCCGAAGACCCCGCGAATGACTTTTTGCCAAATGTTGGTAAACTAACAAAATATAATAAGCCTGAAGGTGACGGAATACGCCTTGATGATGGCTACGCTGAAGGAATGGACATTCCAATTTATTACGACCCTATGTTGTCGAAATTAATTACTTATGGTTCCAATCGTCACGAAGCTATTCAGAAAATGCTGGAAGCCATTGATCTGTATGAAATTGAAGGCGTTGCAACGACACTCGCTTTTGGGAAATTCGTTTTTAAACATCCAGCTTTTTTGAGTGGCCAATTTAATACCCATTTTGTTGGAAAATATTTTGATTCAAAAGTGATGAAATCTGGTGATCCGGTAGAAGCTGAATTAGCCGCCATGCTTTCAACCATTGTTTTTGAAGACAATTTAAATAAATTGAAAGCTCCTAAGTCTATACAATCAAACTGGAAACAGAACCGAAGTACCAACGGGAAATAAACCTTGTTTAAAAATGAAAACAATTAATCTTGCCAACAAATATGAAATGTTCAACGAATTTTGGACGCCTAAAATCATTGGAGAATTGAATGATCAATTTATCAAAATTGCTAAAGTAAAAGATGATTTTGTCTGGCATAGCCATAAAAACGAAGATGAACTTTTCATAGTCCAAAAAGGGACTCTTTTTATTGACTTCAGAGATAGGACTGAAACGATAAATCCCGGTGAAATCATAATCGTTCCAAAAGGTGTGGAACACCGACCTAGAACGAATGGCGAAGAGGTTTATATCCTATTGATTGAGCCCAAATCAACAAAACACACTGGAAATATAATTGATGAGAAAACGGTGACAAATCTTGAATGGATTTGAATTTCTGCTTTATGATGTTGAAAAAGAAACAATTTCGATCGGATCTCCCCACATAAAAGCTGAAAATTCTTCTTTAGCTGCTTTAGCTCTGACGATGACTTTTTTCCCATTAAATTTTAACTGTTCCGGCATATTAACCACACGCCATTCATGACCGGCTTCGTCGATGATCCCCCAACATCCTGTTCCGATATCCTGATAAGTTACTTTTCCTTTGATAGATTTACTCATAATTTTTGCGTAAAGTTTAAAACCCTTTCAACGTTTGGATTGCTGAAAGGGTTGTCACATAGTTTGTTAATCTTCCTGTTTATCGACTAATTTATTGATTGTTTCGCTCAAATTATTGATGAGCTTTGATTGTTTCGCAACCGTGCTCGCCAGTTGATTCATTTTATCATGCAAATTATTTTGAATATTTCCGGGTGACGGCAAAAACGGACTGATTTTGGCTCGCACGTACCATATTTCCCTGATATCGCCAACACCTACCTTGTAAGTTTCATAAAACTTATTATCCGATTCCAATTCTATAACTTTTTCGGATTTGAGTTTATTGTAACATCTTTTCACAACAACATCTCCCCTCGTTACGATCACATATACATAGTTATCTTTCAAAGAAGATTCCCATAAAGTAGGCTCCAAATAGCTACAAATCACCTTATCTCCTTCAAAAAGTGTAGGCTCCATACTATCCCCGGCTACATCAAATGACCTGTGCGTGCCAACTTTATATTTGTAATCGGGAAGCGTAAAGGTCGGTAAATCCTGCACAAATGTCGGATTGGCCATCTCTCCAGCATAACCTGCCTGAGCAGGTACCGGAACATGCACGATGCGTTCATCATCCTGCGCATTGGTTACAATGGTCAGTACTCGAAAACTTTTATGATCTTCAGCACTCATAAACATCGGCCCTTCGCCGGTATAGACATAAACCGGATTGATCTTATAAGTCTCTACCGCTTTTCTAAGCAATTCAATGGTGACATCCCGTCGTCCTTTCAGGATTTCGCTTAAACTTTGTGGCAAATAATCAAGAGATAAAGCAAATTGCCGGCTGGAACGAATTCGATTTTCTTCGCGAAGTTTATTGTGACACTTTATAAATCGTTGAGTAACAATACTATTCAAAGCCATTTTGTCTGGTTTTTATAAAGATTTTTCGCAATATAAAAATTTTGTTCCTAAAATGCTTAAAAAAGTTGTATTTTTTATACAAATAAGTTACACTTTTTGTAAGCGAATTGATGATCCTTTTTTTAGTAGTATGATTTTTAAAAACTGTTGATAATTGCTACAAAATCATCAGCATTGAGCGAAGCTCCTCCCACCAAGCCACCATCAACATCAGGCTGGCTGAACAAATCTTTTGCATTGTCGGGCTTCACACTTCCGCCATATAGGATAGAGGTATTTTGAGCCACGTCTTTTCCATATTTACGCTCAATCAAAGTTCTGATTTCTTTGTGCATACTTTGAGCCTGCTCGGGAGTAGCAGTTTCTCCGGTGCCAATTGCCCAAATCGGTTCGTAAGCAATAACCACTTTCGAAAATGCTTCTTTGCTTAGATGAAACAACCCTTCATTCAGTTGATTAGAAACGAAATCGACGTGAATTTTTGCTTTGCGAATACGCAATGATTCGCCACAACAAAAAATCGGTGCAATTCCTTTTGAGATTGCGTGCTCTACTTTTTTTGATAGGATTTCATTTGATTCTTTAAAATGTTCTCTCCGTTCCGAATGGCCTAAAATAACATATTCCGTACCAACAGACAAAAGCATGTCCACCGAAATTTCTCCTGTAAAAGCACCTTTCTCTTCATAATGGCAATTTTGTGCTGCCAATTTAATGCTTGAAGTTTGGCCACCCGTAGAATCAGCGCTGGCAATCAAATCAGCTACACCTTTAAGGTGAATAAACGGAACTCCAAGAATTACCATTGCTCTCCCTTCTTTGGTTCTTTCGATCAATTCTTTTACCAGTTCAATTCCTTCACTGTAAGTCTTGTTCATTTTCCAGTTTCCAGCAGCAATTTGCAAACGATTTTCCATATTATTTATAGGTTTGGAGTTTTATACAATTTTCAAATTCAAAGCCAAAAATTAGCTTTTACCACGAAGCAACAAAGTTAGAAAACTAGCTCAGAAAAGTTAAAATAAGATTGTTTATGTTGTAAAAAAATGACCTATTTCAACAATAAAAATTAAAAGATAAAGGCTATTTTTAGAAACGCTTTCAATAAATTCTAAATATTTCAAAAAATATATTTCGACTCAATGAAATTTGGAAAAGTGGAAGATATTTCAAAAGTCAATTTTCAGTTGCCTGAAGTCCCCACAGGAACAATCAAACTCCTTGATACGCTACCTCACACCGATAAAAAACCAATCATATATATAGGATGTACTGGTTGGAGCATGAAAGAATGGATCGGAAAGGTTTATCCAAAAGGCAGTAAACCAGCAGAATTTTTAAAATATTATACTACACAATTTAACACTATAGAATTAAACACAACGCACTACAGAATTCCTTCCGATGATACCATTGCAATCTGGAAAGCCGCATCTCCTGATGATTTTCGATTTTGTCCGAAGATTCCCCAGGTCATCAGTCACAGTCGAGATCTTGGGTATGGTAGTGGAAATGTGACCGCTTTTTGTAGCGCAATCCAGCAGCTTAAAAACAAATTGGGTTGTTGCTTCATTCAGCTCCCACCCTATTTTGGAAGTAACAAAATCAATTTATTGGAACATTTTATAAAAAATTTCCCGAAGCATATTCCACTTGCAATAGAGTTGCGCAATGAAAGTTGGTTTAATGATGAAACAGCGTTTGAAACAATTTTTGGAATGTTTGAAAAATACCTAATCTCTCCTGTGATTACCGATGTAGCTGGAAGAAGAGACGTTCTGCACCTTCGTCTGACAACTGATACTGTGTTGATCAGATTTGTTGGAAACAACCTCCATCCCACCGACTTTGAAAGGATTGATGAATGGGTCTCAAGAATCAAAACCTGGCTGGAAAATGGTTTGTCCAGCGTCTATTTTTTTACTCATGAGCCGGGAAACATTCTAGCTCCTGAGCTGGCACTATACCTCTTCGATCAAATAAAAAAACACTGTGATGTTGAAACCAGGGGTCCTGATCTCGATATGTATCGTGGAGGGGACCAGATCAGTTTATTTTAAAAAAAGTATTGCCTTTCAAAAAAAAATAATAATTTGGTATTCTAGCCAAAACAGACTCTTCATACCCTAATTTTGAAACTGTAATAAAATGACTAAAAAAATTGAAAAAGTCACAATTTATTGTGCCTCTAGTGATAAGATTGACTCTGCCTTTTTTAAAGGAGCAGAAAAGATTGCCAAAATATTGGTCCAACAGCATATTGAAATACTTTTCGGCGGTGGAGCAAAAGGATTGATGGGTCAATTGGCCGATACCGTTTCAGCCAACAAAGGCAAGATTATTGGAATAATGCCCACTTTTATGAAAGAAGTCGAATGGCAACATA
>JANQFJ010000210.1 GCA_028277915.1 Saprospiraceae bacterium
AGCCACCATAATATCGCCTCCGTGGATAACCTTCGGCGTATTTATTGGTGAGGCAGGTTCCGACAGTATTTAAAACTTCCTGGCTGGTAAAATTTTCAGATGCAATCAGCTCAATTCCATTGCGCTGACGTTCTAATTCTCTTGCTACAAGCTCCGAAACTTGGGTATCTTTTATCATTCTAATTTAAGTTTTTATTGGCAGTAGATTTGTCCTGTAATTTGAAGGACTAAAATTACGGTTTGATTTTTTGAAAAATTAAATTTTGGATTAAAATTTAATGAAAAAGCACCTTTTGAAAAAAAATGGCGTAAAAAAATGGCAGTCATTTCTTTGGCATAGCCATTTTATCATCCCATAACCGATGTGAATTGGAAAGCAGGTCTTTCATTTTTAACTAAAATAGGTTAAACGAAGTCTGTTTTATATTTAACAAACTTTTTTATATTTGAATAAATTTTAATATCCCATGAGTAAGTTTGTTAACAAGATACTCATTTTGGTTTTGCTATTTAGTGGAATCAGTTTGTTTGCCAAAACTGACAAATACCGCTGCATGTGGCGGCAAGACCCTGCGACTTCAATGGTCATAGGTTGGAACCAAATAAGCGGAAAAACACCAATACTTTTTTACGATGTAGTAGATCATGGGGAAGATGTTGCTTCCTATTCTTTCTCACAAAGGCCGGATAAAGTAATTTACTCCAAAGGGATGAACAATCATTTTGTTCGATTGAAATATTTGCTCCCGAATACGACCTATTATTTTATCATAAAAGATAGCGAAGGGCATAGTATGCGGATGTCTTTTAAAACAGCACCAGATAATCCTTACGAAAGACTTTCGATCATAGCTGGAGGAGACTCCAGGAATTTCCGTGAAGCTCGTCAAAATGCGAATAAATTAGTAGCTAAATTGCGACCACATTGTGTGATGTTTGGTGGGGATATGACCGGAGGTGACAGAACTTCTCAATGGAAGTTGTGGTTTGAAGACTGGCAATTGACCATTGGGCCGGATGGTCATATGATTCCGATTATTACAACCCGTGGTAATCATGAATCATCTAACAAAACACTTGTCGATCTCTTTGATGTGCCTTCCGAAAAGGTATATTATGCGCTATCGCTTGGCGGTAATTTGTTGAGGATTTATACGCTCAACTCATTGATTGCATCAGGAGGAAATCAAAAAATATGGCTTGAAGGGGATTTGCAGGCACATGAAAATTTTATTTGGAAGACAGCGCAGTACCATTTTGCCATCCGTCCGCATACTTCCAGAAAAGCTGAGCGCAATACACAGGCTTACAATTGGGGGAGCTTGTTTTATAAATATCATATGAATTTAGTTGTTGAATCTGATGCTCATGTTGTAAAATGGACCTATCCGATTCGCCCTTCCAAAGAAAGAGGTAGCGATGAGGGGTTCATCAGGGATGATCAAAGAGGGACAGTTTATATTGGAGAAGGTTGTTGGGGAGCGCCGCTGCGCCCAAACAATGATAATAAAAAATGGACCAGGAACAGCGCGAGCTTCAATCAGTTTAAGTGGATCTTTGTCGATATGGATCGAATTGAAGTGCGGACAGTTAAAACTGATAATGCTTCGGATGTTTCTTTTATTGATTCTGAAAATGTTTTTGAAATACCAAAAGGACTGAAAATCTGGGAACCAAGCAATGGCTCTGTAGTAATAATTGACCATGATAAAGGAGGAATCAATAATCCATTGATTGCTAAAGAAAGTAATTTGGAGATTGTTGATTTTTCAACCAGCTTTGCTGGCAATGAGGTAGCTATTCGATGGACAACAGAGAATGAATCTTCTGAAAAAGAAGCCTTTGAAGTTCAACGAACTATCGACGGTAATAATTTTCAAACCGTGGCATCGGTTGTAGGCTCCCGCAGTGGTAGCAATTCTTATGAAGTGATTGACAGGGGATTTAAAGGTAGCCCTGTTTTTCTTTCCTACCGAATCAAACACATTCCACCTTATGGCAGCCCCAGAATAACCCCGGCTGTTGAATTTGTAGAAACTAATTATCAATTTCAGCATCTTAAAAAATTGCATCCGGACCCAAAAAATGGGATGATTCGTGCAAAATATGTAGTAAACCGGATGGCGGATATCTCCATCGAACTCGTTGATCATCAGGAAAAGGTTTATGATGTTAGCAAATATCCCAATCAGCGTTCAGGAAATTATCTGAGGTCAATCGATATGCGTAGGATGCCTTTTGGAAAGTACTTGCTGACTATCAAATCAAATGATGTCATCCTCGAGCAGTATCTTGTAGTAAAATAAGCCTAAAAAACAGTCTTCATAATATTTGCAATGACTGTTTTTTAGGCGTCTGGTCAAATGAATGCCGATGAAATCTTTAGGATTATTATGTCCTGCTAATTGAGTACCTGCAAGGTGTTTTCTTTGTATCCAAATATCTCGTCAAGGGAAAGTTCTGTTACTTCACCGTATTGGCTCAGTGCTGTAAAATTCATTTTCTTGCGATCACCAACTACAGCAATATTGTATTTCTTATCCTTTATGTATTTGTTGTGAAAGGATTTCAAGTTTTCAAAGGTCATATCTTTCACTCTGGAATAAACATCTTTACGAATGTCATAATCAAGGTTTTTGCGCTGGGCACCCAGATAATTGAAAAGCACTCTTGACTTGGTAATGCGGTTGCTTTCAATTTTATTTAGAATGGCTTTTTTTGCATTATCAAAATTTTTCTCGGATTCAGGAAGATTGTTTAAAAGATCAACTAGAGCCTCCAAAGCCTCTTTTTGTTTATCAGCCTGAGTGCCTATATAAGCCATCATATAGTCATCATCTTCTACTTTTGAACCCGAGTTATACCTTGAAAAAACAGAATAAGCTAATCCCTGGGCTTCTCTCAATTCCTGAAATACAATGGAAGACATGCCACCGCCAAAATACTCATTGAACAACTGGATTTCCGGAGTAATCTCAGAATTATATTGTGGACCACGGCTTTGTAAAACCATTTCAGATTGCACCATATCATAATGTGAGAAAAACACATTTGGCTGCTCTGTATCCAGAGAAGCAAATTCTTTTTTCTCAGGGATAGCTTTTAATGTTTCAGGAACTCGGTGAAGCCGGTTCAGTAAAGCGACAATTTTGTCAGAACTTTGCGGACCGTAATACATGACCATATGCTCTGTTTTATTGATGTCTTTGATGATGTCAATCAATTCTTCAGATTTAAGGGAGTTCAATTCTTCGTTGGATAATACATTTGTAAATGGAGAACTTGCGCCATATTTAGCGTAGTTCATCAGCCCACCCCACAAAATTCTCCCTTTTGCTTTTTTCGCATCTGACCTTTCTTTATGAGCATCCGATATCATATTTTTCAATACCTCATCATCACCTTTGGGGTTTTCTAACAGATCTTCAAATAATTTGACTGCAGCCTCCATACTTTCATTGAGACCCGAAAGGACAACATAGATACGCTCATTTGAAGAAGAAACATTAAAGTCACAAGCCAATTTATACATTTCCTTTTTGAAATCTTCACCACTGAGTTCTGCTGTTCCCAAATATTTGAGATAGTCTAAGGCGTATTTCACTTTAGGATTTTCATTAGTTCCCGTTTCGAGAAGATAATACAAGCTAAACAATTCATTTTCAGTATTTTGTTTGCTTAAAAGAGGAACCCCTCCTTTTAATGCTGTTTTTTTGATATCTTTTTCATAATCGAGAAAAGCAGGTTGGAGTCTATCTAAATCTCTTGCTTGAATTTTTTTGAAAAATTCAGATTGCGTAGTTCGGTCGAGATCTACCTTTGTTATTGAGGGTTTTTCAACTTCTATTTTATTGGGATCTTCTCCATTTTTTTTATAAACAGCCACATGATTTGCATACTTCTCATTGACAAAAGTAACAATATCCTGTTTGGTCAATTTTTCCATTTTGTTTATTTGGTCTACATAATCACGCCAATCCATATTATTGGTAAAAGCCATGACCATATCATTGCAGCGTGACCAGTTGCTCTCAAGTGCTTGCATCTGGAATTTCTTGAATTCTCTAATGACTGCAGGGATCAGCCAATCTTCAAATTCACCTTTCTTTAATACTTCCAGTTGACCAACCAATTCGGTTTTTACCTCTTCCAATGTTTGCTCTTCTTTAGGTTCTCCCCAAAAAGTGTGGATGGAATAATCATTCATGTTGTTGACATATGTTCCTCCATTTAGTACCTTTTGTTTCTGGATCAAGTTTAGATCAATGAGTCCTGCAACATTATTATTGAGCAAATAATCCACGACCTGAAGTTTGATATAATCATCACTTGAAGTTCCGTCAAATCGAAAACCCAGGCTGATACGGTCTTTATCAGGCCCCCATACCGTGGCTTCACGATTTTCAGTAGTTGGAGGATCTTCAACTGCCACATATTCTTCAACTGGCTTGGATGAAAGTTTACTAAAATATTTATCCACTAGCATGATTGCTTCATTAGGGTCGAAATCTCCAGCCAAACAAATAGCGAAGTTATTTGGAACATAATACTTGTCAAAATAAGCTCTGATATCTTTGATAGAAGGATTTTTTAAGTGTTCAATCGTGCCAATAACTGTCTGTGTTCCATAGGGATGTTGAGTAAACATGTTTTTGTACATCGCTTCAAACGCTTTCCAATAATCATTGTCTAAAGACCGGTTTTTTTCTTCATAGACTGCTTCTAGTTCAGTATGAAACAATCGGTTTACTATCATACTAAATCGTTCGGATTCGATTTCTAAAAAGTTTTCCAATTGATTCGAAGGGATGTTGTTAATGTAAACAGTCCGATCTTCTGTTGTATATGCATTCGTACCACTATATCCCAGGTAAGAGCCCATTTTGTCATATTCATTTGCGATAGCATACTTGGAAGCTTCATTGGAAACCTCATCAATTTTTTTGTACCATTCCTTTCTTTCATCTATGTCAGTGAGCGTTCGATAATGTTCAAACATTTGTTCAATGCTATCTAGAAGCATCTTTTCAGCTTCCCAGTTTTTAGTACCAAAGGTCGAAGTACCTTTAAACATCATATGTTCAAGATAATGGGCCAGACCTGTTGATGTTGCAGGATCAAACTTTCCACCGGCCTTAACCGGAATTGCAGTTTGGATGCGTGGTTCGTCTTTGTATACACTTAAATATACTTTTAAACCATTTTCGAGTGTATATACTCTGGTTTTTGATAAATCACCTGTAACATATTCATAGGTATATTCATTCTCAGTTGCAGTCTGAGTTGTAAGGTTGTGCTCTTTTTGTTTACAAGAATTAAAAATTAAAAAAACGCAGGTGAATAAAATGGTGGGAAAAAGGTTAAGCTTCATAATAATTGGTTATGTTTCCATTGGAAGCAATGGATAAGTGATTGAAATTACTATGAAAGATAAAGGAAATTAATCGAAATCAATTCCTGTAAATTGTTAAATAAATAAAACAGTCGTTACAATACTTAGCAACGACTGTTCTCTATTTGGTTAGAATTTTAAAATATTAATATCTGTAATAATCAGGCTTGTATGGCCCTTCTTTTTTAACCCCAATATAATTCGCCTGATCCTGTGTCAATTCTTCTAACTCAACGCCAATTTTTGCCAGATGCAATCGTGCTACTTGCTCATCAAGGTGTTTTGGTAAAGTATAAACTTTGTTTTCGTAGTTATCTGTGTTATTCCAAAGCTCGATTTGTGCCAATGTCTGATTGGTGAAAGAATTTGACATTACAAACGAAGGATGACCTGTCGCGCAGCCTAAATTCACCAAACGACCTTCTGCCAAAACGATAATGTCCTTGCCGTCAATCGTGTATTTGTCCACTTGCGGTTTGATTTCTACTTTGGTATTTCCATAGGTACCATTCAGCCATGCCATGTCAATTTCGTTGTCAAAATGACCAATATTGCAAACGATGGCTTTGTCTTTCATCGCTTTGAAATGTTTTTCCTCAATGATATCTTTGTTGCCGGTAGCTGTAACAATGATATTTGCTTCTTTGATCGCATTTTCCATAGTTTTGACTGCGAATCCATCCATAGCAGCTTGAAGCGCACAGATAGGATCGATTTCAGTAACAATCACACGGCATCCCGCTCCTCTCAATGAAGCTGCGGATCCTTTTCCAACATCGCCATAACCAGCAACGACAGCAACTTTTCCAGCCATCATGATATCTGTAGCCCTTCTGACTGCATCAACCAATGATTCTTTACAGCCGTATTTATTGTCAAATTTGGATTTAGTAACAGAATCATTGACATTGATCGCAGGCAAATTCAAAGTGCCATTCTTTTCTCTATCATAAAGGCGGTGTACTCCGGTTGTAGTTTCTTCGCTGATTCCTCTGATGTCATCAACCAGTTCAGGATATCTGTCCAAAACCATGTTTGTCAAATCTCCACCGTCATCTAAAATCATATTTAAAGGTTGTCCGCCTTCAAAAGCAAAAAGCGTCTGCTCGATACACCAGTCAAATTCCTCTTCGGTCATTCCTTTCCAGGCGTAAACCGGAATACCAGCGGCGGCGATTGCAGCAGCAGCATGATCCTGAGTGGAAAAAATATTACAGGAAGACCAGGTCACTTCAGCACCCAATTCAACAAGAGTTTCGATCAAAACGGCTGTTTGAATGGTCATGTGAAGACAACCGGCGATTCTGGCTCCTTTGAGCGGTTTTGAATCTCCGTATTGCTCGCGAAGTGACATTAAACCAGGCATTTCGGCCTCGGCTAGTTCAATTTCTTTTCTTCCCCAATCGGCAAGAGAGATGTCTTTGACTTTGTATTTCAGGCTAGTTTGTACCTTTTCCATTTAAATTAATTTTTATATGTTTTCAGAAATCGACTGCAAAATTACGTTTTTAAAGTGGTTTTAACAATTTATTTTTAAAATGCTTATTTGCTCCTTTCAGCGCAGATTAAATATCTGTGTGAAGCTATTTCAAACTGAATTTCATTTTTACAACTGATTCAAAAAATATTAACTAACTTAATCTTAAAAAATGTAACTATTTATACATTAATCCATAATAGATCATTAAGTTTTAAACCACTTACTTTTTAACCAAAAACCATCTAAAATGTTGCTGATATGGCTGAAATAAAAATTGCCTTTTGGAATCTTCAAAATTTGTTTGACTCAGAAATCTCGGAGATCGCGGCTGATTTGGGTTTTACTGCCGAAAATGGCTGGACAGAAGCAGTGATGAACAAAAAAATCGAAAACCTTGCTGCTGTGATTAATCTGATGCACGATGAACAGAAGCCTGATTTACTGGGCCTTTGTGAGATTGAAAATAAAAAACTGGCTGAAAAGCTGATTGACCTGATTGATCGGGATGATTATAAAGTAGCTCATGTTGAAAGCCCGGATATTCGTGGAATTGATACTTCTTTGATCTACTCCAAAAAGGTCTTTGAACCTGACGGAGAGCCTGTGGGGCACTTAGTTCACTTGAGATATAAGACCAGAGATGTGTTTGAAGTACCGCTGAGAGTTAAAGAAAATGATGCAAAAATCACGGTATTGGTCAATCACTGGCCTTCCCGAAGTCGCGGAAAATTTGAAAGTGAACCTTATCGACTTACTGTTGCGAGTCATTGTGGACGATTGATCGATCGAATCCTCAAAATACCAAAAGCTGAATTTATGGCTTTAACAAAAACCCAGAAGTCTTTGAATTTACTCAATAATTACTGGGATAAAAATGTGTTGTTAATGGGAGATTTTAATGATGAACCCTTTGACCGTAGCATGTTAGATTTTTTGCAGGCGTCTAACGGAGTAGATCATCTCGAAGAACCTATTAAAAAATCGAGGGGTTCCAAAATCCCGTCTCCTTCTGCATATTTAAGGAAGCAAGCTTATCTTTTCAATTGTATGTGGCCAAAATTAGGAATTCCTGACGAAGGGACTTTCCATTTTTCACAGGCGACCAATACAATGAATATGTTGGATCAGTTTATCATTTCGAAAGGGTTGTATTTTGGAGCGCAGGGGCTGCAATTTAAACAGGAATCCGTTGAGATTTTTAAACCCAAAATCATGGCACCGGGAAGTAAAAAACGTCCTAAAAAATTTGAATTTAGCAAAAGGGGAATCAAAAAAGATGGTTATAGCGACCATTTTCCAATTTCGGCGATCATTGAGACGGTTTGAGCAAGTTGAGTTGATCCAGGATTTGCAGGGTTATTTTTTTTCGAAACTTTGAGTCTTGATTTTCTAAAATATCAATATTAGTTGCAAAAAAATAGACATTATCTTTTCGTTCAAGGTACCCCACAAACCATCCGATGTTTGGTTTGACGCGAGCAGCCCAGCCTGTTTTTGCTCTTAAAACATAATCTTCGGTTTTTTTATGGATCATGATTTCTTTTACAATATCTATTGTCTGCTGGGAAAAAGGAAGGTCATTTTGATGTATTCTTTTCAAAAAATCAATTTGCTGCTGCATTGTAATCCGGATATTTCCTTCCAACCAAAATCGATCAATTCCACCACCTATATTCTGATTACCATAAGCGACTATATCGATGTAATGTTGCATTCGATCTTCACCAATTCGGCGTGCCAGTTCCTGGTAAAACCAAACCACAGAGTATTTGAAGGCTGATTGAAGATTCTGGTCTCGATTCCATTCATTTACGAATCGTTTTTCACCATCCCAAGCTATCATTTCTTTTTCGTCTTTTATTACTCTGGTTTCCAGAGCTATTAAAGAGTTGATTATTTTGAAAGTAGATGCAGGAAGATAATCGATTTTTGTTCTTGGCTCATTAAAAACCAGCGTGGTATCATGTTTTAAATCGTATAGTAAAAATGCTCCCTTAATATTATTGTCAGTAAAGATTTTCTGGAAATCAACCTTGGAGAAAACAGGAGCTGAAACAGATTCTTGAGCCTCAACCTTTTGGGTTGATTCATTTTTACAACTCAAAAAAGAAAGCAGTAAAACTGTAAAAAAGAACAACACTTTCATCTCAGGGTTTTGTTTAATGAATTGATAGCCAAAGGGAAGGCATGTTTATTGCAAATATTAATAAAACATCCCATTCTATAGATAAAAATATGCTTATGAGACTGACTAAACGACTTTCAAGATCCTTTTTCCTTTTTTTAACGTTATTTCAGGTTATCGCATGTTCTACAACGCAAAATATGTCGAGCCAAAAAGACCTGATTATTGGAAAGTGGGTGCTTGAATCAGCCAGTTTTGAAGGAAAAGTTATTAAGGCAGAAGTCTTTGGCGGAAAAATTTCATTTGAATTTACCAAAGAAGGTTTTGCTACTTTTGAAACTCCTGAAGGCCAGGTCGAGCGCGGTCGTTATCAAATCCAGTCCAACAAATTATTCGACCCGGACAATCCTGCCGAAAAGCCGGCAGACATCGTTTCACTGACGAAAGATCAGTTTGTCATGTCCATGGTTGAAGAAGGTGAAACGGTGACGATGACATTTGTGCCGGCTTTAGATTAGCTTTTTTAAAAAATGAGTTTTAGAAAAAATCCTCTTTTGGACCAAACCCAAAAGAGGATTTTTAAATTTTAGAATCCTGATGGAATAAATGTTTAACATTTTATTTCAAAACTTTTTGAATTGACAAAGAAATATTAAATATGTTTGTAATGCCAAATGTCAAATTCAGATAAACATAAAAAACTCGACAAACCGCTATTTGAGCAATTGTTCAAAACGCATTTTGTGCATTTGTGCAACTTTGCCTATCAGTTTGTAAAAGACACCGACAGCGCAAAGGATATAACCCAAAAAGTATTTATCAACCTTTGGGAAAATCGCGAAAAAATTGACCTCCAAAAATCCATTCAATCTTATTTGTTTACTTCGGTTCGGAATCGCTGTTTGAACTATATTCGGGATCATAAAAAATACCGCAGTGAAATCCTCGATTTGGAAACTCACGATTTCGAAATACCTTTCGAAGAAGATACTTTTGCTTTAGCAGAACTGAAGGACAAAGTGGCGGCAGCATTGGACGAATTGCCTGAAAAGTGCCGTTTGGTTTTTGAGATGAGCCGTTTTAAAAATATGAAATACAAAGACATTGCGGAGGAACTGGCTATTTCGGTTAAAACCGTTGAAGCACATATGTCTAGAGCATTGAAAAGTTTGCGGGCGAATTTGGAGGATTATGCCTATATTTTACTACTGATCTATGGTTGGTTAAATTAAGTGAAGATTTTTTTTATAAAACATAGGGTAAAACAGGATTTCGGTGTATTATAAATACCATAAACTATGGACAGCCCAATTAAATTATAAAAATTTATAATGGCAGAAGACAAAAATCATATTGATTTCATTGACCTCATACCAAAATATTTGAGTGGGGAAGCAAGCGATTCGGAAGTGAAGCGCCTGGAACAATGGGTCTTGTCTTCTCCTGAAAACAAATCTCAATTCAACCAATTCAAAAAAGCGTGGATACTCTCCGGTATCGAAGGAAATTATCAGCAATTAGACATTGACAAAGAGTGGAGTGATGTAACTGGACAGTTATTTCCAAAAAATAATATCGTTTCAATTCAAAGAAAACCGGTGCGAAGGATCAATATTTATTTAAGAATTGCAGTAGCTGTGGCTTTGGTGATTGCTGCCTCGCTTTGGTTGTACCGGTCAATCAGTACTGTTGAATATCAAGAGCTTGTTGCACAAACTGAGATCGAAGAAGACCAATTGCCAGATGGCTCCCAAATCGCTCTAAACCAGTTTTCTTCTTTAAAATATCCGGAAAAACTTTCCAGCAGAACTCGAAAGGTTGAATTGAAAGGAGATGCATTTTTTGAAGTGGAAAGAGACGAATCCCGACCGTTCATCATCACGACTCAAAACGTAGAAATCGAAGTGTTGGGAACTTCCTTTTACGTAGATTCCAGGGATGACCAGCCTCAGGTACAGGTTATCGTAGAAACGGGTTCTGTTGCGGTGACTACCGGAGATAATAAAATTGTGCTTGAATCCAACGAAATTGGTATTTATGAAAAAGCAACCGGTCAGCTGACCAAAAAAACTAACGATGATGTGAATTATCTGGCCTGGAAAACCGATGTTTTAGTGTTTGAAGAAACAATACTAGAAAGAGTTGTTTTTGATTTGAACCGTAAGTTTCATTCACAAATTTCGATAGAAAGCGAGGTGTTAAAATCCTGTCCGATTTCGGCGACATATGAAAACAAATCCCTGGAAGCAATCATCAAGATCATCGAAAAAACTTTAAATATCAAAGCCGAAACCAAAGGAGAGGAGATTGTTTTTACAGGGGAAGGATGTGACTGAAATTTGAAATATTAAATGCTGAAAAATGCGCAAAGCCTGCCTAATATTTATTTTAGTACAAGTATTTGTTTGCATGATTTGCACTCAAACGGAATTATCGGCGCAAACCATTACTATTCAAAAATCAAAGATCAAAGTCGGGAAACTACTCAAAGAAATTTCAGCTCAAAGTGGAATTAACTTTTCTTACAATCCAAAATCTATTGACACAAAGCAGAAAATATCTTTCTTTGTCAAGAATGCTTCTCTCGAAAAAGCATTAGATCATCTCGCTTCAAAAATTCCAATTGAATACAGTATTATTGAGAATCAAATTGTTTTGAATCGCAGTATAAAACGGGAGATTGAGATTCCTAAAACTCCCGAATATTATA
>JANQFJ010000218.1 GCA_028277915.1 Saprospiraceae bacterium
AACTGGTCCCATATTAATAATTTTATATTTTATAAAACTTTTTACAAAGTTTTAAGGTTGTTGCAATTGTAGGAAATTAATTCTAATTTTAAGCCTATATTTTGAAGAATATGAATTTTTGTCCAAATATAATAATTAGCATCATTATTCAGAGGTTTGATCACCTTCTGTAGATGCTGATTTTGAAAAAACTAAAAGCTCTGGCAGAATGTGAATTTTGCCAGAGCTTTTTTGTTTATCTTTGCGGCAATTTTTTAAAAATATAAAAACAATTCTTCATTCAATCGTAAAACGGAGTATCGTTTTGCTCCAACTTTTTAAAACGAAAAAGTGACTTTTTTGATTCGCAAATCAGCTTTATAAAATATTTAAAAATGTACAAAGAGTTTAAAGGACTGAATCTACCCGAAATTGATAAGAAAATCCTGCAATTTTGGCAAGAACATAAAATCTTTGAAAAGAGTGTGAATCAGCGTGATCCTGAAAATGCTTTTGTTTTCTACGAAGGACCTCCTTCTGCAAATGGAAAACCAGGTATTCATCATGTGATGGCACGGACTGTCAAAGACATTTTTTGTCGATTTCATACCATGAAAGGCCAACGTGTGGAAAGAAGAGGTGGCTGGGATACACATGGCCTTCCTATTGAGTTGAGTGTAGAAAAAGAGCTTGGAATCACCAAAGAAGACATCGGTAAAAAAATATCCGTTGACGATTACAATAAAGCCTGCCGTACCACTGTCATGCGTTACAAAGACATGTGGGATGACATCACACAAAAGATGGGCTACTGGGTTGATTTGGACCATCCGTATATCACTTTTGAAAATAATTACATTGAGTCAGTATGGTATCTTTTAAAGCGATTGTATGACAAAAACCTCTTATACAAAGGTTACACGATACAGCCATATTCCCCTGCTGCCGGTACTGGTTTGAGCTCTCATGAATTGAACCAGCCGGGGACTTACCGCGACGTGAAGGACACATCTGCGGTTGCTCAATTTAAAGTCATAAAGAATGAAAAATCTTCTGCGTTATTCGAAGGAGTTGATGAAGGTGATGTTTATTTTCTGGCCTGGACGACCACTCCATGGACACTGCCATCGAATACAGCCTTGGCAGTCGGAAAAAAGATCGACTATGTTCGTGTGAAAACGTATAATCCTTATACAAAAGTTCGTGTTAACCTTATCCTTGCAAAAGACTTGCTTGGAAAGTGGTTTAAACCTGAACAAGCTGAATTGGATTTTGAAGCATTCCAACCGGAAGACAAAAAGATTCCTTATCAAATAACTGGTGAATTCAAAGGCACTGATTTTGAAAACATCGATTATGAGCAGTTGCTTCCTTACGTTCAACCAGAAAATGGCGATGCGTTTAAAGTTGTTTTAGGAGATTTTGTTTCTACAGAAGACGGAACGGGGATTGTTCACATCGCTCCTTCCTTCGGTGCTGATGATATGAAAGTAGCAAAACAATATGGCATTGGTTCGCTGACTTTGGTTGACAGTCAAGGAAAGTTTATTGACGAAGTTACCGATTTTGCAGGTCGATACGTAAAAGACTACAAAGACGAAGGAGAAAACTATCGAAATGTAGATGTAGATATTGCTATAAAATTGAAGGAAGAAAACAAAGCCTTCAATGTTCAAAAGTACAGCCATAACTACCCGCATTGCTGGCGGACCGATAAACCGGTTTTGTATTATCCGTTAGATAGTTGGTTTATCAAAGCTTCTTCAGTAAAAGAGCGAATGTTCGAATTGAATCAATCTATTAACTGGAAACCTGCATCAACTGGTGAAGGGCGTTTTGGGAAATGGTTGGAAAATCTTCAGGATTGGAACTTGTCACGTTCCCGATTTTGGGGGATTCCACTCCCAATTTGGCGAACCAAAGATGGCGAACTTCAGAAATGTGTCGGCTCAATCGCTGAGTTGACTGCTGAGATCCAACTAGCAAATGAAAAACTGGGTAAAAATCAGGAAACACCAAAAGACCTTCATCGTCCTTACATTGATGATGTAGTATTAGTTGCTGAAAATGGCGAACCGATGTATCGCGAACTCGATTTGATCGATGTTTGGTTTGATTCCGGCTCAATGCCTTATGCTCAATGGCATTATCCTTTTGAAAATAAAGACCATTTTGATGCTGAAAAAAGAGTGGGTTTCCCTGCAGATTTCATCGCAGAAGGAGTGGATCAGACACGAGGTTGGTTTTATACGCTCCATGCCATCGCAGTGATGGCTTTTGATAGTGTAGCTTATAAAAACGTGGTTTCCAATGGTTTAGTACAGGATAAGTTGGGGCGAAAAATGTCTAAACGACTTGGCAATGCTGTCGAGCCATTTGAAACAATAGCAACTTATGGTGCTGATGCAACGCGATGGTACATGATCTCTAATGCGCAACCCTGGGACAATCTAAAGTTTGATGTTGATGGGATAGGAGAGGTACGACGCAAGTTTTTTGGTACGCTTTACAATACTTATTCATTCTTTTCGCTTTACGCGAATATTGACAAATTTGAATACAAAGAAGACGAATTGCCTTTGGAAAAACGACCTGAAATAGATCGCTGGATCATTTCTTTGCTGAATTCGCTTGTCAAAAATGTGGAAGCGGATTATGCGGATTATGAGCCAACTAATGCTACTCGCCGCGTTCAAAATTTTGTGGATGAGCATTTGAGTAACTGGTACGTACGCCAATGTCGTCGAAGGTTTTGGAAAGGGGAATACACCGATGATAAAATCGCAGCTTATCAAACGCTGTATACCTGTATGGTCACAGTAGCTAAACTAATGGCTCCGGTTGCACCGTTTTTTGCAGATTGGTTGTATAATAATTTAAATAAAGCAACTGGAAAAGAAGATTGTGAATCAGTTCATTTAGTTGATTTCCCTTCAGCCAATGAATCAGCGATCGATAAAGCTTTGGAGCAGCGGATGGGATATGCCCAACGAATTTCGTCTCTGGTGCTTTCGCTACGCAAAAAAGAAAGTATCCGAGTCCGCCAACCTTTGAAAAAAATATTGTTACCTGTTTTGGACGAAGCTTTTCAACACCAGGTTGATGGAGTCAGAGATTTGATCCTTTCAGAGGTGAATGTTAAAGAAATTGAATATGTGACGGATACTACAGGCATCATCAAAAAAGGAATTAAACCAAATTTCAAAACACTTGGCCGAAGATTAGGAAAAAACATGAAAGCTGGAGCTGCTTTGATTAATAATTTCAGCCAGGAAGATATCGCGGAACTTGAAAAAACCGGGCAATATCAATTGAACCTAAATGGTGAGTCATATGCCTTGACTTTAGAAGATTTTGAAATAAAAACCGAGGATATCCCCGGATGGATGGTTGCAAATGATGGCCCATTGACGGTGGCTCTGGACGTGACGATTACTGACGAACTGCTTGCTGAAGGCACTGCCCGCGAATTAGTCAATCGTATCCAGAATATCCGAAAAAACAAAGATTTCAACGTTACGGATAAAATTGTAGTAACACTTCAAAATCATAAGGCAATCACCTCTGCTGTGGAAACTTTTGGAGATTATATTTGTAACGAAACGCTTGCTGTAGATTTGAAATTAGCGGAAAATGTCAGTGGAGAAACAATCGATTTATCCGACGAAGTCAGTTTAGATATTCAAGTGGAATTGGAGAATTAATTTTCAAAAATTAAAGGATAAAAATTTTTTCGGATGGTGACTTGTGTTTTGAAACGGAGTCAAAACGCCAGTGCGATTTTAGCCCCAATAAGTCAAATACGGTAAATCTATCCTACAAGTTTGAGTCCTAAATATATACAAGTCAGACAAATAACCAGGCTTACAAATACATTTGTGAAAGCAAAAGTATAAGCTCCTGTCTGGAGTAAATGCAAAGTTTCGTGGGAGAAGGTGGAAAATGTACTGAAACCACCACAAAACCCTGTCATGAAAAGCAGTTTGTAGCTATCGTTGATACTGTCTTTTAAACTCAACCCTACCAAAATGCCCAAAATAATGCAACTAATGACATTAGCGGTTAAAGTAGCTAAAGGAAAAGTAAGGTTGTAATTTTTGAGAATTACTGCAATCCCGTATCGAAAAATGCTGCCAATACCGCCACCAATAAAAACGAGCAAATAATTCACGGAGTAGGAGGATTGATTTTTTTACGCGAGACTGAATAGAATAGCAACCCGGACAATCCCATGGCAATGGAAATAATAACCAGCAAAAGATTGAAAGAACCTATATTTTGTAAGGCAATGACTAAAACGATGAAAAATATGTTTACTAAAAGCAGGATTCCGGTAGCTTGCATGTGTGTAAATCCAAAGTCTATCAACAAATGGTGGATATGAGTTCGGTCAGGATAGAATGGAGATTTTCCTCTCATGGCTCTCATCGTAAAAACCCGAAGCGTGTCAAATAATGGGAGAATCATAATCCCGACAGCAACAGCAGGCACTGCTTTGAATGCCCATCGATGTTCAGCGCCTATAATATTGTGAGATTCAATGAATTTTATAGCAAGTATTGAACAAACCAAACCAACGAGTAATGCACCTGTATCACCCATAAATATTTTAGCTGGAGTGAAGTTGTATTTTAAAAAGGCAACTACGGCTCCTGCGAGCGAAAACGCGACAATTGCAAGTGCAATCTGATCAGTTAAGAAAAACCATGTGCCAAGAGTTACGGAAATTAAAGTGGAAATACTTCCAGACAACCCATTGATGCCATCAATCAAATTGAAGGCATTGATAATGACTAAAATAGTAAATATTGACAGAACAATACTCACCACTTCAGGTAATTCGTAAATTCCAAAAATACCATACAAACTTGTTAGTTTCACATTGGATTTAAATACAAGGATAGAAGCAGCGAGTATTTCACCGATGAGCTTTTTGTTGGGTGAAATTGGTAATATATCGTCTTTTGCACCAATCAGAAAAATGATTATAAAAGCGCAAAGTACATATTGCAAATCTCCAAAAAGGCCAAACGGTGTCCAAAGAATAATGGAAAAAATGACTCCTGCGAAAATAGCGATGCCCCCGAGAGAAGGAGTGCTCACTGTATGAGATCTTCGCTCATCTGGTTCATCGGTTAGATTTTTTTTCTTAGCTATATTTATTATTGACGGAATTGCGAAGTAGGTCAATGTAAAAGCTGTAAGAAAACTCAAAATTATGTCATACATCAGTCAAGGGTGTTTTTGAGAATGCGGTTCGTTTTCTTAAAAGCAGAGATTCAAAATTATTATAATATCAGCAAAAAGCAAAGCTTATTTTGATTATAAGCTGTTAAAATTGTGCCTTAATTTTATAAAGGACTGACTTACAGTTGAATTCGTAATATATTTTCTTTAAAAAGAGGAATCGTCAATCTCACAAAGCCAGGAGTCGATCTCTCCAATGACTGATTCGACACAACCATCATCAAATGGAGATTTTAAATTTGCCAATTTCACCAATTCAAGAAATGATTTGCTTCCCCCAGCTTTACACAAACGGATGTAATCTGCCCAGGCAGCAGCATGATTTTCGCGATCTTTTTTCCAAAACTGAAAAGCACATATTTGTGCGAGCGTATAGTCAATATAATAAAACGGAGTAGTAAAAATATGACTTTGCCTTTGCCAGAATCCTCCATTTTTTAAAAAAATCATTATCGTCATTTTCACGGTGTGGGAGGTATTTTTTTTCAATATTTCGCCAAGCCTCATTGCGCTCTGCAGGACTTGCCATCGGGTTTTCATAAACAAAGTGCTGGAATTCATCAACTGCTACACCATAAGGCAAAAATAAAATTGCACCGGAAAGATGGGCAAACTTGTATTTGTCAGTATCCTCTTTAAAAAATAATTCCATCCAAGGCCAGGTGAAAAACTCCATGCTCATCGAATGGATTTCGCAAGCTTCATAAGTTGGCCAGAAGTATTCATTCAATCCAATATTTCGGCTGGAAAATACCTGAAACGCATGGCCTGCTTCGTGAGTAAGTACGTCAATGTCGCCGCTAGTGCCATTAAAATTGGAAAAAATATATGGTGCTTTATATTTTGGAATAAACATGCAGTATCCGCCAGTGGCTTTCCCTTCTTTATTGACTAAATCCATCAAATTATTGTGGCGCATAAAGTCAAAAAAAGCAGCAGTTTCTTCGGAAAGTTCTCTATACATTTTTGCTGCATTTTCAACAATCCAATTTGAAGATCCTTTTGGCTTAGGATTGCCGCTGGCAAAGCGAAAGTATTCGTCGTAGTATTTTAAATTTTCAATACCAATTCGCTTCTTTTGTCTTTCGTAAAGCTTAGAAGCTATTGGGACGATGAATTCTTCTACTTGTTTTCTGAATTTGGCCACCATTTCGTCATTGTAATCCGAGCGGAGCATTCTGGCATATCCCAGTTGGATAAAATTCTTATATCCCAGTTTTTGGGCGATGCGTTGTCGCAATTTCACTTGTTTGTCATAGATGTCTTCTACTGCTTTTGCATGCCTTGCATAAAAAGACCATTTGGCAGTAGCAGCTTCTTTGCGTATTTGTCGATCTTTTGATGTTTCTAAGGGAGTTAATGCTGGCAAGGTGTATTTTTCTCCTCTAAAATCAATCTTTGCTGCAGCTTTGATTTTTACATATTCGCTGGTCAGTTTGTTTTCTTCTTTTAAATCTTCAAGTATGGTCGGTTTAAATGTTTTAAGGCTAAGATCTGCTATTACAAAAAGTTGATTGCCCCATTTTTTTTCTAATTTCTTTCGAAATCGAGAATTGAGTAATAAATCATAAAATTTATTTGTCAATGCTTTTACAGAAGGGCTGGTGTCATCATAAAAATTATTTTCTGCTTCAAAAAATTTATCTTTTGTATTGATCGTATGCCTGACATGGCAAATATTACTCATTGTAGTATATTCCTGTCGAAGTGTATTTATTTTTTCAAATAATTGGCATTGCTCTTCAAAAGATGAGGCAGCTTCAAAGTCATTAAGATAAGCTTTGTACTGAGCTTCGAAAGATTCCATAGCTGGTCTTTGGTACTGATAATCATCGAACTTCATGAATTAAAAATTTTTAAGGAGAGCGAAATGCATAAAAGCAACTCTTGGATCAAGGTTTTTGATGTAGAAATATTGTGTGTAAAAGTGCCTTTTGACAGGATAAACCAGCAAAAAAAGATAATCGTAGTAAGGCAAAAATACAATTGTTTAATATTCGAATCAAGCGAATTTGTCCAATGGTCATTTATCTTCCCAAAGCGAATTGGTTCATCTTTGTATTAACAAGTGGTTTTTCGCTTTCTTTTCTTAAATTTGTGGGAATTTTTTAAAAGAGCACTAAAGTAATCAATGGATTTAAAATCCCAGATCAATTTAGAAAAGCTTCCCAGGCATATTGCCGTTATTATGGACGGAAATGGCAGATGGGCAAAACAGCACGGAAAACCACGTGTGTTTGGTCATCGCAATGGAGTGAAGTCGGTTAGAGAAACCACGGAAGCTGCTGCAGAGTTGGGTGTTGAGTATTTGACTCTTTATGCTTTTTCTACCGAAAACTGGAATCGCCCCCAGTTTGAAATAAATGCTTTGATGACCTTGCTTGTTGAAACGTTGCGGAAAGAGGTCGAAACATTAAACGAAAACAATATTCGCTTGCAGGCTATTGGTGATCTGACAAAGCTTCCCAAAAAAACATACAAAGCTTTGATGGAAGGTATAAAAGCAACCAGCCAAAATACGCGAATGACTTTAGTGCTGGCACTAAATTATAGTGCAAGATGGGAGATTTTGAATGCGGTAAAAGAACTGGCTCAAAAAATAGATAACAAACAATTGAAACAGGCTGAGATAAATGAGAAGACTTTTGAACATGCTTTGAGTACTCATGGAATTCCTGATCCCGAGTTGTTGATCCGTACCAGCGGAGAAACCCGAATTAGTAATTTCCTGCTCTGGCAAATCGCTTATGCGGAATTATATTTTACACCGATCTTTTGGCCGGAATTCCGAAAAAACAATCTTTATGATGCAATAATTGATTTTCAACAAAGAGAACGACGATTTGGGAAAACAAGTGAACAGCTTGCTTAAAAATCGAATTTTTGAAGCCTCTTTTTTTAAGAAAATCAAGGATTTCCATTTTCTTTTTGAAAAATTGGAAAATGAAAATCTTTGCAGTTAAAGTGTTAAAGGGATTTTGTTGGCTGTTTCAATACAACCATTGTTAAATAGCCGACTTCTTTATTATTGTAAAGGTATTTCAAAGCAACAGAGCAATACTTGAGGCGTTTTTTAATGGATAAAAATATTAGGACTATACAACTATTCATATAAATGAGACAAGCATTTACGTTTTTTACTTTTATCATTATTCTATTATTACCATCGTTTGTTTTTTCACAAACAAATGATTCGATTCCTGTCGTAAAATATGGCGATCCAAAGGACTATGAAATTGGCGGCATCAAAGTAGTTGGAGCCAATTTTAGTGATGATAATGCCATTATTGCAATAGCGGGATTGAAAGTAGGGGATAAAATAAGAATACCCGGAGAAGACATTTTCAAAGCGATAAAAGCTTTATGGAAATTACGCTTGTTTACTGATATTCAGATTTTTCAGGAAAAAACAATCGGAGATGTTATTTTTCTTGAAGTCGTGGTCGAAGAACGTCCGCGACTTTCGCGCCATTCATTCAAAGGAGTTAAAAAATCACAGCACGATGATCTCAATGATGAGGTTAATAAATATTTGCTGAAAGGTGGAATCGTTACTGAAAATGTAAAAACCAATGCGATCAATGCTATTAAAGGTTATTACAAGGAGAAAGGATTTTTAGATGTTCATGTTATTGCAACTGAAGTGCCTGATGAGAAAATGGTAAACTCCGTTCGGATCGAATTTGATGTTGATAAAAAAGACCGAGTCAAAATTCAGAATATTGAATTTGTAGGGAATGAAAATGTAAAACGAAGGAAGCTACTCAAGAAAATGGAAAGCACTCATAAAAAGAGTAAGTTGTTTTCCAAATCAAAATTGATACGCGAAGACTTTGAGGCAGATCTTGACCTGGTCATTGCTTATTATAATACCATTGGATTCCGGGATGCAAGGATCATAAATGACTCTGTTTGGAGAGAAGAAGATGGTGATTTGAGATTGAAAATCAATCTTTATGAAGGCAATAGATATTTTTTTAGAGATATTAGCTGGAAGGGTAATTCTATATACAAATCCGAAACCCTTAGCCAGGTTTTAGGAATTGAAAGAGGTGATGTTTACAATCAGGAATTGCTGGAAACACGACTGAGTTTTAGTATGGATGGACGAGATGTCAGCACGCTTTATATGGACAATGGTTATCTCTTTTTCCAGGTTGATCCCATCGAAACCTCAATTGTTGATGATTCGATAGACTTGGAAATTCGAATTTTTGAAGGACCGCAGGCAACAATTGATCGAGTAGTTATAAAAGGAAATGACAGAACGCATGAGCACGTTATTCGGAGAGAATTGCGTACAAAACCTGGACAAAAATTTAGCCGCTCTGATATCATTCGCTCACAAAGGGAAATTATCAATTTAGGATATTTCAATCCAGAAGCACTTGGTATAAATACACCAGTCAATCCTCAAAGGGGAACTGTGGACATTGAATATACCGTTGAGGAAAAGCCATCTGACCAGTTAGAACTTTCAGCGGGTTGGGCAGGAGCTGGACGCGGGGTTATCGGAACGCTTGGGGTTTCTTTTAACAACTTCTCGCTTCGCAATATTTTCAATAAGGAATCCTGGAGCCCTTTGCCACAGGGGGATGGGCAAAGACTTTCTCTTCGTGCCCAGACCAACGGTAAGTTTTATCAATCTTATAATCTTTCATTTACTGAGCCGTGGCTGGGAGGTAAAAAACCAAATTCTTTTACTTTTTCCGGATTTTACAACAAATTTGCTTTTGGCGAAAAAGAATTTTCAAACTATCAAAAATTTGAAATTTACGGAGGTTCAGTGACACTGGGTACAAGACTGAAATTCCCGGATGATAATTTTATTTCTCAAACTACGCTGACACTTCAGACATTATCTCTTCAAAATTGGAGCAGAGGGCTGTTCATCACTGACGAAGGAGTGGTTGTAACTGACGGCAATTATTATAATTTCAACGTCAAACAAACAATTACCCGAAGTACAATTAATGATCCTTTGTTCCCTAAAAGCGGATCGAGGTTTACCCTTTCGATGCAGCTAACGCCACCGTATTCACAGTTTGAAGATAAAGACTATTCGGATTTGCCGGTGCAGGAGAAATTCAAGTTCCTTGAGTACCACAAATGGAGATTTACAGCAGAATGGTACACTCAGGTCTTCGGAAAATTTGTGTTGAAAGTAGGTGCAAAAATTGGTATGATTGGAGATTACAATCCTGATATTGGTATTTCACCTTTTGAACGATTCCAATTGGGAGGCGATGGTTTTGCCAATCAACAATTTGGAGGATACACAGGGGTTGACCTGATCTCCTTGCGTGGATATAATGTAGAAGATATAGCAGCCAATTCATACAGAGGTTCCGTTGTTGCCACTCCATTGTTTAATAAATATACGATGGAATTACGCTATCCGGTCTCTTTGAATCCAAGCTCCACGATATATGTGCTTACCTTTTTGGAAGGAGGCAATGCGTATCGTAGCTTCCGGGATTATGATCCGTTTGATGTTTATCGGGTAGCGGGAGCAGGTTTGAGAGTTTTCTTACCGATGTTTGGTACGCTTGGGTTTGATTATGGACTTGGTTTTGACAAACCGAAATTTCCAAACAATAATGTTTTCCAAAATTATGGAAGGTTTAGCATTATCTTAGGATTCGAACCTGAATAAATAATTTATTAAGATATTCTTTTTGTGCCTCCTCTCAGAATTTCTCAGAGGAGGTTTTTTGTAAATAAATTTGCGTTACAAGCCAACCATTTTTATGGAATTCCACTCTTTTTTAAAAGCGGGTTTTCAACAATGATTCGCTTCAATATTTTCTTTTTTAAGAAGAGTTAAAAAGATTTCAGGTAAAGCTAGAAAGAACAAAAAATTATTTCCGTCAAGGAAGGCAATAGGTCACCGGTTCGTATTTTCGGCCGGTTTCTTTTTTTTGGGATTGAGGCAATTTTTTAAACGTTTGAGATCAGCGAGCTGTTGATTTTTCATGGGGCTTTTCACAAATGGAGCTGCAAGATTAAAAAGAAAAGGCTTCAACTTTACAGTTGTCTGCGCCAGAAGTTTAGTTGAGTCTCCTTGATCAAGAAATTGGAGATCAAGCGTGGTATCCATGTTTTTGTGAGACAGGTGTGTTTTGAAATTTTTAAAAGGATTATGAACAAGGACTTCTTCGCGTACTTCCAGTTTTCCGGCTTTATCATTGTAAATATGGATTCCGACACTACCCACTTTTCTTGCTTTGCCACTCAGGGGTTTAAATTTTACAAATCCATCGATCCAGCGTGAGAGGTTTTTTGGATTTACAGTAAATTGAAAAACTTCTTTAACGGGTTTATCAATGATTATTTCAGATTGAAATTTCATAAATAGCGTACACTAAAAATACAAATCAATAATGTTAAAAGAGTAATAATCTAGGTAACAAAATTAATTGTAGAGTTGTAGTTTAAATAGTTTGGTGCAGGCATTACTTGTCGTAGGTTTGTTTTACTTCCACAATTTCATATGCTTCTATAACATCATCCACTTTGATGTCATTAAAATTCTTGATAGTCACACCACACTCCAGTCCATTTTTCACTTCTTTAACATCATCTTTAAACCGTTTTAAAGAACTGATTTCGCCAACGGCATTTTCTTTTACAGGGAAGATCACAATACCATTCCGAATGAGACG
>JANQFJ010000259.1 GCA_028277915.1 Saprospiraceae bacterium
CAGTCACACCTCAGGGTTTTATTTTGAAAATTGTTCTATTCATTTGCGCCTATACTTTTGAACGGGTAATTTAATTATTCGCAACTTGAATTAATTAATAAGAGGTATTTTAACAAACTGCATCCTCAATAATGAGCCTTACCCCAATGAACGCTGCGAAAGGCCCGACAGATAATTAAAGTTATAATACGAAAAATATAAAGCTATGAAAAGTTCTTCCATTAACTCCGGAGGGATGATTGTTCTCATCCTGCTCTATTCCGCGCTTTTAAATGCAAGCACGACCAACGATTCTTTATTCTTTCAGTTTTTCCAACGGACTAACAAAGCTTTGCTCGAAATTGAATTGAGTCATTCTTTGAAAATGAATATTTTATTAAACGAATTAAAAAAAGCAGACCAAAATATTTTTAAAGCTGCTTCAGAACATCCGGAAAACTTATCCGCTTTAGTAAACTCAATGCAACGAAAGGATCGACTCAAAGACCAGATTTTAAAAGCTGAAAGGGAATTTCAAATTGAACTGAGTAAAATCCGTTACCGAAAAGGCATTGATTTTATAAAAATGATCTATGAAAAAACGCTTGGATTGGAACATCATTTCACCTCACTCCAAACTTATCAAAATGTGGCGCTGCTTTCCAATCCAAACATGTTTCCGGAATTTCAAAAAACCAAAGAGATCATCAATGATCGTTTGGGTAAAAAACAATCGGTACAACTTCCGATAGTTTTTGAATCTAACCCATTTGTATCACTGGTTTATTCGTTGGCAGCTTCTCTATTCGGAAACGGAGAAAAATCAGACAGAGAAGAAGAATTGAACCAGATAGCCTGCATTTTGGATTTTACTGTCAGGATGAATGCTGATTTAAACCTCATTTATTACGAAACTGAATTTTTAAAGGAAAGCAATATAGCTTTAAAAGAAGAATGTGTTTTGCTTTTTAAAGAATACACTGATGTGATTGGCTATAAAACTTCTTTGACACGCTGCCGAAATGAAGATGATTGGGAGAGACTTTTTGAATTTCTGGACGATTATGTTGAAAATCTGGAAGTTGATCTCGAAGACCCTTCCAGCAATTACAAAGCGTACAAAAAACAGGTTGATCTTGAATTTTCAATTGACAGGCTTCTCCACTTCATGAACAAATACAATGTTTTTATTTCACAAGGCGAAAAATATTACCAAAAATTCAAGACTATTCTGAACAATTACACAAATGATTCAATTTGTCAAAGTCAATTACCTTATCAATTTTCAGAATTGAAAAATGACATTGATGACTCAATAATTAAATTTAACGAAGCTTATAATATTTCAGAATTGAGAGGATCAAAATTAAAAGACTTGATGTACGGACTTACGGATCAACACTAATTCTTGGTCATAAAAGCAAAAGAAAACATTGATTCAATACCCCCGATGTAATCCTTTCATAAATGAGTCGATCCGAGTTTCAACAAAATTTGGAGCGGCTCATTTTTTTAAAAATTGAATCCTAAAGACATTTCAAAAAAATCAGCTTCTCCTGCATAGGCACGAACATATGCTCCGAAATAAGGCAAAAAATTACTGTGCAAAATCGTATTCCAGGGATAAAGATTGAAACCTAATTTGGTGGTAAAAATACTCTGCCTGCCGTAATGATTGTTGAGATATAATCCCGCTTCTGCTAAAAATCCAACATGACCAAATAACCATTCGTAGCCCAAATACCAGCTATACCTTGAGGCTTTTTCAAATTCCTTTCCCGTGAAAGCATAAGTGTGTCTGATAAAATTATATTTGGCAGTATTGAAAATGTATTCGAAGCCGGAATTAATCCGTGAATAGCGATTCAACAATTTACTAAAACCAAACCCAGCTACGTAAACCGGATATTTTGGACCATTCAAACCATTTCGTGTCAAGCCAAAACTCAGCCGAAAAAACGGCTTTATCTTTTTGTTTAAAACTGGTAATTCAAGTTTATTTTCGTTAAAAGAGCTAATTTCCTGATGTTTTAAATAGCGGATCGATGTCCCAAAATTGAAGGTATTGATTCCCAAATTTGGCTGATGAAGATTACTGGCAGAGTAATGTGGTAATTTTAAAAAAATTGCTAACGCAAAATGCTTTTTAAAGGCAATTTCATAGGCTACGCCCAGTTCAAAAAAGAAATTAAACTTCGATCCGTAAACGTTATTTTCAGGATTTTTGACAGCGTGGTAAGGCTTACTGAGGAAAGCTACGCCGCTGCCAATATCAAATCTCCAGCCTGCATTTTTTCCTTTTTTTAAATAAAACGACATGGAAGGCAGCACACCGAAAGCATTGCCAAGCACATCGGGATTACCCAGCCGGTTGTAGTTCAAACTCAGCATTAATAAAGGATAGTTATAATGCTTTGCCCATCTAAAATTCCTTCCGGTACTTTGCCAAATCACCGCTGCTGAAAAATAATTCGAGTTATTTTCGATCTCCGGATATACACGGTGGGTAGGGATAATTCTCCCATATCCATAACTAAAGGCTCCGCTGAGTTGACCAAAAGCACCCCAGCTAAAAAATAGAAAACAGATGACAAAAATTACCTTTTTCAGCAAATTCATTTCTTTTTTTGTTCATCACGGGATGCTTCTTCCGTTTTGGAAGAATTGGCAACCATTTTATTGATCCCTTGAATTTCTTTTTCGGTCAATTCCCGCCAACGGCCGGTTTTCAAATTTCCTAGAGAGACATTCATAATGCGAATGCGTTTGAGCGAAGTCACTTCGTAGCCTAGATGCTTACACATCCTGCGAATCTGGCGATTCAGCCCCTGAGTCAAAATAATTTTGAATTTAAACTCACCCAATTGGGATACTTTGCATTTTTTTGTAACTGTACCCAATAAGGGAATCCCTGCGCTCATTTTTTTAATAAAATCCGGCGTAATCTGTTGTTTGACCGATACGATGTAAACCTTCTCGTGGTTATTCCCAGCTCGAAGAATTTTGTTTACAATATCTCCATCGTTAGTTAAAAATATCAATCCTTCCGATGGTTTGTCCAATCGTCCAATCGGAAAAAGACGTTTCGGGTGATTAATAAAATCAATAATATTATTGGGTTCTTTCAGATCGGTGGTACTGACGATCCCAACGGGTTTATTGAAAGCAATGTACAAAGTCCTGGGTTTGGTTTTGATGGGATTTCCATCAATTTTAACTACATCACCCTCAAACACGCGATTGCCCAGCTGCGTTGGTTCATCATTAATGGTTACGCGTCCGGCTTTGATCCACTTGTCTGCTTCCCGTCGGGAGCAAACACCTGTTCTGCTGATGTATTTATTTAAACTGATAGAGTTTTCGTTTGACCGGTCCACGTTTTAAAAATTATTTGGCTGGTTCAATTAAATCCCAAAGATTTCCGTAAAGATCTTCAAAAACGGCGACAGTTCCGTAAGGTTCCACAGAAGGTTTTCTGATAATTGTAATCTTTTGAATCAAAAGATTTTGATAATCTCTTTCGAAGTTGTCTGTGTGGAGAAACAGGAAAACGCGACCACCTGTTTGGTTGCCTATTCTGCTTTTTTGTGCTTCATTTGCAGCTTTTGCAAGAAGCAGGCGACAGCCATCAGAACCTGGCGGAGCTACCAATACCCAACGCTTGGTTGCACTCAAAGCCGTATCTTCAATAAGTGAAAAATTGAGCTTTTTGGTATAAAACTCAATGGCTTCATCATAATCCTCCACGACCAATGCAATTTGTACTAATCTTTGGTTCATTCATCTATCTTTTATAAAAAATGTAATCGCTGGAAAAAACAGCAACACCCTTACCGCTCATATTGGCTATGATCTGTCCACGATGGTACGTGGAGTGGTTTACGATATGAAAAAGGATGTCTCTGACCATATTTTGAAACAATATGCCCCTGGAATTTGAATACTCAATGACTGCATCCAAATCGTACTTTGCGAGTAACTCCAACGATTTTTCAAAATTAGCTGTGTCAAGATCATGTAGTGACTTGAATTTATGAATTTCCCAAACGCCAAATTCACTTGGCCCCCTTTCGATCCGGCAATTCCAAATTTGTTGTGCATTGATGATATGGTGGAACAGTTCCAGCGATCGTTCAGGAACCTGGTCAGCATTTTCAACTAAAGTCCTCACCAGTTTTTGGTTGAAATGATGGCTGTATTCGAAAAGTTCTTTGAAAAAAGTTTTCATATACGCTGTTTGATTCATTAATAGTTATGATTTTTTTTCAACGAATTTACTCTATTTTCTGACGGCCTTCAAATGACTTGAAAACTTAAGGTAATCTCTTTTTGCAAGAATTGTCCAAATGCTTCAGCAGCATCTTCGGTCAATTCCATGATTTCTTTTTTAGGTGTTTTAAAAAAAGTGAATTCAATCAAGATTTTGTCTTTTTTTACTATTCTTTTCCAAATACCGGCAACTATTCCATCGATGACAATAATCGGTCGAAAAACGCCAAAATGAAACACTAGTTTTTCCTGCTCTTTGAAAACGATAGACGCACTTCTGTCTTTATAACTGATAATAAATTCACCAAATGCCGGTAATAAAAACACAGATCCGCTCGGATTTTCTGAACCCGAAAATGTATCCGACAACCAATACTCTTGCTTGCCGATTTTTTCTGCAATGAATACAGGTTTGACCATTTCCAAAGCCACTTTAGCTTCAGCAATCGTCAATCCCGACCACCAGTGGAAATCCTGGAAAGTCGCCGGACCATGACTTGAAAAATACCTATGAGCTAGTTTTGCCAGGGCTTCTTCTTTGGTCAATCTTTCTTTTTTTATAACTCGTTCATCAAAAAGAGCATAGGTCAATTGCTTATCTTTTACAGGCCCGCTACAAACTAACTTTTCCAATTCAGCATGCATCATCAGATGCGATAGCCTGTTGCCATCCAAAGGAATTTTAGCTTTTTCAAATTTCGATTTTAGCTCATTTCTGGTCAGGTAATTACCATCAGCAAGTGCTTTTTCGATAATTTTATTGCTTTTTGAAAGGAAGGCAGAAGTGAGTCCCAATTGTTTTTGTCTTGATCTTAGAGAGGATTTAATCCGCGGGGCAGTCAGCTCTAGCATCCAATATACATCATCTGCTGAAACAAAATGCCAGGTTGGTCGCAAAACATGTGTCCGGACTATTATTCCTTTATTAAAAGCGGATTCAATATTTTGATCTGTTGCATTTGGAAGACGAAGACCTATCGCCCATTTTGCCATCGGATAATCCTGCGCTTGAATAGCTCCCATCCAACTGGTGACCTGGTTTGCTGTATTATAATGACTGGTCGCAATTTTCTGATTAAATAACCTTAGAACTACGATTTCATTTTTGGTCATGGATTAAGGCTTTTCATTAAACATCTTCAAACTGCCTTGATCCTTTTTTTCCTCTTCTTTCTTGTTATTTTGCACACGGAGGTTGAGGATATTACCCATGTGATAGCATGTTCGGCAGCGTGCTTCGTAGCTGTCTTTTTCACCGAGAACGACCGTCTCATCATCTTTTGAAAGGCGATATGAATGCGTTGCCAAATTGCCGCAATGCTGGCAGATAGCATGTACTTTTGTAATATATTCGGCTACAGCGAGGAGATTAGGCATCGGTCCAAAAGGAATGCCACGAAAGTCCATGTCAAGCCCGGCAACGATGACACGTGTGCCTTTCAAAGCCAGTTGTTGGCAGACATCAGGCAGGTCCATGTCAAAAAACTGGGCTTCATCGATCCCTACTACACCGATTCCTTCAGACAGTTCCAATATTTTGGCTGAACTTTCAACGGGAATGGAAAGTATCGCATTGGCGTCGTGAGAAACGACATTTTTGTTGTCGTAACGGGTATCGATTTTGGGTTTGAAAATATCAACTTTTTGATTGGCTATTTTGGCGCGTTTCAGGCGCCGGATGAGTTCTTCCGTCTTTCCTGAAAACATAGAGCCGCAAATGACTTCGATCCATCCGCTACGCTGTCCTTTAAAATGAGGTTCAAGAAACATCTTGTCCGAAAATTTATAAAATTGTGATTAAGAAACTATTTTTGCAAAAGTGCTCGTTTCCTCTTAATAATTCTTTAAAAGCTTCAATTGCTAAGATAGAGTTTTCAAATTTGAAACGTTCATTTTTATATTCAATTTTAATACAATCTGAAATCGACTGTTTTTATGAATATCAAACAAGCCAATATAATACTTGAGAAAATCAATCGGCTTTACAAAAGTATGACCCTTGACCCAAGCAATATCGACGAATTTGAGCAGGAACTTATGCTAAGCTACATTCGACAATTGCACCAGTCATTTTCTCCTGAGGTAAAAGCTAAAAAGAAAAAAAAGCAGAAAACTGAGCTTCCGCCGATTGTAAATATTCCAAAACAGGAACCCGATCCACTGCCAAAACCAAAACCGAAAGCAGTCAAACCGAAACCTAAAGCCACTCCTCCACCCAAATCAAAGCCAAAAGAAGTCAAAATCGAAACGCCTCCGGCGGAATCCAAACCCAATCCAGCGCCTAGTCCTAAGCCTGAAGCGCCAAAAGTCGTTGTAAGTACTCCTTCAGAAGATTTCAGCGAACTTTTTAATCAAAAAGAAGCCAAGGAATTGTCCGAAAAACTGAGTGAATTGCCTATAAAGGATTTGACAAAAGCAATGGGTTTGAATGAAAAAATATTTACTATCAATGAGCTTTTTGGCGGTGATGGCAAAGCATTTGACACTGCCCTCAAAACGCTAAACACTTTCAATAGCTTTGACCAGGCAAGGGCCTATCTTTCAGAAAATTTTGCCGGACAATACAAATGGACGAGCAGGAATAAAAAGAAAAAAGCTATCAACCTTATTAAACTGATCAGACGACGGTATAATTGAAAAAGAAATGGGGAGGATGGAAGTGTTGACAACTTAATAACCTAAGCAACCTAAAAAGTACATAAGATTTCCATGAAAAAAATCGCAGTTTTTACATCAGGTGGTGATGCGCCTGGCATGAATGCTTGTATTCGTGCTGTTGTTCGAACAGCACTAAACAAAGGGCTTGAAGTCATTGGTATCCATCGTGGTTATCAGGGTATGATCGAAGGAGAATTCGTTGTAATGAACAATGCTTCTGTTGCTGGAATCATTCACCAGGGCGGAACAATTCTACATTCTGCCCGATGTGCTGAATTTCGTTCAAAAGAGGGTAGGCAAAAAGCTTTTGAACAACTTGAAAAGGCTGGAATTGAGGGAGTTGTGGCAATTGGTGGCGATGGCACCTTTACGGGTGCAGATATCTTTTCAAAAGAGTTTGACATCCCTTTCGTAGGAACTCCTGGAACTATTGACAATGATCTCAACGGTACAGATTTTACCATTGGCTATGACACGGCTATTAACACTGCAATGGCAGCTATTGACAACATCAAAGACACCGCAAATGCTCACAATCGATTGTTTATCATAGAAGTGATGGGGCGTGATGTTGGATTTATTGCACTTCGATCAGCTATTGCTACAGGAGCTGAAGCAGTACTTGTCCCGGAAAGTCAAACTGACACCGAAGCCTTGATTCAGACTTTGAAAATTAACCAGAAAAGAAAAAAACGAGCAAACATCATCATTGTAGCTGAAGGCGATGAAACAGGCGGAGCTTTTAAAATTGAAGAAGAAATTAAAAAACGATTTCCTTTTTATGAGACAAAAGTGACCATTTTGGGACATATTCAGCGAGGAGGTCGGCCTACCTGCATGGAGAGAGTTCGGGCCAGTCGTATGGGCATGGAAGCTGTCAATGCTTTGCTGGCAGGGAAATCGAACGTTATGGTTGGACAAATCCATAACGATATTGTCCTTACACCTTTTGACCAGGCCGTAAAACACCATGAAGAGATCAATCCCATTTTGTTGGAAATGGTGGAAATGCTATCTTAATTTTAAACCTGTATTCACTTTTATTTGTTATTGGATTGTAATTATCCAACAAAAAGCCATGAAAGAAAAAAATAATCTATTGATTGAAAGTATGCGATTGCCGCTTGCTTTTTTATTGGGCATCTGGTTGATCCATATATTTCAAATCATTTTCAATCTGGATTTTGGTTATTTAGGCGTTTTTCCAAGAGAGTGGTTTGGGTTGAAAGGAATAATATCTTCTCCTTTGATTCATGGCGACTTCTCTCACTTAACCAATAACAGTATTCCGTTTTTGGTATTGGGCACTATGATGCTCTTTTTCTATAAAAGAGTTGCAATCCCCAGTTTTTTTATGATTTATTTCTTGACTGGCAGCGCAGTCTGGCTGCTTGCAAGGCAAACTTTCCACATTGGTTTAAGCGGTGTAGTATTTGGTTTGGTGACTTTTGTAATGAGTAATGGATTTTTCAGACGAAATGTCAAATCTATCGTTTTGGCACTCATCGTATTTTTATTGTACAGCGGGATGTTGGCCGGTGTTTTTCCTTTAAAAGAGGGCGTATCCTGGGAAAGTCATCTTTTTGGCGCATTAGCAGGAATTTTTACAGCTTATTATTTTAAAGAAGAAATCGAAGCTGATGAAATCGATCCTTATGCCGAAGAAGAAATTGATGAAGCAAACAGACCCTATTTTCTGCCACGGGATATTTTTGAAAAAACGAAAGAAGAGCGCCGACGCGAAGCAGAAGAACGGGATGATGGCTGGTATTCTAACTCTACTTTTTAATTTGAAACCTCAATTATCGTTTGTCAAAAAATCCATAATCAGTTAACAATAGCTTTTGATCCTGGATAAGTCCAATTCCAGGGGCATAGGTTTTATATTCCTTTTCCAATGGATTGATTTTCGTACCTTCTTTGGTCAGCAAACATTTTTCAAAAGTACCGGCAGGAGTTTCAAGCACTTTATCAAGTTTGATCACTTCAGCCCGATCCATTGCGATGCCTTCAGCTATTTCCTGGTAATATTTCATACCAACCTCTGGCTTTGAAGGCATGATCAATCCTGCTTTTGCGCCATCCAACCCAGCAACCCAGGCTCCTGAATGGTTGTCCACTTTTCCTTCTTTATACATATCCACATCTTCTCCAAAGTAAAAAACGTCTTTAGTTTCAGCACAGATGGCAAAGAAGTTTCTTGAGATTTCTTTCAGTTTTCCATTTTTCCATTCTCTCTCTTCAACTACCCGAGTAGTAACTCCATCCACGACTTTGGTTTCATCAAGCACAGTGACTGCCAGTCTTTCATTATCTGACTCCAGGATAATTTGAAATCCTGGTTCCAATACGAAAAAATCGTTTCTCCCTTCGGTTAATAACGTTCGCTCGGCAATTCCAAATTCTTCCTGCCAGGAGGTATTTTGTGAGTTCGAAGTCCCAGGCCCCACGCATCCAATCGCACAACTCAGCAGAACGATCCAAAGCTTTAATGTAAATTGAATTTTGATAGTCATTTTTTTAGAATTTGGTTTGTGGTTTGTGGAGAAACGTTAAGTAGTTAAAAGTTAGGTGGTTAGGAGTTATGGGTTGATTAGGTTTTAATCTCTCAATCCGCTCATCTTTACATCCGCTCATCCGCAATTTCCTCCATCGTCTATGCTCCGTCTTCCGTCCGCATTCATTTCAAATCTTTCAGATTTCTTACAAAACCATTCACTCCGCGCTGCGTCATTTTCTTGTGTAAACTTCTTGCGTCGGCAATTCTGCTATAAGCTCCAACGACTACTTTGTAAACCGTTTTTCCATTCAATTCATTGATATTTACAATCACCGGGACATTAAACATACGTTCTAATTTTTCAACCTGGATCAGTACATTTCCATACTCAGCGAAAGCACCGATTTGCACTCCATACCCTTTTGACTCCTGCCTTTTCACACTAAAACGGAACAAACCTCTACCGGTACTTATACTCTTTGCCACTTCAGGTTTTACGTCAGCTGCACCATCCTTCAGGCGTATAGCTTCGGCTACAGCTTTGTCAGCATTAACACGCCCAAATCCATATTTTACAGAATGCCCGTTCACGTATTCTGAAGGCCTTCCAATTTTATCGGCAGTTTTTATAAGAATTTCTTTTACTTGTTTTGCAGTCAAATCAGGATTCACTGAAAGGATCAATGCACAGATTCCTGCGACAAGAGGACAAGCAGAAGAAGTTCCTCCAAAATGTTTGTACCTGCTCCCTCTTGATTTGCCATCTCTCCAAAACCGATATTCTCCTGTTTCCCAACTCACTCCTTCATCCCACCAGGCACGTGCAGCTGTGATGGGCCAATCGCCATTCGAAGGTGCACAAACTGTCACTTCTCTCCCACGGTTGGAGTATGAAGCATGCTCATCCCGGCTCGTACTGGCTGCAACCGCAATGACATCAGGATGAGCAGAATAAAAGCTTACAAAATCCAAATCATCGTTTCCAACGGCATAAATGATCACACAGCCTTTACCTTTTCGTCCTTTGCGAGCAGCTCTGGCAATGGCCTCTTCCTTCATAGGACTGAGGTCAAATGCCGGATCGGTTGATCCCCAACTGCAGCTAATCACATCTGCTCCGTTTTCGATACAATAATCAAACATTTGCTCCGTAGCACGCAAACTAAATGATGTCCCACTGACAGGCATAAATTTGGCTTTAGGTGCCACTCCAACGATTCCTGATCCGTTTGAAGCAGCCAAAGCGACACTTGCACAGGGTGTGCCGTGAGTAAATCGAGGATCGCCTTGCATCAGGTTGGAAGATTGACTCCAAAGATCAAATGGTTTGTGAACTTTTCCTTTCAGATCAGGGTGAGTGAGATCAAAACCATTATCTATTATAGCGATAACCACTCTAGCCGAGCCGGTATTTCCTATTCTTTTCCAGGCATCTATGACTTTCGAATCAGCTCCTTTTTTCATGGACCAATTGGCATCAACAACCCTCCCGTTATTTTGAAGGTGCCATTGATGATCCAACAATCCATCACTGGGTTTAGAAAAAGGATATTCGTCTACAAATGTATCGATGTCGGGTTCTGCTAATTTTACCAGCGAGGTTTCCTGCATTCGCGCAGCAACTTTGAGAGGATTCAGTGATTTTTTGGTAACACTCGCGATTATTTTGTTTTTATCGCGTCGTTCGACGATTTTAAGATGAAATTCGTCCAGCGATAATTGTTGTTCTTCATCACTCACGCCATCATTGAAAATGATATAAATTTCGCCTGTTGGAACCAGTGGACGATTGCTTCCTTCGGCATGGTAGACATGGGTTCCGACTTCAATTTCCCGTTTGGCGCGAACTTCGTCTAACTTGTCGTCGACTGACTTTCCCTCTTTTTCCAGATCAACGATATTAAAACCTCCCAGGTTTTTAAATACTTCTTCTTTGACAAATTTGGTTCTTGAGAGTTTTTTTATCTTTTTCGTTTTGAGGCCAACCAGATTATTACTTTTGCGAAGGACGAGTTCTCCTTTTCCACTTTTAACCTTTAGTTTGCTCATTTTTGGTTTTTTAGTTTGTAGTTTTATCAGGTTATTTTTTAATTGCCTGAATGTTTTTTTTAATGTTCAGATTGTTGATTCTTTTTGCAATATAATAAAAAATTGACATTCTGATTCTTTTAAAAATATACGCAAAAACGAAGAGGATAAAGGTTTAAAAAACAAAACTTTTCTTCCAAAATTCTAAAAAATGGAAAACGAATTAATCTGCCGACAAATTATAGTTTCCGGAAAAGTGCAAGGGGTCTGGTTTCGGGACAGCACCTTAAAAAAAGCACAAGAATTGGGGGTCAAAGGATTTGTCAAAAACCAGAAGGATGGTTCTGTTTATATAGAAGCAGAAGGATCTCTAAGTACTGTAAAAAAGTTGATCAACTGGTGCCATGAAGGCCCTAAGTTCGCAAAAGTGGAAGCAGTAGAAATTAATGATATGGAATTGACTTATTTTGAAAAATTTAAGATTGTTTGGTGAGAAATTTAGAGGTTAGGTGGTTAGGTGGCTTCCTCCATCACCCCGTCCTCCATTTTTCTCCTACTCACTCCCCAACAACTCTTCCCAGCAAAGCTTTCACAGGGTGATAATGTTTTACAACGATAACCGTGCGGTTTGTATTCCGGGCAATTTCTTCGGGAATATTTCCAAACATGATCTGCGGATAAATACTTTTTCCAGCAGCACCTACCATCACGGCGTCATAATTTTTGGATTCATTTCCAATTCCCTTACTTATAGAATCGCTTTTGATCAATTTGCTTTCGATTTTCACCTCCTCGGGGCTTTGAAGTCGTTCTTTTGCAGCTTTCAGATTTTCTATGCTTCTCGTTTCGTCACTTCCCGGCAAGGCAACCTGGCAGACCGTTAAGGTTCCTTTTGAACCCTTCAGCATTGCCATTGCATATTGCTCCGCACATTGTGCATGTTCCCCTCCCGCAGTTGGCAATAAAATCTTTTTAATAGGTTGCTCATCTACAATTTTGGCTAGTATAATATCTGTTCTGGCCAGATTAACTACATCATCAGTGACTGTTCCCAATATTTTTTCTTTATTGGTGCTGAATCCTTTCCAGCCTAAAATGATAAGATCGCAATAACGATCGTTTGCGGTTTCTAAAATTGCTTTTGCAATATTATGACCTACACGAATAAGTGCATGTGTGGGAATTCCTTCTTTGTCTGCAATTTTTCTGGCTTTTCGCAAAAGTGGACTTTCTTTTTCAACAACTTCTTCGTCGAAACTAGTTGGCGGCAATTGTTCGGGAACAGTTACTACCCTAAGCAGCCATATTTCACCATTCTTTGCTTTAGCAATCGAAATAGCCAGTTGCATCAGGTTTTCTACATTGTAAGGGTTTGAAATGGGAACCAATATTCGGAACCTGCTTTTTTCCATAGTACCTTTTCCCTGACTATGTGCAATGTGAGAAGCCAGACCAGGCAAAGCCTCCACTTCCGATTGAGCGCCTTTCCATGCTACAAAACCCAAAACCCCTAAAATCAATGTTCCAAGTGCGAGAATCAACGGTAAAGGATGTTGAAAAATTTGCCAAATCAGGTACAAATTGGCCAAGATGCCCAAGATGGGTAAAAGAGGAACCAAAGGAACTTTGAAAGGCCGATGGATATCAGGATACTTACGCCGATGCACAATCAGCGCCAAATTCACCAAAATCAAAGCCAGCAGCAAAACAGTATTGGCAAAATAAGAAAGGTCTTCCAATGGTAATATCAAAGCAAAAACCAGAATCGCTCCACCAACCAAAAGAACTGCCACGATAGGTGTGCGGGTTCGCGAATTGATTAAACCAATCTCTTTTGGCATATGCCCAAGTTTACTCATAGATAGCATTACCCGAGAGCCAGCCATGATTGAAGCATTGCTGGCGGAGATCATTGAAAATATTGCTCCGGCGATAATTACATACCCGCCAATATAGCCCAAAAACTTTTTAGCAGCTTCACCCATCGACGCTTCTGTGTATTCCGTCAGACCAGCAAAAAGCACCACCAATACGACCAAAGTGTACAAAAAGGTCACAACGCCCATTGAAATGAAAATTGCTCTTGGAATATTTTTTACCGGATCTTTGACTTCCCCAGCGGATGCAGCAATAGCAGAAAATCCAAAAAAAGTGATAAAAACTAAAGCAGCTGTAGAGCCAATTTGAACAATATCTGTACTAAAACGGTCCATCACTTCATCGATATTGACAAAACTCAATCCACCGAAAATAAACCAAATCAATAAAAGTACTTTTGCGGCTGTTACAACAATCTGAAACTTGCCGCTTTCCTTTGTCCCTTTAATATTCAATAAAGTAAGGCCGATCAACATGACCACTCCAAACATACCTTCCACAGGGCTGTGCCAGATAAATTCATTGAAATAACTTGACAAACTTGCTATATAAAAAGCACAGGAAGATGCATAACCCAGAAATAATGCCCATCCAACAAAATAAGCCAAAGGTGGAGAAAATGTCTTTCGGGCATAAAGATATCCTTCGCCTGTTCTCGGGTAAATCGAAACAAATTCGCAATAGGTCAATGCGGTAAAAGTGGCAACTACCGCAGCTAGCAAAAAAGAAATCACAGCAGCCGATCCTACGTTCCTGATCGCCAAACCGGACAATGTAAATATACCGGCTGCGATCATTGTCCCGATCCCTATCGCCAAAGCAGAAGTCAGACCCAGGTCCCGACTAAGTTCCGTTTCAATATTATTTTGGGAATGCTGATTTGGCTTTCCTTCTCTCATTTCAGTTCGAGCTCATTTTTCTTATTGATACGATAAATATAGAGCAAAAGTCATTTTTGCCAAAACCTTTGGATTCAAAAATTGGTATTAAAAATATATTTGGACGAAGGATTTAAACCTAAAAAAAACATTGAAATCAATTTCATACTCTATTTTGGAAAAG
>JANQFJ010000001.1 GCA_028277915.1 Saprospiraceae bacterium
TTCATTTCCTGATACATCGCGTTAGTTTCCTTAACTAGCTTTTTACCTTCCGCCGTTGCTTGCCGTTCGGCTTTGGTCATTTGGTTTAAGCGAATCTTATTTAAAGAATATTGGGCTGAAAGTTGGTTGTAAGATCCTTTTTTAGCCTGTAGGATTTTCGCTTCTAATTTATTAACCTGGTTTAATTGTCGGGTTGTTTCTTTTAGTGCTGCAATTATAACTGCTTGTTCGTCGGCTGCATCAGAAAGACGGTCATAAGCTTTTGAAAGATTATCGGATTGTTTGGTGACCTTTAAAATTTCTTCTTGACCGCCTGCATGAGTGGCATTTACATTTTCAATTTTTTTGACAAGAGAGTCCGCTTTTTTCTCCATTTTGTCCATAGCAGAAGTAAGGGCATCAAAGCGTTTTTTAGCTTCTAGCAAGACTCCATCTAACTGTAACAAGTCAGATGATTTTATTGGGTTCGGCATTTTTACAACATTTTTTCATTAAAGAATTAATTACTTCAATGTTGCTTTTTGGAATATACAAATGGGGCTTCAATCCCCTGGTTCTCTTATTAAAATTGTATTTTATTATTTCTCTTCTAATGACTTCAATCTTTTCAATTCTGCTTTAAGCTGTTCATCTGTGAGATCATAGAAAAGCGGCTGTTCCACCTTGACGTTTACATCTTCTTTTTTCGGTGCGTAAAATCCTAACATTCGGCTAATTGCGTCAAGCGCTTTTTGTTTATCGTGAAGCTTGAATTTTACGGTTTGAATCGTATCGCCTTGTTTTGTTATCCTGGTTTGCGTCATTACTTCAGCAACGGCGGTTTTGTCATCGTCCGAAACGTTTTCCCATTCTTTTAAGGTGAACCAATCCGTTTTGTAATTGTGTAAGCTGGAATAAGCTATTTTTTGATACTCTTTGATAACTTTTAAAGCAGACTCACCGGCCAGTTTTGTAAGGTCTTCCTGGATTTCTTCGATATAGTCTAAAACCTTAGTATTCCTTAGTAATTTTGAGGCATTGACGGCCGCTGTTTCATCGCTGTTAACTTTAGGATAGGCAACCCGATAAGCCCTTGTTCCATTGAAATCAATTACATAGTTTTCCGCAAAAACGCGGTGTTCTGGTTTTAATTCAATTTTGTGTTTCATAGAATGAATTTTATTTTTTTGTTTTTGATAAACGTACCCATTCAATTGGCGGAATATTGACAGTTTGCCCCTGAGATGTAATATCTACTTCTTTTTTGTCGAAAAGCCCTAAGTCCCTTGCGATTATATTAGCATTATACACACCAACAGCAGCGACTTCGAACTTTTGCGTATAGATAACTTCCCTTACGTGTTTTATGACGTCGGAAAAACCTACTGAGCAATTCTTTTCAAACTCAGTGAAATACCTAGTGTTAACCCCTAAAAACAAACACATTCCGGTCATTGTAAATGGCGCTGGCGTAGGAATTTCTACCCTTTTCAATTCTCTTCCTTTGTATTCGATTTTATTCCAAACTTGGCGACTTTGGTGATCGAAATATTCATAACAAGCCTGAAGTATTATTTCGGGCGTTTCAAATATTTTCTTCCGTCCGTGTTTGGATCTCAATTTCCAAAATTTATTTCCTTTCGGTGCTGCCATAACTTAATTTTTATTTTTCTTATCTCAATGAGATTCAAACCTACGATTGTAGGATCTGGTTTGATAAATAGAGAGGTCTTTGTGTTTGGCTTCTAGCTTCAATCTTAGTTCCTTAAATCGATTCTTAATGTCTTCATTGCTATTAATTGCAACAGCCGTAAGCCTGGCACGTTCTGCTAGACCAATAGAATCAGATTCTTGTTTTTCTTTTTCATCAATCCAGGTCTTTTGTTGCTCCAAATATTTATACAAACTACCGAGCACTTGGCGCTTATCGAACCCATACAATTGTAAATCAAAGGGCGGTGTACTAGCTTGAATTAAATGCACCCAATGGGCAACCGCCGAAATAGATAAATGACCAAACTGTGAAATGATTCTTTGTGCAAAACTTCTTATTTCAGCGGCGCTCCTATCTGGGCCGTTTATGAAATCATCAAGCTCTGAAATTTGCTTAAATAGAATATCTTCAATTATTGCTGATGCTTCAGGTATAGCACAAATATCTTTGATCTTGTTTTGATAAAAACTAGCGTATGATAATACGTATTTACCTTGTTTACCCATTGTTTGAATATCGCTCTTGCATGCGTTCGATCTCAAGCTCTTTAGAGCTTTTATTACCTTTTGTTTGTTTTCTTCTGTTAAGATCAATTTTCTCATTTTTAATTATTTTTAGCGAATCCAAATCATCTTCCCATCGACGTTGAGAAATAAGTGTCGTAGGATTTAAGTAAAATTTAGGTTCTTGAATTTTTAAATATTTAGGCACGAACTGCATAATTGCTTTTTTGTCTGCCGGGCTTAATTTCTTCCATTTATCTGACGCGGGTTTTCTGCCCACTTTTTTTGGGTATAAATTCCAAAAGTTATCAAAAGGAAATTCTTCATTATTAATTGAAGTAAATTGTGAGGTATCACTTTTTTCATTTTCTTTTATTTCATTTCTTCTTCTTTCTTTTCTTTTATTGCCAGAATTTGCTTTAGCATTGCTAGAGTTTTGCTTTGACTTCGCTTTAGCAAAGCCACCTTTACGACCTGCCTCCGCCCGTTTTCTACGGGTTTCATCAATTTGCTCCATCCGGAACATCAGTGATTCAGAATAAAAAAATCCTTCATTTTCGGTAAACAATCCCAAGTCAATACAGCAGCCTAAAAACTCGTGCAATTCATCTTTATCAGTATTTAATTCCAAAGCCAAACCAGCTAAAGAACTCATTGAATAAGCGTAATTTGTAGCCTCCCGAAGTACTTCAATAATGGCCCAAAAAAGACCATATCCTTTCCACCCGTATTTGGCTCTTAACTCAAGGATTTTGTCGTCACGCCTAGCGTTTGCGTCGTGGGGAAAATAGAAGGCCTCCTTTTTGTTTTGTTTTCTGGCCATATCAAAACAATTTTAGTTGTGGATCCTCGGGCACTAAATCGGGGTTGGTCGTCCAGGCAAATACGTATCGTTTCGTAACCCCACAGATTTTCTTTCCAACCGGAAATAATTGATTACTTTTTCGCAGTGTCCGGCAGTACCAACAGATATTCTCACGCATCACTCCAGTTGCGCGATCCGCTTCTTTCATCGTCTTAGGCCGCTCATAAAATGAGTTATAAACCCTTGTTAATTGGTCTAAAAATTTTGTATTTTGGTGTTTCATAAAAGTGTGTTTTTTATGTAAAAAAATATTTTGAAGAAGGCCTGAATCCGCTATCACCTACCACCGGGCCTTCTTTTTAATTTGTGAATAATTCAAAGCCTTCAATACTTCGTTTCTTTTGAAAAGCACCTTCCCTCCGATTTTCTTTTGTGTTAGAATACCTTCCTTGGTGTATTTGTATCGTGTTGTCCTGGAAATTTTTAAGAGCGCTTCGACCTCATTGCCAGTAAGGTATTCTGGTAAATCGTCAGGTTTAGGCTGTTCGGTTGCACGTAGCCTATTAACAACTTGTTCAGCTATACGATCTATCAACTCAGGAACAGGTATTGGAGAAAGGAATATTTTTTCTATGTCCATAGCAGATAGGATTTAAAATGTTACAATTCTCATTTTGATGAGTATTAATTACTAAAACTCTGAAAAGGAGGTTAATACCCTTTTCAGCTTAAAACATGTTGTTGTTTGGAAATGAAATTGGACCTTTGTCAGTCGAGGCTATTTAATTTAAACTTCTCGACTGTTTCCGGTAGCCATCTTGGAGATCGACCGACATAAAAATCAGGAACTAGTTTGCCCGTCCGTCTAAGTTTGTCAACCATTGACGAACAAGTATTTAATTCTTTTTTGAGGTCTGTCTTCTTAAAGGCTTTTCTGGAAATGGGTTGATTTAAGCATTTAAGCAAAAAATCATTTTGTTTTTTTAGGACCCTATTTTCTTCAACCAACAAATCTATTTTATTAGTTGATGCTTCAGCATTAAGCATGGGTTTTACTTTTTAAGTAAAGCTGCGTCCCGTACAGCAAATTTTTTTGAAGAAAGTAAGCTGCAACTACTTCCCTTCGTAGTGTGGTTAAGTATGTATTACATACTATTATAGCTGCCTACAATTACAAAGATAAGTTTTATCAATTTAAATTCCAACTGTTTCAGAAATGTTTGAAAGTTGTGAATTGTTGTTTTTGTTTTTTTGATAAATTCAACAACATTGCTGAGTTTTCAATGAAACTTTCATTTCACAGCTTTTAAAAGTGATGGGTTAAAGAATTTGTTTCCTGCGACCTTATCGGCGGTTTCCTGTTCGTTCAACTTAAGGTAAAGCCGGAAATTCTTTTCTGTCTTATGACCACTTATCTTCATTATATCGGTAGGGTTCATTCCTGCCAGATACATTTGAGTTAAGGCAGTGCGACGGGCGGTGTGACTCGTGATCAATGTGTTTTTATTTACAAGCTCCGCTGCAATAGCAACACCATTTGAATGAGTATATTTTTCAACTTTTTCAGTAATGCCGACACGTGCAGCGATGTTTTTGACCTCCTTATTTAGCGTTTGCTCGACTGTTGGAGGCAGATTCCAGTTATACCGTAAAAGGATTTCTTCAAGCTCCTGGCGAATTGGAATAACAACCCTTTGTCCTGTCTTTTTAGTATCCATATCAATGGCTTTATATCCTTCATTTTCTTTGATGTATTGATCAGAAATCCGGGAATAATCAGAATACCTCAATCCGGTATAGCACCCACAAAGAAAGACATCACGGATTAATTGAAGTTTGGGTTCTTGTGAAAGATCAAGATTGTGAAGCTGTTTAACTTCTTTTGCTGTTAAATAGATTGACTTTACTTCTGTTTTGATGGTTATGAATTTGCGACGGGTGAAGTCCTGGTTGTTATGGAGCCCCTCTTCCATAGAAGCCCTCATAATTACCTTGATTGTTTTAATGTGACGACCGGTTGTATTGGGAGAAGCATTTTTTCGGTTGAAATAAGCTACAAATTTGTTGTAAAAACTTAAAGTTATTCCATTGAAATCCAGGTTTCGACCTGTTTCTTTTTGAAAGTTATTGAACTGGACCTGGAAACCTCGATAATTTTTAATTGTGCCTGGTGAAAACCGCGCTCCTTTGTCATTGGTCCTGACACCAGTTTCCATATCGTCGATGTATTGCGCAATGTATTCATTCAGAGTTATATTCTTGGTAGTTTGAATTTTTTCTGGTTTGAATTTGCTGTCTAAGTATTCTTTTAATTCTGATAGGGTAAATGTGTTGCCATGTGTTTCACAATAAAGAAGAAATTTTCCTGTCTCTTCATGAATTTTGTCAAGCCTCGATTTAATTGTTTTGACTTGATCTTTGAAAAGAAAATATTTCGATAAAAGTTTTTTATCTGTAGTTGGCCTTTGAGTTTCAGCATCCCAAAGTGAAGGTAAAATGCTGACCCCTGTTCCGTAAACCAACTCTTTATAATTGAATCTTATTCTGGCTTGGATGGTGGTAGGTGTGGATGAGTGTTTGCGCACTAAGCGAAAACGTGGCGTGATATTCATTTTTAAAAATATTGTTCACTACAAATATACGAATAAAAATAAATGTAGCCTGAATTGTAGCCTGAATTTTTTGAACACTTTTGAACACCTATAAACATTTAATGTTTATAAATACCTGATTTTCAATATAACTAATTAAAAATAGTGTAAAGAGGTGTTTCGAAAAATACAGCGGTTCGAATCCGCTCGCGACCTCAAAATCAATCAAAGCCTGCTTCTTCCTGGGGTGGGCTTTTTGTATTTTTATGCTCTGAATTTTAAAAAGTATAAAGTCTTAATTGACAATGATTTTTGCTCGATAAACTCCGGATGTACAATTAACGTCCACAAAATATATCCCGGATTGTAACCCAAAAATATTTATAGTTTTTGTAAAACCTGACACAATTTCTTTTTTAACTAGCTGGCCTATGTGATTATAGATTGAAACATCCAATATTTCAACATACTGACCTTGAATATTTAAGTGATCGGTGGCGGGATTGGGGTAAATCAATATTTGTGTGCTATTCAAAAGGTTGTCTTCAGTCGCTGAGGTGCATTCTATAAATTCAACTGTTAAGGTTAAGCCCAAGGATTGCAAATAATCCGGGCATTCACCTGGCGCAGCGGTGACCGTGTAGAGGCCGGGCGTAGTAACAGCTAAAACTGTTGAGGTCTCTTCAGAAATGGGTTGACCATTGCGATACCATGTGATATTGGTGTTGTAAGGGAGGCCTAATGTGAAGTACATGGTATCACCAATGCACACAATGGATTCGCCATTTTGTCCGATTTCAAAGTCGCCGGTTGAGATTACGGTTACAGGCAAAAAAACTAAACCATCCACCAATACTTCAGGGGAAAGCTCTGTGCATCCATCTAAAGTAGCTTCAACAGAGAAATAATATGGAACATCTCCAGGATTAGTAATTGTTATCGTTTGCATTGTGTCTCCAGGAATGGGATATGATGTGGATTGACCATATTCCCGTTTATACCACTGATAACTATCATAAATCTGTGTGCTTAGAACGGTAGAGGAATTTGGACATAAAATCAATTCTCCTTCGACAGTAGGATCAAAATCGCATTGAGCAAATGAAAATTGGAATAAAAATATAGTGAAAAATAAAACGGTTATTTTTTTCATCATTTTAAGGTTTTGAGGACGAATTAATTCATTTGTCTTTCAGAGTAAAATGAATAAAATTATTTTTGTATTACTAGTCTTTTGCTTTCGGTCAATTCATTTGATCTAATTTCAACAATGTAAACACCACTTTTCAAATTTTCCAGGCTGATCTTAAATTGATCTTGGGTAATTGTTTTTGATAAAACTAAGATTCCAATATTATTATAAATATTTAGTGATAGTTCTTTGTTGCCAAAATCATTTATTTCAAAACTCAAGTCGTTGGTAGTGGGGTTGGGATACATTTTAAAAAAACTACCTTTTTCTTCATTTTGATTGGAAACATTTGAAACGATTTCACAAGCAATATCTGGTTGAGGCGGTTGACAAAAACTAAAAGCTGGAGAAGGGTTTTCGTATTTCAAATTCTGGTTTTCATAAAAACAAGTCAAATCATACGAATTATCAGTTACACTCCAAAAAGATGCAAAAGGCAAGCCCCATGAGCTTCCGATTCCTTCGATCCAGTATTCCGAATAATAGCTGTTATGAATATATTGTAAATGAAGCCGCTTGTGATAATTTGATCCGACTAATACGGAGTCCGTTTCAGTGACCAAATGTCCTAATAAATTAGGATTGCCCGAAAGAACATTTGTATAAATTGTGTCACCGACATTCGTATTGTTAAAATCATATACCATCTGAACGGAAGTATCAACGGACGCCCAGACTTGGTAGATAAAAACCCGCTTATTGGATTCTCTCAAACCGCCAAAAAATTCTTTAGGATAAATAGTATCATGTACCGTACCTGGCAAATGATGATTGGTGATAAAGACTTTTTTGAATAACTCTCCATTATTTAAAGTGTCAGTGCCATCCATAGTAAAGGTATATTTGTCATACCAGCCGGACTGGTAAAAAGAAAAACACCGGGCTACTTCCCATGTTGAAGGCCCTGTTGGAAAAGGTTGATAAGATTGTGCATATGAACAAAATACACTAGCAAAAAGTAAGATCCAGAGCAGAAAATGTTTTTTCATTATTTTGGCTTTTATTGTTGTAGAACGCCCTAGCTTAATAAACCGTTGGTATCTTTTGCAGTTTCTTATTTTTGTGACATATAGTTGACAAATATTTATAAGATGTATCTTGGGTTGCCTAATGGTTTTTAAAAATGACACTATACACGGCCCAAAACAGAAATGTGAAGAAGCTACACTGCCAACTGTAATAATAATAATAAGAAAAAATTTACATATGTAGAGCCTTTTTGGCGAGGAAATTTAGTGCAGGGTGTTGTGGGAGTATTATTTGCTCTCATAACGTATTGGTTGGTTCCTGGAGAAATATATGCGCTCGCGTCACATACGGCAGCCATAGTTATCCTTATGGCAGTTTGGTGGATTTTCGAGGTCAATCCGATTCCAGTGACTTCTTTGTTTCCGATTGTTTTGTTTCCGTTTTTTAGTATAAGTAGTGTTGTATAAGTGGGAAGTTATTACGGAAGACCAATCATTTTTCTCTTTTTGGGTGGATTTCCAACACCGCTTCGGTCATGGTGATGCTTCCCATCAGTTTGTCTATCATGGAGGGGCTGAAAAAAGAAGTGGATGACAATAAATTGATTTCCAAATTTGGTGTTTGTCTCATGTTAGGTATTGCTTATGCTACTGATATTGGAGGAATGGCTACGTTGATTGGGACTCCTCCGAATTTGATAATTCTTGAAATGTATGCTCAATTGTTTCCAGATGCACCACCTATTGGCTTTCTAGAATGGATGATGATTGGATTTCCATTGAGTATAGTTTTTATGAGTTCCGGTTGGTTTATACTCACCCACGTTATATACCGGTTCCTATCTACCAATTTATTCCAAGAATGTTTCGGGATAGCACATCAATTAAAAGAAATGGGTCCAATGTCCTCTGATGAAAAATTATCGGGTTTGATATCCTCGGAGTGATATTGATTATGATTTTATTCACCTATATTCACTTATTTTGGTGGAGTTAAAAGATGATAAATAAAGTCTGTAAAAGTTGTATTTTTGAGGCCAAATTTTTAAAACAAAACGAAAAAAAATGAGTCCATTTATTGCGGAATTGATCGGTACCATGCTGTTAATGTTATTAGGAAACGGCGTTGTTGCCAATGTACTTTTAGATAAAACCAAAGGAAATAACGGAGGCTGGATATTGATAAATTTGGCCTGGGGGCTCTCCGTCTATGCAGCAGTGGTGGTAGCTGGACCATATAGCGGAGCTCATATCAATCCGGCGGTTACTTTGGGACTTGCTGCTGCAGGAGTATTTGAGTGGAGTCTAGTCGGTTCCTACATTACCGCACAAATGATTGGCGCTGCTTTGGGAGCCGGTTTGGTTTGGCTTGCTTATAAAGACCATTATTTTCAAACTGATAAAACGGATGTTAAACTGGACACTTTTTGCACCAGACCTGCGATAAGAAACAGTTTTTCCAATGTTCTTACAGAGGCCATCGCAACATTTGTTTTGGTTTTTGTTGTGCTGTATATCGCTGGCCCAAGTTTTAATGCAAATGGTATTGAAAACGCGCAAATCGGCTTAGGATCTTTGGGAGCGCTTCCTGTTGCTTTATTAGTTACAGTTATAGGAATGGGTCTTGGTGGACCTACTGGCTATGCGATCAATCCGGCGAGGGACCTCGCTCCTCGTATCATGCATTCAATTCTCCCGATGGGGAAAAAAGGCTCTGGCAATTGGTCGTATAGCTGGATTCCGGTAGCAGGTCCAATTTTAGGAGGATTTTTAGCTGCTGCCTTGTTTTTAATTTTACAATAAAAATATTTTTCAACTTCTGACCATGGACTTGCAATTGAAAATGGAAGATATCGATTTTGAAAAAATTCAATTCAATGAGATTAAAAAGTTGATCAAAACGCAAATGAAAAATGGCGTCTCAACTTTTGGGGATTTGCGAGAAACCTATTTTCCGGGAGAGGATCTTTTACAACATAAAATCCATGAGATGGATTTTTATTTTGATGCACCGCTGGAAAACGTTTGGGATCATTACCTCACCGCAGAACCTTCAATTGTCTGGAATGGCAAAATGATTTCTTTTGGATTGATGGTTTCTGAAAAAACTAATGAAATCATTTATCCTGGAGATTCATGTCCGGATGCAGGGCCTGGACAAGTTTTCTACGTTTGCCTCAAAATTATTGGCGAATTTTTAAAAATCGCAGTTTCTCACAAAATTATTGGAATTGATCACGACAATAAAATCATGACACTCAGCTATGTTGAAGGAGGGGAGACCGTGGGAAAACAGGATATCAAATTGTCTGAGACAGCTGATGGGAACACGAAAATTACGCACACCACTTTTTATAAAGGCAAGCCCGGCTTTCGGGAAAAATATCTTTACCCTTTTTTTCATACCAAAGCGATCAAAGAATTTCACAATAATTTAAAGAATAGTTTTTCGCAGGCCTAGATTAATTTTCATTTTTTATTGAAACCTTTGAAAGAATTCTTTGTTTTATTGAAAAAAACAAATGAAGGTCGCCTTTTCAATACCCGATAATGAAACTTTAGCTAAGTTTTTACGAACACAGCGATCCAAACCTTTTTCGTATCAAAATGTTGGCACTTCGAATGCAGGTACTCAAAAAGGATTCAAAAATGACCATAATTTTGTGTATTTGGGACAAGGAGACCAGGTATGGATAAGGGCAAAAAATGCTTTAAATAACTGGAATCAATTTCCTCCTTCCTGGACTCGAATTTTACCAAGACGCACTTCCATAAAAAAGTCAGAAGCGGTTGTGGTCCTTTTTAAAATCTTTGGCATTTGGTGGATTAATACAGCAAAGATTGTTTATACGATTGATGAAAGTGACAAATATGGCTTTGCCTACGGAACCCTTCCGGGGCACGTTGCAAGGGGAGAAGAACTTTTCTTCATAAAAAAAGATCAAAATGGAAATATCTATTATCATATTAAAGCCTTCTCAAAACCAGCATATTGGATCATTTTGCTGGCATTTCCATTGATGCGGTATTTTCAAAGACGGTTTGTAAAAGAATCAATGATGATTATGCAAAAACTTTCAAATGCAATAAATCATGATCAAAACCAGCTTTGATTTTAAATTGGCTCCCATTTTTTTAGGCTTTATAACTTGGATTTTGATAGCATTGGATTGTTGGACTTTTTATTTTTTTAATCTCAATTATGTTCAAATTCTGGTTTTATCGGCACCTCTTTTTTTAATTCCTCTTTCTTTGAAGAAGGAAAATGAGTCTCAACAAATCCTGTGGTTTGCTTTTTTCTTTTCGCTTTTTATTGTTGTCTCTTTTTATTTTGAACGAGGGATGGAAGCGGGTTATATTGGATTTCCATGGGTATCTTTTTGTCTGTTTTTATTGATAAGAGAAATTAACCGAATAGAGTTAAACATTGAGCAACCAATAGGATTTGAACTTCGATTGATGGCTCTCTTTTATTTGTTTATTGGATCACTTTGGCTGATCGCTGATCGAATAGATTATCAACCATTAGGTTTTGATCCAATGATTGTTTTATTGACTGTTGCTCATTTTCAATTCGCCAGTTTTCTTCTACTTATCACTACCAAATGGATTGTCGAATTTTTGAAAACAAAAAACATAAAATGGATCAGTTGGTTTGTAATTTCAGGGGTGCTTTTGGTGGCTATTGGGATTACAATGACTCAGCTAGGTTTTTCACACTGGATCGAAACTTTATCAGTTTTGGTAATGGTGTTTGCGGGATTTACAGTCGGATTTTTACATTTGCTCATTGGTTGGCAGTTTAAAGAAGCTCTATTTGGCTGGCTTTGGATAACAGGAGGAATTGCGCTCATGATTGGGATGTCATTAGCCTTATTATATGGATTAAGAAATATAGTGATCATTCCATTTTTAACAATTCCTTGGATGTATGTTGTTCATGGCACGTTGAATGCTGTGGGATTTGCTTTTCCTGTTATACTTGGATGGGGTTTGTATGAAAAACGATAAAACTATTTTCTCCCTTTCTTCGAATGAAATGTTTTCAAAATATAACAATCTTCTTTTGTAATAGGCGTGAAATGTTCAACTTCATTTATTAGAATCTGTGCAGTAGTTTTTTCAACAGCTGCCACCTCTACCCTGACTCCTTCTCCTTTGAGATGTCGTACCAGTTCGATATAATCAGAGTCACCGGATAAAATTATGATAGTATCAACTTTGGTGGCGATTTGTGTTGCTTTGATGGTCAGCGGAATGTCTGCTGACTTATGGCAAGGCATAACAGAGCCATGAAAGTTTTTTAGAAGGCGCTCTGCAAGTTTAGGGGAAATACTTTTGCCTTCACGAAAATAAATCAACCTTTTCAGGCCTCGATTATCCAGCAATTTTGGAATCAAGGTGTCAAAATCTACCAATGCGTTTTTATCATTGACCAGCGTTTGCAGGCTTTTTTCAATGTTGTTGCCATCAATTAATATTGCAACCGTTTGATTTATTTTGACTGAAAAAGATTCGTCCATATCTGGTTAACGGTTTTTGTTTAAAAGTGTTCAAATCTACTTTCTCAGCGAAGTTCTTCAAGTTCTAAATGTATTAAAAATTAGGTGGTTCGCCTTTCATTTGTATATTTATTTTTGAATTTAAAACCGCTCACTGCTTTTTTGTATGGACTTAAACCACTTTTTGGGTCGATTTCATTTGGTGATTGTTCACATGCCTATCGGATTGTTATTGCTGGCAGTAGTAATGCAGTTTTTGAATTGGAAAAAGCGATTTGAAAAACTAAACATCGCGATCATTTTGTCTCTTTTTATGGGTACAGGAAGCGCAATATTTGCGTCTGTTTGTGGATGGTTTTTGGGAAATGAAGGAGGATATGATGACGACTTACTGTTTTCTCACCGATGGGCGGGAATTGGTTTAGCTGTTTTAGGCGGATTTTGCTGGCTTTTAAAAAAGAAAATAATAAAGGCAGGAAAAGTTTTTATCACTTTTATGATGGTCATTTTAGGGCTTTTGGTTTTTCACACAGGGCATCTTGGTGGGAATCTTACTCATGGAGAAGATTATCTTTTACAATATGCTCCCGATAAATTGAAAGCATTTTTTGGTGTTAGAGAAGAATCGGGATTTCACGTTCAGCAGTTTTCAAACCCTGATTCCACCTATGTCTTCAAAGATTTGATCCTTCCGGGGTTGAAACAAAAATGTGCAAATTGTCATAGTGAAAAAAACAAAAAAGGAGGTTTAGTTTTGACCTCGAAAGAGGGCTTTTTAAAAGGAGGCGATCATGATGAGATATTTGTAGCAGGTGATGCATTGGAAAGTGAAGTTTTTTTGAGAGTGACTCTTCCAAAAAAAAATGAAAAATATATGCCTCCAAAGGGCGAACCATTTTCCTATGACCAAATCCGAATTTTAGAATGGTGGATTAATGAGGGAGCATCATTTGAAAAATCAGTTGGTGAGTATGAATTACCAAAAGATATTGAAAAGCTGCTGTCTAAAATTTATGGCTTGGAAACAAAAGCAAGCAGATTTGTCGAAACTGTTGATGTTTTGCCACTTTCGGACTCCATTCTTCAAATGCTTGAAGATCAAAAGTTTATTGTTAATCGCTTAGCAGCAAATAACAATTTACTGGAAATCAGCCCTATGTCGCAAGTGAATAAGCTTACAGGAGATCAGATAAAAGCTCTTATTCAGGCTAAAGAACAAATCACCTGGCTTAATTTGGGGAATGTTGAAATATTGGATAAACAACTTGTTGCGATCAATAATTTTCCAAACCTGACACGCCTTCGCCTGGAACAAACTTCCGTTTCCGACGATGGTATCAATTTGCTGGATCAATTGACTCACCTTGAATCATTAAATTTGTATGGTACGTCCATTTCTGACAAATCTGTAGATGCGATTATTAAAATGTCTGCATTAAAAAAAATATTTCTATGGCAAACCAAGGTCAGTCCCGGAGGTATTGAAAAGCTAAAAGCGTTTCGCCCGGATTTGGAAGTGATTACGGGACTGGAATTATCGAAAAGAAACTAAATTCCTTTATTCAAAATGAACTCACCATGAAAAACAAACCCTTCAATCGCCGAAATTTTTTATCTAAAACATCAATTTTAAGCGCATCTGCTCTGGCTTTGCCATCCTTTTCGTTTAATATAGTTAAACATAAAAAGGCAGATGGAGCAATTGTCGGTCATGGTGATTTTAAATACCATGTCAACAAAGAATGGGGAATCCAGGATAGCTTGAAAATACCGGTCAAGGATTGTCACGAAATGGTTCAGGACAAAAAGGGAAGACTTATTTTATTGACCAATCACAAAAAAAATAATATCATTATTTATGATCGCTCAGGGAAAGTTTTAGACACTTGGACCCTCAGCTTGCCGGGTGCACATGGCTTGACAATAGCAGATGAAGGTGGTGAACAGTTTCTTTTTATCACGGATACAGATATCAACAAAGTTTACAAAACGACTCTTGATGGCCGCGTTTTATTGGAAAGGAGTGCTCCAAAAGAAACTGAAATGTATGCTGATTCGGCTAAATTCAAACCTACGGAAATCGCAGTTGCTCCAAATGGTGATTTTTATGTTGCTGACGGTTATGGTGAAAATTATATAACACAATTCAGTGCAAAAGGAGCGTATATCAGGCATTTTGGTGGAAAGGGAAACAACGATGACCAGTTTGATTGTTGCCATGGTGTCACCTTGGATTCAAGAGACAATTCCAATCCAACCTTGCTGATCACGAGCCGTTCAAAACAAGAATTCAAGAGATTCACGCTTGATGGAAAATGGTTGGAAACGATCAAAGTACCTGGTTGCTGGATATGCCGTCCGGTCATAAAAGGAGAAAATCTTTACTTTGCAGTGATTGTGACCAAAAGTTGGGGAAGTTATGATGGAATGGTGGCCGTTTTAGATAAAAACAATAAAGTCGTTTCGTTTCCTGGAGGACAAGCACCGATCTATGAAAATGACGTTTTGAAAAAAGGAGTTTACGATGGAGACACCTTCCTCAATCCCCATGACGTTTGTGTGGATAATGATGAAAACCTTTACATTCCACAATGGTATTCAGGAAGGACTTATCCTGTGAAACTGGAACGGATATAATTTTTCATTTTACATCTGTGAAAAATTAAAAAAGGAACGATAAGTTTTTAGCGCAAATTGATGTATATTTCCTAAAAAGGAAAATGGATGAAAAAAATACTTGTACCTACTGATTTTTCTAAAAACTCGCATTCTGCGATTGAATTTGCAATTGACATTGTAAATAAGCTCGAAGGCGAAATGATTTTGTTTAACACCTATAAGCTGGCGCGCAGGGCTGGAATGTTTATCGGTGTTGAGAAAATGATGCGAGAAGAGTCGAAAACTGAAATGGCAAAACTCGTCAGAAAAGTCAAACCACGGCTTAATTCCAAAGTTATCCTTAAGCACAAAGTTGTAAAAGGAGATCCGATCCAAACAGTAGTTTTAGCAGCAAAAAAATTAAATATTGACCTCATTATTATGGGAACTCAGGGAGCTAGTGGATTGAAAGAAGTTTTTATTGGCAGTACTACAAACGGGGTGATAAATAATACAAAAATCCCTTTAATGGCAGTCCCTTCAAGTTTTAAGCATAAACCTTTGGACGTTATCGTATTGTCTATAAGCCCTAATTTTGAAGAGCTGAGTGAAAAAATTGGTACACTAAAATTGCTGGCCGAACTATATAATTCTAAAATAAAAGGACTTCATGTAAATACAAATGATAAAACTGCTGAAATTAGTGGAAAATTTGAAGAAATATTGAAAGGTACCGATCATTCATTTCAAGAAGTAAAAGGAAATACGGCGAAGGTAAATTCAATAATCGAGCAATTTGTAGCTGACAATCAAGCAGATATGTTGTGTATGATCAAGCAAAATCGCGGCTTTTGGGAAAACCTTTTCCACAATAGTGTTACGACCATTGAAGTTTTTCATAGCGATGTTCCGATACTTGTGCTTCAAGAATAGCAATAAATCAGACGCATCATGCGATTTGTTGAGCGTATTGTTTTTGATACGTTTGAAAGCAAGAACCTAACATAGTCAAAAAACTTTTATTATAAAAACATCTATTTTTTAAAATTTTATAATAATTTAACTCCTTTGCGTAATTTTAGCCTTGGATTGGAGAATGTATTCCATCTTTTTTTATTTAAAAATGATTCATTAACAAATATTAAACAATGACAAACATGCGAAAAACAGTAAATCTACTATTTTTCTGTATTGCTGCTGCTACATTATTATCATCATGTGTTTCTAAAAAGAAATTTACAGAACTAATGAATGATAAAGAGGCTATTGCTAATCAACTTGCTGAAGCACAGAAAAATGTAAAATCCCTCGAGGAAACAAAAGCGCAGCTTGAAGAGGCAAATGCCAATTTAACTTCTGAAGTTTCCCAATTAAACACAGACCTTCAAACAGCTAATACAAACCTTGCTAACACCAAAGCACAGGCTGAGAAAGACAAAGCAAAATTAGAAGGAGAACTTAATACGCTCAATGCTGCAATCAAAGGTGTTTTTGCAAGTTATGAGGGTACCAACCTAAAAGTTGAAGAACGTGGTAACCGACTTTATGTTGTAATGGAAAACCCTATCTACTTCAGAATGGGGTCATCTTACATTGCTAAAAAACACCGCGAGTCAATTGTAAATCTGGCTGAGGTATTGAAAAATAACCCAAGCTTGAGTATCCAGGTTGAAGGTCACTCTGACAATGCTAAGTTTTTGGAAGGTAAAGGAGACAATTGGAACCTAAGTTTGAGTAGAGCAATGAATGCTGTACGTTTATTACTTAGAAATGATGTAAGCCCAAATCAGGTTTCTGCAGTTGGTAGAGGAGAATATGCTCCTGCTGCTAGTGATGATCCATCTTCAAGCGAATCAAGAGCTAAAAACAGAAGAGTTGAGTTTGTAATTGTTCCTAATATTGAGAGTATTTATAATGTAAAACCTTAATTAGTTTTACCTATAAAATCTATTCTTGATAGGCTTAATTTTTGAGCAATTCGCTCAATAAACAAAAAATCTGTTTAGAAGAATTCTTCTAAACAGATTTTTTTATTTGGAGCTTGTAACTTTTTAAATGATCGAAATTAAAAAGTGAGTTTGAAGTTACTCCAGTATACATATGCCCAGACGATAATTATTACAAGAAAGAAAAGAATAATGTACATAAAACAGTAGCCTTTCCCGCCTGGATTGTCAATTTGATCTGCCATTTCTTTTTATTTTTAATTGTCTAATTTCTTTAGATGCACAAAGAAAATGAAAATTCCTATAAGTTCAAAAGAGAAAAAGCGAAAGCTCGTTAATTAAAAGAATTCCAAATATGACTCAAAATAATACAAAGACTTATCAAAAGATATTGAGTGTCAAAAAATTACAGGTTCCATCTGATTGGTTGTCTATCAAAACGATAGATATGCACACGGGAGGAGAACCATTGAGGGTAATTCTTGACGGGTTTCCAAAGATTGAAGGAGGATCCGTTTTGGAAGCGAGACATTATGTGAAAAAAAATTACGATTATTTAAGAAAAGCTTTGATGTTTGAACCAAGGGGGCATGCTGATATGTATGGTTGCCTGTTGATTCCACCAAATGATGAAGATGCTGATTTTGGTATTCTGTTTTTGCATAATGAAGGGTACAGTACCATGTGTGGTCATGCGATCATTGCGATTACGACATTAGCTGTTGCGATGGGTTGGGTTGAAGTGAATGAACCTGAAACGATGGTCAAAATCGATGCACCTTGTGGCAGAATTACTTCATTTGCTAAGGTGAAAAATGGTAAAGTAGAAGGAGTGTATTTTCATGGAGTTCCCTCTTTTGTAGTAGCATTTGATCAAACTATAGAATTACCTGGACTTGGTAAGGTAGAATACGATTTAGCGTATGGAGGTGCTTTTTATGCTTATGTAAACGCCAATAAACTAGGAATGGAACTTACTCCTGAAAATTATAACTTGTTGATTCGAAAAGGCATGGATATTAAACGAGCGGTGATGGAAAGTAGAGTTAATATCAAACATCCGTTTGAAGAAGATTTAAGCTTTTTGTACGGAACTATTTTTATCGGGGGACCTATTTCTGAAGGAATAGATAGCCGAAACGTTTGTATTTTTGCGGAGGGTGAAGTTGATCGTTGTCCAACGGGTTCGGGAGTTTCAGGCCGCATGTCGATCCATTTTGGAAAGAATGAAATTGCGGTTGGCGAAACCATGACTATCGAAAGCATTACAGGAAGTGTTTTCAAAGGTTCAGTTGTACGCACTGAGCAATATGGTCAATTCGAAGCAGTAATCCCACAAGTTGAAGGAACTGCCTTCATTACTGGGCAACATGAATTTTTGATCGATCCTGATGATCCGTTTAAAGAAGGGTTTTTTCTTCGATAGAAATCTTGCCGCATTTATCTTTTAACCATGATTTTTCATCTTCATCCAGCAAAGGTGCGACTTCATCATAAACCCTTTGGTGATAATTGTTTAACCATGAAATTTCTTTCTCAGAAAGTAAATACTTATCAATTAAATTAAGATCAATTGGGAATAAGGTAACCGTTTCAAATTTTAAAAACTTCCCAAAATCTGTTTTATAATCATCCACAACCAACACCAGGTTTTCGATGCGAATACCATATTCATTGGTTTTGTAAAAACCAGGTTCATTTGAAGTGAGCATTCCAGGTTCGAAAACAGTGGCAGCTTTAGCTGTTGCGCCAGTTCCAAGAGCCTGTGGCCCCTCATGAACATTTAAAAAGAATCCGACTCCATGACCTGTGCCGTGGCTATAATTGAGTCCTTGATCCCAAAGTGCACGTCGGGCTAAAATTTCCAATTGATTTCCACGCGTTCCATGCGGAAATTTGACCATTGCCAGATCAATATGTCCTTTTAAAACCAACGTAAAATTTCGTCTTTGTTCTTCTGTTGGGCTTCCAAGAGCAACTGTTCGCGTAATGTCAGTTGTACCATCAGTATACTGGCCACCAGAATCCAATAATAAGATGCCTTCATTTTTAATCATGGAACATTTGCCGGGCATTGCGCGGTAATGAACGATTGCTCCGTTTCCATTGTATCCCACGATTGCGGCAAAACTTTCTCCATGATAATTCCCCTGAGCATCTCGGAAACCATTTAATTTTTCAGCAACTTCCGTCTCCGGTATTTCCCGTTCTGAAAGAGTTTCATCCAGCCATCTGAAAAGCTTTAGGAGAGCTACTGCATCTTTTCGCATGACATTTTTGATATGACTAATTTCAGTAGCATTTTTGATAGCTTTTAAATGGATAGAAATGGTATTCGAAAAAACTATCTGAGCGTTCCGGATAACATTCTGTAAAAGGATACTAGTCCTTGTGGGATCTATCAGAATAGTTTCGTCTTCCGATAAATTTTCAAGAAAAGACTGAATATCCGGATAAGGGATTAATTGAATTTTATCATCTTTAAATTTAGTACTTAAATCATTAGGCACTTTTGCCTCATCAATAAATAAAAAAGCTTCCTCCAATCCGATGACTGCATAGGCTATAGAAACAGGGTTACACTCAACATCACTCGATCGAAAGTTAAAAATCCAGGCAATGTCATCCAGGGTTGTGACCAGGTGAAAATCAGCCTGTTTTTGCCTCATTATCTCACGAATTTCATTTAATTTTTCCAGGCGACTTTTTCCTGCAAATTTTATTTCATGCTCAAAAATAAGGTTGTCAGGCAAAGCCGGGCGATCATGCCAAATCGAACTTATTAGGTCAAGGTTGTAATCTAATGCAATATCATTTTCCCCTAAGCTGTTTTCCAGACTGTTAATTTGATTTATCGAAAACATCATACCGTCACAGCCAACTATGCTACCTGGAGGAAGGTTTTCTTTCAACCAGGAGATATGTTCCGGAGCATGCGAAATTTTTTGTTTTTGTAAAACAATTTCACTATCAGACAATTCATCATCGGCTTGTAAAAAATACCGTGAGTCAGTCCACAATCCAGCATGATTCTCAGTAATAACAGCAATTCCAGCAGATCCGGTAAACCCGGAAATCCATTTTCGGGTTTGCCAGTGTGCAGCTACATATTCACTTTGATGCGGATCGCTACTGGGAACAAGGTATGCATCAATGTTACTTTTTTTCATCTCCCGTCGAAGGGATGCTATGCGTTGATTGATATTCATATATTTAAATTTATTAGAAAACCAAAGTAATGAAAAAACTGTTAATTATTAGGGAGATCATGTCACATTTTGAAAAACAATTTTGAGGATAAATTGTAAAATGAGTTCATTTTTCAAACGTGATTGGAAAGAAAGGAATGGTGATATATAGGAAAAATCATTATAGGAAAACGCAGGGTATTGTTGAGCTTGGCATATTTTTTGATAGAAAATCGCTCCAAACGCTGGACATATTAAAGAAAAAGATTTATATTGCGTTGTACCTATTAGGAAAAGAACACATCTTTCGGTCCTTACAATGTCACTTTATTTTCTTAATTCTCATTTCATATCAAGTGAAAAAAAACTTAATATGATTTAGGATATTTTGAAAATCGACATTAAACACTTGACCGGAATATTCCGGTTGTTGATCAAACATTTTTTAAAAAGAGAAAACCTGATTTATCCCATGCTGAAGCAGAATCTAAGTCAAAAAATGCTCCAAAAGCTGTCACCCCAGCAGATTCAATTAATGAAACTGCTGCAGATCCCTACAGCTACTTTGGACCAAAGGATCAAAGAAGAATTGGAAGCAAACCCCGCCCTGGACGAAGGTGAAGAAGCGGAGGAAACTACAGAATTTGCAACTTCAAAAGAAGAAGCTGCCGCTGATGAAAAAGCTGCCGCTGAAGCTGAAAACGAAGAAGCTGAAATTCGAGAAGAAGAATACGAACTGGATGATTATCTCAGTGAATATATTGAAGATGACCCTGGCAGTTACAAATTGCAAGTCAACAATTATTCGGCTGATGAAGAAGACAAAACGATTCCTGTTCCTGTCGAAAATACTTTTCACGAATACCTTGAAGAGCAATTGGGTTTGCTTAATATTGATGACCCAAGAGAATTAAAAATCGCCAACCAGATTATTGGAAGTATTGACGATGATGGCTATTTGCGGAGAGAGCCATTGGCGATCATTGTTGACCTCGTTTTTTCGCAAAATGTAATCACCAATGAAGAAGAAGTGGTAGCAATGCTGAAAAGAA
>JANQFJ010000030.1 GCA_028277915.1 Saprospiraceae bacterium
CAAGAAAATGAAATCGATGTTGAACAAAATCTAAAAAACCTTGGAATTGAATTGCCGGAAGCTTCCGCACCGGTCGCCAATTACGTCAATTCGGTTCAAACTGGAAAGCTTATTTTCCTTTCAGGAAAAGGTCCCAAAAAACCCGATGGAACATATGTTCAGGGAAAAGTGGGTAGTGATTTAACGGTTGAAGAAGGGTATGAAGCAGCTCGATTGACAGGTATCAGTTCACTCACTACGCTCAAAGCCGCCGTTGGAGATCTCAACAAAGTAAAACGCGTTGTCAAAGTCACCGGGATGGTAAATGCTACCGATGATTTTACAGATCATCCAAAAGTCATCAATGGATTTTCAGATCTGATGGTTGATGTTTTTGGTGACAAAGGAAAGCACGCCCGTGCTGCTGTAGGGATGAATTCATTGCCCTTAAATATTGCAGTCGAGATAGAAATGATTGTGGAAGTAGAATAACAGTTTTTAAAGTATTTAGGCCATCATCACTAGCTTTTCTACTGAATTTCAAATTATAAACAACAATTTTCTAGGGAATCTAGATTCCAATTGTCAGAAATACTAATCACATCCTTCATTTTAAAAAATGGCTTTCAGATTATAAAAAAAATCTATTTGTAGCTAACTTTATCTACCCAACCCTTTTCCTTGTTTAATTTAAATTTCAAACAGCTATGCATAAAATATTTACATTCACCTCCGTTTTTCTCTTTGGTTTATTTTCCATAATGGCACAGGATGTTGATGTTTCAGTTGGTAATTTATATTCCAATCAAGCATTTTATACCCTCATCAATGATGAAACAGTTACCCTTGAAAATGAATCCTGGGATTTAGCTTTCACGACCGGAATAGATGGAGCAACTATTCTTTACAATGAATCTGCTAAAATATCTTTTGGTGATCCTGTTCCTGAACTTCGGCTTTATCTCGCACCGACCAATGACTTTTCAGATATTATTGATTCAACAACACTTATTGACAGTTTGTACAATGGAGAAACAAGTTGGGAAGATGGTGCATTCAATAGTGTGAAAGATGATGGCAACCCGTTGGATTACGGATGGGGAGTATTAAATTCAAGCACTCAAGTAATTGAAGGTACAAAAGTCTATGCCCTGAAATTGCGGGATGATAGTTGGAGGAAAATTAAAATCGAATCGCTTGACAATGGGGTGTTTACTATGAGATATGCCAATCTTGACGGCTCGAATGAAACGACCATTACCATAGACAAAAACGATTTTTTGAACAGTCCGCTTGCGTTTTTCTCTTTCAGTGCCTGGTCAGTTGTAGGAAGCCCTGCTAACTGGGATCTCCTTTTTGCACGATATTATTCTGGTTTAGAAGTAGGAGGCGAGGTTACTCAATATCTCGTTACTGGTGTACTTTCAGGGCCAGGAATAGAAATCGCCCAAGCAAACGATATAAACCCTATAACTGTCAGTTATGTGCCTTATCTTGACAGTATGGAAACAAGGTTAGATGTAATTGGTCATGACTGGAAATACTTTGATCTCGGAGAATTCAGCTGGGTAATTGACTTGCAAAGAGCTTATTTTATAAAACAACCAGATGATCATCTTTGGAAAGTAGTTTTTATAGATTTTAGCGGTTCAAGTACAGGTACCTCAACTTTTGTAAAAGAAGATCTTGGACAATTAAATACCGTAGAAAATCCTGCAAGTAATTTTGTTAATTTTGGTGTTTTCCCCAATCCGATAACAGATGATTTTACCATTTCCTTTTCGCTCAAAAAACAATGCCGTGATATGCAGATTCATCTTGTCAACTCTCTAGGCCAGGTGGTTTGGCATAAAACTGTGGATGGCGATGCCAGACTGAATGTTTTAAATTTTCAATCACCAGTTATACCTTCTGGAATTTATCAATTGGTAGTCGGCAAGGGAGCAGATTTATGGTCTTCAAAAGTCTTTATCAAATGAAAAACAGCTGACCGGCTCTTATTTATTGCTGAAATATTTTTGAGTAATTTAGGTTGTTTCCTTGGATTGTAAGTATCAACAAGCACTTTAAGGAGTACCTGCAATATCTTCAGCTGATAGCAGGTTTTTCAGTAAGCGATCAGCATATTGCCTGGTTTCCAGTAACTGTTTTTGCATGGATTCCAACTCAGCTTCTTCTGTTTTTGTTAGCGCAGGAGTTGTACCAGAAGTTTTTGTGCAGATTTGAGTTTTCAGCATGTCTGCTTTTGCAATATTTTCCTTTGCCTCCTTTAAAGCAGGATATTTTTCCAGCATAGATATTTCAGAATCCACAAGGCCTGATTCCATTATTTTTTCGACCACTTTTCTATAATTAGTTTTTAATGGATCTTCAAGATTTATTGCTAAAGCGATGAGAATAAAAATGATCGAAGAAGTTAAAATAGATACTATTTTTATCGTTTTCATGATATTGGTTTTTTAGATTTTGTTTTAATTACGCTAAAGGAAATCCATTCTCACTCCACTCTCTCAAACCACCTGCAAATCGCCAGATATTGGTGTACCCAGCCAGTTCCAATTGCTTGTAAGCATAATAACTTGCCATACAAGTCACATCAGAACAATAGACAATTATTTCATCGTCTTTCTTGAATAACTGATCTGCGACCCTCATAGATGTGATGTTCAGAGAGTTAGGAATATGGCCTTTCAAAAAAGCATTTGCGTTTAAGGTGTTAACCAAATGTATTTTTGAATTTTTTTGATCCTGTTTTTGACTTCTATTGCACTTAAGGTTTTCATGACATTGAATTTTAGATTTTTTTTGAATTCGTTAATACAAAGAAAGCCTAAACCAAAGCATATGACAACGGTACTTGATTGGAATGGGACATCCCTTGAGTGAATCGGGATTTTAGGTTATTTCTTGGAAAGCAAAATTTAAGCAGTATACAAAACAACTGGCCGATTTTTACCTCGAAGGAGCATGTCACCCATTTTTCGAAATTCGAAAGCGTGAGGTGGTAAAGCCAGCTTGTCAAGTAAATATTTTGAAAATAAGATATTGACATTCAATTCATTACACTTTGACTGAATACGCGCAGCAGTATTGAGCACATCCCCTGAAAAGGCGATATCGCGCTTGACAACCCCAACTTCACCAGCCATAACATGGCCATAATGCAAGCCAGCTTTAAATTCCGGATTTACACCATAATTTTCCTGGTAATAATCAGATTGTCTGCTGAGTGCATGTTGAATATCAAAAAAACATCGAAGACAGTTAGCATTTTTTTTGCCGTTTTCAATTTTCCAACTAATCACAATCTCATCACCTACATACTGATAAATTTCTCCTTTTGTATCCAAAATACTTGGTGTAGCATCTTTAAAAACATCTTTTATGAAACTGAAATATTTTTCTTCTCCAAGCTTTTCGGCAATAGTTGTGGAAGACCGCAAATCCAAAAACATAAAAATGCGCTCTTCCCGCTTTGGTTTGAAATAACGCCCCAGCAAAAAATCACCAAAAACACCTGGCCCATATTTGTCATTGACAAGCAAAACAATTACCGTTGACAAGGTTATGAACAACCAAACAAAATAACTTCTCAAATATTGAAATTCAATCAGAAAACTCCAGACCTCTTCTAAAACTTCCGGATGGTAAAAGTTTTTATTAACCTCGCTACTTGCAACAAAAAATGACGTTAAAATTTGAATAGTGAAAAATACTCCAGTAAAGCCAACAAACAAATTGCGTAAAGCTTTGTAGTAAGAAATATTTCGAATCCATTTTTCCATCATCTCCATGACAAAATAACCTCCTACTAATCCCGCAAGTAATCCAGAAATCAAATTTGCAATGAAATAGGTGGCAAAATCATAAGTAATCGGTTCGCAATTATTGGAATAAATAATTGAAGTTTCATAAAAGAAAACAAACTGGGAAATAATAACCCACGCAAAGGCAATTCGTAGCACATTTTTTGCCCTTTCTAATATTCTTTGGGATTTCGTTTGACTCATTTGATGCATGTAATTATTCAGTTAGAGCGTTAGTGAAAATCATTGATCCAGCCAAGCTTTAAAACCTTTAGTCTTATCAGCACTGATCACCAAATCTGCGCTTTGCTTAGGCAACAGGTCAATCTTCAATCGGCCTTTAAAATAAGGGTGAATTTTATGAATAGCTCCAAAAGTGACGATAAACTGCCGATTGGCCCGAGCAAATTTTTTGGGATCAAGCATTTGTTCCAATTCATCCAAAGTATGGTTGACCGGATAACGACGATTGTCATCCGTTACCAAAAGTGTTGTCCGGTCTTCAAACTGAAAGTAGGCAATGTCATCGATCGAAATGGTTTTGATGATATTTCCGACTTTGATTAAAAAACGGGATTTGTATTCCTTTTTTTGATTTTGGATCAAATTAGCGAGCATTTGCATGTCCTTTGAAAAATTATCAGAAGGAGCAGACTCAAAAATTTCTTTGTATTTGTCCAAAGCGGCTTTCAAGTCTTCAAACTTGACCGGTTTTAACAGATAGTCCACGCTTTTAATTTTAAAAGCCTGGATGGCATATTGATCATACGCCGTGGTGAAAATCACCGGGCATTTCAATTCAACCTGGTCGAATATTTCAAAACTAGAACCATCCGCTAAATGGATATCCAAAAACAATAAGTCAGGAGTTTCGTTTTTTTGCAACCACTCAACAGTATCCTCAACCGTATCAAATTGTTCCAAAATATCAATTTCAGGGTCATACTGATGCACCAGATTGGTGAGCTTATCAGCTGCGATTTGTTCATCTTCGATGATTAAAACTTTCATAGTTTGGGGTTTCACTGTACTTCAATCAAAGGAATTTTGACTTCAAATTTTTTTTCGTTTTCATTGACCTCTATCTCTTCTTCCGTCAAAAATTTATATCTATTTTGAATATTTTTCAAGCCAATTCCCGTAGAATTTACCTGTTTCTTTTGCTGTAAATTATTTTGAACTACCAACTTGCCTCCGTTACTTAAAATGTTGATTCTCAATGGTTTTTTACGGGAAGCGGTATTGTGTTTGACCGCATTTTCAACCAAAAGTTGCAAACTCATTGGTGGAATATATTTATTCAAATCTTCCCTCCGAATATCAAACTCAAAATCAATACGGTCTCCATGTCTTTTTTTTAACAACTGGATGAAAGCCTGAATGAAATTATATTCCGTTTTCAACGTGACTAATTCTTCATCCTTATTTTGTAAAACGTATCGATAAACCTGCGAAAGATTATCGATAAATCCTTTTGAAAGCTCTTTGTCCATGTCGATCAGACCAGAAAGGGTATTTAAACTATTAAACAAAAAGTGCGGATTGACTTGGTTTTTCAAAGCTTCAAACTGAGCTTTGATACTTTCCTTTTTAAACTGCTCTGCTTCCACTGCAGATTGTTTCCATTGTTGAAAAAAGAAAATACCTTCGGTGATGGCAACCAATACAAAATTGAGAATAACGGCTATTATCAAACCTGTATAAATCGACTTCGGAAGATCTTTATTTATAGTTAAAAAATATAATACTATATTTAGTAAAGTCACTAAAGAGCAAGCTGTCAGCAAGGTTAATAATAATTCTAAAAATAAACGTTTAAAAATTCCATGCCGCCAGGGAAATCGATTGTGCAACCAGATCAAAACAGTCACTACACCACAAGATATGGTCACAGTCATAATGATTGAAATGATTACGTTTATTAATACTTCAGAAAAAGTACCAAAAGGTTTACCATTATAAACAGCGATCAGCCGAAAAAAAAGTGGTGGAAGAAATCCAGCTAAGATGAAAATAAATATAAGTGTGCGATTCAGTTTCATCCAAAAGAAGGGAGTTAGTTTGTCCACAATGTCGGGATTATTTTTCATTTATTAATTTTCGACATCCAAAAAGAGCCCATTTTAGTGGTCTCACAAACACTCAAAGGGATATTTTTAAGTGGTTGAAATCATCCAGCAGTTTTTAAAAGCTATAGGTTAGTTTACTTCAGGGTGATTGAAAATTCCCGCTGACCATTATTAAAATTGATTTTAGCATCTTCAAAACTTGGTGGACCAAACCTGCCTCTTGCATTATTCGAAAACCCGTAAGGTTCTGTTGGCATTTTGAACAAATTACTGTCTAAAATTTTATTGGAATTTTCATCGTGATATATGCTGATTGCATATTCTCCGAAAGGTAAGTCATCGATATAAATTGTCATTTTACCAATATGGATGACCGGTTCAACTTTACTCAACACCGCCACATCTCCGGGAAATTGTTGATTTGCATTAAAAATTGCTACCATCATATTCCCCTTTGTGGACTTGATGTTTGAAATAGTAATCTTCATTAGATCAGCATCCACAGGATATTTAGCTGCAATTAGACTTAAACCAAAAATGAAAAAGATAGTAAACCTAAAAATTGAATTATGTAACATGATCTTTGATTTATCATTAATTATTGACTGCAATATCTAATAATAAAAAAAATCAGAAAAGTTTGAAATGTTTGAATCAGGAGTTTCTATGAATGAATCGGGAAAGGAAATAAATTGTACAAATGGAAGAGGGCCATTGAGTACAAAATAATAGCGCTGTTTTCATGAAAACAGCGCTATTATCAATTTAAAAATCTTCTTTAATCCTGTTTTGCAAATACTCTCGTTAGCAAGTCCGAAGTTCGCGAAGACTGGTTTTCACGAATATCGAGTTCCTTCTTTTCTATCAAAGAATACATTCCCGCCAGTCCTTTCTGGGTCACATGTTCGTCAAGTTCAGGATTTACTTTTTTCACAAACGGTATTTTGTTATAGGCCTGAACGACTGATCTCCAATAGTCTCGCGCATTTACTTCATCCAAAGATTTTTGAACAACAGGAATAAACTCATCAAAAAGTTGCTGATTGGTGGTTTTTTCCAAATAACGGGTCGCAGCATCCTTTTCACCCATCAAAATATTCATAGCATCTTGGAAGGTCATTTGTTTAATCGCTGAAATGAAAATCGGTTTTGCTTTGGCTGCAGCAAGTTCAGCTGCACGATTTAAACGCATCACCAATTCGTCTTCTACATTTTCAAAACCGGGAATTTTTTTCACTTTCCCAACGACTTGTTGCGCTTCTTCCGGTAACAAAATTTTGTACGGACTTTTAAAATACCCATCCTCTGCGGAAAGAAAATCTACTGCTTTTCCCACACCAATATTCAAGGCTTCTTTCAAACCATTTCCAATATCCTGTTGTGAAAGGCTTTCTTCCCCTGTCAAAGCTTTTTCAGCTTTTTTAAGTAAACCACCAAGATTTTGTGCAGATATTGATGTAATTATTAAAAAAGACATAATCAGTACTCCAAACTTTTTCATATTATATTTTTTGTGAACAATTATACTTTTAAAACGACAAGAATGATGCCTTGTGTATTAATATTCTGTTAAAGAAATCATTACTGAATTAAACTAATCCAGGTAGTTACTTCAAAAGGGAAGCAGGGAAAAGTTAAATGAAAAAGCGGAATAATCAATCTCTCAATTGATTCAGAATTCCCATCAAATCGAGTTCTTGCCAGGAAGTTTTTATTTTGCCATCTTCCATTTCGTAGATCACAATTCCGGTTGAATTGAATTGTTTCCCCGTTGCAGGGATTCCAAACATTTCGGCATGGTGCGTAGCAGTTACTTCGTATCGGATGGCGACTTTATTGCCATCGGCAAAAAGATGTGTGATTGTAAAATGACCATCTGGGAAAGCTTTCCGGTAGCTTTTGACCAAAGCTCGCATCCCTTCGATTCCCCCTGTTTGATCAGGGCGAAGGGGGTTTCCGTCACTCCATTCAGGGTGAAAGCATCTTTCCAGCAGTTCTTCATTACGATTGTGATTCCATCCTTCTTCAAACCACAACCTAACCGTTTCTTCGTTTTTCCCCTCTTTTTTAACTTCTTTAAGTGCTGCGCACTGTGTGAACAAAAATGGTACTATTGCTAAAAAAATCAGAACAGGAGAATGCTTTTTCATGTTTCCAGGTTTGTAGAGTTTGCAAAATGAATGAATGGCTTCAATTCAGTATAGCTTGGTTTCTAAATTTAGCAAAAAGAAAATTGATTCTAAAACAAAGTACCTTAATTTTTTAACATTTTGCTCCATTGGGAATTAATTTTATTTAAATCGACAGCTTATTCTTTAAATTAAAAACCAATGCTTAATTTAGGTTGACCATCTTTTTCACAATTGCTAAAAAGAACAACCATGAAAAATCTTTTATTCTCCGCATGTATTCTTTTTTTAAGCTGTAATTTTTTGTTCGGCCAGGCAAAACATAAATTTGTCAAAATGCAGCAACATTTTTCTGTTGAAGCTCCAAGATATAATACTCCTGAAAACATTGATCCTTTAGAGATTTCTCAAACAGACCTTGCATCACGTCGCTGTGAAAATACTGCAGGATCAACCTTCCACGATGTTCAAACTTACAACAGCATGCCATCTATGTTGCACAATTATGCTGGTGGGCGCTTTTCGGTAATCTGGCAAACTGGCGAAGAAGCTGATGCCGGTTTTTCTGATCGGGGAACTGGTTATAATTACGATGACGGAACAGGATGGACGCTGAATTCTTCAGACCGGATCGAAGGAGATGTAAGGACGGGATTTCCTGCTTTTACTGTTCTGGCTAACGAAACTGAAGTAGTAGCAGCGCATAAAACCCCTGCACCTTATGAGATCAGAACTTACTCTAAAACTGCCGGAACAAGTGATTGGACAGAACAAACAGTACCATCTTCTGTTTCAGGAGGTCCGGTCTGGCCATTCATTGCTTCAGGAGGAACAGACGGAAACAGCATTCATATTATTGCTGTTTCGGTTGCAACCGCTTTTGGAGGAGTGATCTACGAAGGAATGGATCAACATCTACTATATTGGCGATCACAGGATGGAGGAGCGACATGGGATATCAGCGATCAGATTATTCCTGGTTGTGATAGTACATTTTATGACGGAATAGATGCTTCTGCTTATTCCATAGATGCATCCGGGAATACAGTAGCCATTGGCGTTTTTGACAGCTGGGGTGATATTGTCGTTTTAAAATCAGAAGACAATGGCACAAACTGGGAACGAATTGTCGTAAAAGACTTTCCACTTGATAAATACGTTACGGATTCTGGCTATTCCTATAGTGATCTTAATGAAGATCCTAATGCTCCTGATTCATTAGCAATAAATACAAGTGACGGGGCAGGAGCTATCCTTATAGATAACAACGGGATGGTACACGTTTTTTATGGCAACATGTACGTCACTGACCAAAATCTTGCGAATAACGCAACAGAGTATTACCCAACTACTAGTGGCATAATGTACTGGAATGAATCATTTGGATCTGATTCAGTAAAATTAATAGCCGATGTAGTAGATTTTAATGGAAATGATACACTAGATGTCGAAACTGGAGAATATGGAGATTATGGTACAGGCTTGTCTTCCCATCCATCCGTCGGAATCGATGAAAACAACCGGATATATATGGCTTATACCGCTGTGCGAGAAGATTATTATGATAATGACGAGCAACAACATTTTCGTCATGTATTTATCACATACAGTTCTGATAACGGTCTAAACTGGACCGAGCCGGTTGATGCAATTGACGCTAGTTGTATTGATTTTTCTTCTTTATTGGAAACTATGTATCCTTCGGTCGCAAGAAATGTTGATGAATACATCCATTTTACTTATTTGCAGGATTTCAATCCGGGGCTCGGTGTTTGGCTGGAAGACGATGACGCTTCAGAAAACTCAGTCATTCTTACTTCTCTTGACAAGAATACTTTAGAAGTAGTTTCTATTGAAAACTTAAGTATCGAAGAACAAAGACTCAAAGTATTTCCAAACCCGTCGAAGGACAATGTTGAAATTCAAATTGAATTGCAACATACTACAAAAGTTGATATTGAACTCCTAGATCAAATGGGGCGTAAATTGAAAGGTATAAATTCTTCCCTTCAAAATCCAGGGATATTCAATACTCACTTTTCCGTCAAGTCTCTAACCAGTGGTTTGTACGTTTTAAAAACTATGCTGAATAACAAAATATTGATTGAAAAGATTATTGTGCAGTGATGCTTTTTTTCAAAACATAAAATGAATGAAAGCGATTTATTTTCGTTAAAAGCAAATCCTATTCAACAAATGCTTTATTCCAAAAAGTAAAAAACAGCCTGCATTTATGTACTAAGGGTAGTTATCTCCTCATCTTATATCTGCAGATTTGTACCCCGTAAGGTGTTGTAGAATTCCACCAAAAAGCTAATGCTTTGGCTTGAAAGGTCGTGATAGGTTTTTCTTCATAAATTACTCTTCCGGCTTGAAGTACGAGTAAGCGATAATCTTTCTTTGAGCGATGTCCTCCGGACATGCCTTCTGTGTACTTTTGATTTCTCATCTGTATAATGTTCAAAGTGTAAGGAATATGTATGGATTATTAAAAATGTCAATTGAAAACACGTTGTTTTTTGTTCAAAAAATTTAATGTTACAATCTGGGTCTTTCACATAATTAAATACTACATATTGGGAGAGAACTATTATCAATATATTGAAATATTTATAAGAATCAAACAACTTAATGGAAATCAACCAAAAATAATTCAGCATTAAAAGTCAGTATATTAAACGTTTAAAGTTATGCTTAAAATTCGCGTTTTATTAAAAAAAGTCTAGCACCTGACTTAATTACAGTCTTTTACAAATGTCAAAAAATGGTAACCTGTCGGGCAATTTGAATTCATAAGTAAATTTTTCCAGATATGTTAAAGTTTTTTATTTTTTTGAATAAGATGAATTCAAACTAATCATTGAGCCTGATTAAAAGCTAAAAATGGAGCAATTTCTAACATAAAAAAGCTCCGGAAATTCCGGAGCCCCACCTTCCTAGTAATTAGGATAATTAATAAAAAATATAAAAAGAAAAAGTAGCTCTTGGGAATGGATTTTATAACGAAGACGATTCCAAATACCTTATCATTTTTTTAGAAGGAGCGTTCCTTTCCAAATATGATCTGTTCTGTTGGTGGTCATATTGACATAGCTTTCGGTCATACCGTTACCAGTTGCTCCGGCAAACTTACCTGTGCCGCCAATGATGGTAAAAGGATCTTTGAACTCCAGATCGTAGCCTTCTTTGGTGGTAGGAACCACCTGGCCGCTTGCATCAAGATATAATTCATCACCATTTGTAGCAGTCAATACTCCCAAAGCTTCGGCATATTCAAAAGTAGTCACATCAACACAGAAGGACATTCGTACTTCAAAATTGCCAACCGTTGTTTCAGAACCACTCCCTATCTGAACATTCAAAAAATTACGAGGGGGACCACAATTGATAGAATCCTCTGCGAGAGAAAATAAATCTGTGTGGAAAGTTGCATTGAAATCTTTGGTTTCGAATTCTGATTCAGGTTCTGGGCAATCATCTGGATTGCATCCAAAAGTAATGGCTCCGACGATTAAGCTTAATAATAGAAAATTCATTACGTTTTTCATTTCTTAGTTGTTTTAGAGATTGTAAATCAATGATTTACAATAGGTTAATAAAGAAGTGACGCCACTTGATTTATTAAAAAGCTTTGTACAAATATGAAGGAATATGAAAGGTGACACGTATCAGTTATGTTGCAAAAACATTAAAGTTTTTGGAAAATTATGTTGCAATCACAACCTATGTTGCAATCTCAAAGGCTAATTTTGTAAACAGGAAAATATCAGAATTTTATTCGGAAGATTCAGGCGTCCAGGGAAGATTCATTTTATTTATAATAGCTATAAATCGGGGGTGATCATGTAATTCTCTCAAGGAATACCAAAACGGAACATTGTTCATATAACTACCATCTTCTAAAGCCACTTCCAACCAATCCAGCGCCTTATCATAATCTCCAAATAATGCGTAATAATCTGCTTTGCCTAAATGCCAGTCGGTTTGATCAATTTCCCATTTCAATAATCCATCAAGTCCGGAGGCTTCATAGACACTATCTACTTGATTTGATAATCTTTCAAACCCAGAGGCTTCATAGATACTGTCTATTTGATGTAAAGTAGTGTAAGCTCCACGGAAGCGTCTGTATTGCTTTAATCCCTCAACCATGGCAGGGCCATCCTTTAGAATGTAGGATATTACAAATTTATGCCAAGTGGAATTATTATTTTCTTTATTAATTTCTTCACAAATTTGACCTTCAGCAAGTGCCTCTTCGAACTGCCCGCGGTTAAAATATAGTTTTGTGCTGACACTTCGAATTACGTATGAAAGCGGATCTAACTCAATTGCCTTATTGATATGTTTTCGAGCTTCCTCATGCCTTCCAGTCATGCTTAAGTGCTCCGCATAGTGTTGATGAAGGGTCGGGTAATTGGAATTAAATTCAAAGGCTTTTTTAAACGCATTCTCAGCCGCTGCCCAATTCCAATCTCTAAATAAATAGATCGCGGCCAATACCGTATAAGCCTCTGCCAGCCGAGGGTCCAATTCTAATGCTTTTCGAGCTAGTTCTAGGGCTTTTACTTTTTCACTGTTTTTCTTATTTTTTTTAATTCCACTACTTAAAAGAAAGTAGGTCTCTGCCAAGCCGGTATAAGCCAAAACGTATTTCGGATCTTCGGTTATGGCCTGCTCAAAATAAGTAATAGAGATTTTTAATCCATCTAGGGTTCGTTTTTCCAAATGAAGCCGCCCAAGCTGATAAAGTTCAAAAGCTTTAACATTTTCAGTTTGGCTTTTTTGGATAGCTGTTTTCTGTTGATCTGTCAAAGCTGAACTCAAGCCGGAGGCAACTTGCATGGCAATTTGGCTTTGTATATTAAAAATATCAGAAAGATCTTTTTCATAAGTTTCAAACCAGAGGTGGTCGTCGCTTTTTGCATCAATCAGCTGAATGGTAATCTTTACCTCATTTTCATACTTTTGCACACTGCCTTCAACAATGTAGGTGACACCAAGTTCTTCAGCAATTTCGGGAACTTTCTTGGTTCCTCTTTCACGGTAAGTATCTGAAGAGGTCCGGGAGATCACTTTAAAGTCTTCAATCAAAGCAAGGCGGTTAAGTAAATCTTCAACTAAACCATCTGCAAAATGTTGATTTTCTTCGTCTTCGCTGAGGCTGTTAAATGGCAAAACAGCGATTGATTTCTCTAAATTTGCTTGACTAGCAAAACTCTCTTTTCCAAATTTTTTGTAAAAAAAGAAAGCGACCACAGCAAACAAAATAAAAGCTCCAGCCAGGGTAATCAATTTTTTCCTAGACTTAGTTGATGTTGAAGTTTTTTTGACCTTTCCACGAATCACATTATTTTCTGGAACCACTAATCTGTCATTCGCCAAAGCATAGACAGTCATTGAACCCTCAACATTTTTGAACTCAAATCGACCTAAAGAATGCAATTCAAATTCCGTTTGGTTTTTGATTTGGTTGCGAACATTACTGGAAAGTAGGACCGAGCCTGGTACACCTAGTGATTCTATCCGACTTGCAATGTTTACCGCATCACCAAAAACATTACCTTCTTTTAAAACAATATCTCCTGAATGAATTCCGATTCGGACTGCCACTTTGGGATCTTTTTGAAAAACATGCTGAACCCCCTTTGCAAAACTTACGGCTTGTGTAGAGCTATTAAAAATGATTAGGCAACCATCACCATAATATTGAATGATTTTACCAAGGTGCACTACAGCGAATGATTCCAATATTTCTTTGAAATGATTAAGTTTTTGCAAAGCCAATTGTTCATCTTGCTGCATCATGGCTGTATATCCAACGATGTCAGCAAAAAGTATGGCAGCAAGTTTACGTTGAGCATTCAATTGATTTTGAAATGTATTGTTAGATTTATCTTCTGCATTTTCATTTACTTCTTGATTTTGAACTATATTTTTAGCCTCACTCGGTGGATAGCCATAGTATTCAAGAAAACATTTATGAAAATAAGATGGACTGTTGAACCCAACCTTGTAAGCAATTTCAGAGGTAGTGGCTACATCTTGGCGAAGCATTTTCATTGCCTCAGCTAACCTGATTTCACGAACAAACTGACTGATCGACTGACCCGTTATTTTTTTTAATCTACGATGAAGATGAGAACGACTTATACCAACTATTTCCGCCAAATGCTCTACACTGAAAAGCTCATTTTCGAGGTTATCAAGCACCGCTTGTTTTAGTCCGTTTAGCAATTTCTCGTTTTGGTTCATTTAGGGAAACGTTTCTGTTCGGTTAAAAGCTTTCATTCTAAAGATAATATTCGCCCAGCAATATTACAACATTCATAACCTTCCAAATTAAACCATTGACATTTATCCAACCACCTATTAATAAAAGGTAACTCAAATTGCATTTCCTCGTAATGCAACAGGAGAGAAAATATTACGAATGACACCTTTACATCGTCGCTTTAGAATAATCTTACTTTTTACTTCCTTTTGCTCCTGTGTGATAGGTCAGGATTACTTTGCTAATATCAGAACGATTGGCATGAAAGATGGGTTATCGCATTATAAAGTGCTTTCCTTTTACCCGGAGGATGACGGAATGTGGGTCGGAACCGAAGACGGTCTTAATTTTTATAATGGCTATCAGTGGAAATACTGGACAAAAGACGAAGGCCAGCTCACTAGCAAAGCTGTTAATTTTATTCAAAAGGATCAGGAAAACTGTCTTTGGCTTTTTGATACGAAATTGGTAAACGAAAAAAACGATATCGTATCCATCCATATTTTAAATCCAAGTACAGATGAAGTCTTAACTTTTGACCAAAAGTTTGGAAAAAGAGCTCCTTTTTCTGTTTCAACTATTCAACATTTTTTTGAAGATGAGGATAAGAGATTGTATTTTTTTGCAAACAAACAACTTTGGCGCTATTCTGTTAGCAATTTTTTCGAAAAATTAACACTTCCTACAGGATTTGAACCTTTTTGCATTTTTTCAAATGGGTCCTACGCAGGAAAAATGGACGGAAAACTAGTCTTGGTTACATCATCAGGTGAAGTATCTTTTGATTCAGATTTTCCGCTGATCGATTCTTATTTTGAATTAAAAGGCGATTACCAAAAATTTTGGGTGTGGCAGCATACTGATGCAGGATGCAGATCCTTCGAAAAACAATCTGATGAATCTTACAAGACTGAAACATTTCCTCTTCAAGCGAATAAAACTCAACGCCATTTTTTGACTTATTTTGATAAAAACCGAAACCACCTTTGGGTTACTAAAGGGAAAGAACTTTATTTATTTGACCTGGAAGGGAACCTCATTTTAAAACATGATATAGAACCAAGAGTGATCTCTGTTAATCAAGAGGGTATTGTATGGATAGGCAAAGATCAAGTGACGCTTCTCCGTTTAGAAAAAAACAGGTTTAAAAACTACCTGCACCAAAACTCTGAACAACCGATGTATCAATGTCGGGGCATCATCGAAAAAAACGGAAAACTTTTCGTGAACACTTATCGAGGACCAAAAATCATCGACTTAAAAGATGGAAAAATGATATCTCATCGAGATGATCTAGGTCGAAAATTTGCCTTTCTGAAAGACCATAATCAACATTTGTGGCTCGCCTATCGGAATCTGATTAAACTAGACGAATCTAACTCAAAAATTGAAAATTCTTATATCGATCAGGAAGATCTTCCGAGAATTTGGTCGCTTTATGAAGATCAACAACATAACATTTGGATAGGACATATGGGATTGTCCTACTTGAAAGATGGAAAGTATTATGAGTTTGAAAAATACAATGGCTTTGACGAACTTAAAAAAGCTATCATTTTATTCTTTTTCAAAGATAAAAACGGGGTGATTTGGATTGGAAGTAATGAAGGTCTATTCCAATTAGATAATCAAAAGGGAATTATTGCAAGTTATAACAAAAAAAGAAAAGGTCCCTTTTATCTTCCTTCCAACAAGTTCCAGCATATGCACCAGGATAATCAAGGTGTTTTTTGGCTGGCGACGGAGGATTCAGGTTTAATAATATGGAATAAAGCTACTGGCGATATTGAGCAAATTGACAAATCCTATGGCCTGCTGTCCAATAATATTTATGCGGTGTATGAAGACGACTTCGGATACCTGTGGATGAGTAGTTTCAATGGCCTGGTTCGGTTCCACAAAGACTCAAAAAGTATCTCAATTTTCAACGAAGAGGATGGTATCAGTGATAATGAATTTAACCGCATTTCCCATTATCAGAACGAAAGCGGGATGATTTATTTTGGCAGTCAAAACGGTGTCACCGCCTTTCATCCGAAAGATTTTTTGAATTATACTAAGCAAGAAAAATTTGAGATTTTTGTAAAAAACATTTCAGTATTTGGTAAAAAAACGTTGATAGATAATTCTTGGGGCGGAACAAAGATAGGTTTGACACAGTTGGGTCCTGGCGTTAGAGTCATTGATCTTGAAGTAGGACATTCGGATTTATTTTGGACGGATAAAATTTATTTATATTATACTCTGGAAGAATTGGATCAAAATGGAAATTCGGTTAATATTTCGAAAGAAAACCTGAGTTCAGACAACCATGTTGAACTCTTTGGGATGACTCCGGGAAAATACAATTTGCAAATCAAAGCAATCCATAAAAGCGGAAAACAATTTGGACAATCCTTAAATATTCCTATCAAAATTGCGATTCCGTTTTTCCACAAACCATCATTTTGGGGAATTTTAGCTTTAGTTTTAAGTTTTGGAATTTGGGGGTTTATCAAATTCAGAACTACTCATCACCGAAAAAGGCGTGAGGAACTTGAGGTAATCGTCAATGAACGAGCAAAACAAATCTTAAATAATCAACAAACTATTCAAACTCAAGCAGAACAAATTGAAGTGATGAGAGATCAACTCAAACACAAAGACGAAGTTTGGTTGGAGCAATTCAGGACAATCATTGATGAACGTTTGGACGACGCCAACCTGGGCTTACCTTCAATTATTGATAACATGGATACCAGCAGGTCTGTTTTTTATGAAAAGGTCAAAACGCTGACTAACATGACCCCTAATCAATATATTCAGGAACTCAGACTCACCAAAGCTAAAGCGATTTTGGACAAAGGTGATGTAAAAACCGTCAAAGAAGTTGCTCATTCGGTAGGGATCAATCGCCCTGGTTATTTTTCTAAACTCTTCAAAGAACGATTTGGCATTCTTCCCTCTGCTTATTTTCGTGATCACACCAATTAATCTCCCCTCTTAGCTGGTGCTGTCAAAATTCATATTAACAGCTTCGGACTATTTTTAAGAAGTATGGATTTTTCGCTATAGTTCCGGACAATTTTATACAAATCCGGACAATTAAAGCTATCCGAAAAACTCATTTTGGCAAATTATTCGAACAATATACACCCAAAACCCAAACATTAATAATACTTCACAAAAATGCTTATTGTTAGTCCCCACCCCCTCTATTTTTCTATCCCAAAAAATTTTCAGGTATGACAATACAAACTTTTCGTAAACCAAACAACAAATTGATTACGATATGGATATTACTTTTTTGTTATTTTGCTTCATCTGCACAATCTGCTTTTATTACCTCCTGGAAAACGAACAATCCGGGAACCTCTGATAGCACTTCAATAACTATCCCTATTTATAAAGGAGGCAACTATATTTACAACTATAATATAGACTGGAATAATGATGGAATTTATGATGAATTCGGGATTCAGGATTCAATAGTTCATGATTTTGGAACTCCAGGAGTGTATACAATTCGAATTAAAGGCAATTTTCCACGAATTCATTTTAACAATGAAGGGGACAAGGCAAAAATTATAGATATAGCACAGTGGGGAGATGTTCAATGGCAATCATTGAATTCGGCTTTCCTGGGTTGCGAAAACCTTAACATCAGTGCGCTTGATGCTCCGGATCTTTCACAAGTTTCAGATTTAACAGCCATTTTCAGACTGTGTACTTCTTTTAACAGCCAGATTGGGCATTGGGATGTGAGCAAGGTAGAAAGTTTTTATTTCGCGTTGAGCGATTGTCCGAATTTCAATCAACCGCTGAACAATTGGGATGTGAGCAATGCTACAAACATGCAAAGAATGTTCCTGGGTTGTGAAGCCTTCAATCAACCATTAGATCAATGGGATGTGAGCAATGTAGGATCATTTGGTGCTATGTTTCACAACTGTAAAAACTTCAACCAGGATATCGGCAATTGGGATACGGGAAGTGCCATTCATATCAGTATGATGTTTAAGAAAGCTTCCAGCTTCAATCAGGATATTGGCGATTGGGATGTGAGCAATGCTTTTAGTGCTCATGGGATGTTCGATAATGCTACTGCTTTTAATCAGGATATTGGTGGCTGGGATGTCAGCAATATAAAAAGAATGGATGGCATGTTTAAAAATGCTTCTTCTTTCAATCAGGATATTGGTCATTGGGATGTGAGCAATGTAGAACGAATGGAGTGGATGTTTGCTGCAGCAACTAGTTTCAATCAGGATATTGGCGACTGGGATGTCAGTAATGTGACCAATATGGCTTATCTTTTTTTTCACGCCTATAACTTCAATCAGGATATTAGCAGTTGGGATGTAAGTAATGTAACCAGTATGCAAAACATGTTCAATTCAGCTGATATTTTCAATCAGGATATTGGTGACTGGGTAGTAGGAAATGTGACCTCCATGGCGGCAATGTTCGCGCATTGTGATAGCTTCAACCAGGATATTGGCAATTGGGATGTGAGTAATGTAACGAATATGAGATTGATGTTTACTCATTCTGAAATATTTGATCAAGACCTTGGTGACTGGGATGTTAGCAACGTGACCAATATGGAAAGCATGTTTAAATACGGCAAGCTTTCTACAGAAAACTATGACAATTTACTGATAGGTTGGAATAGCCTTGAATTACAAGATAGCATCGATTTTCACGGAGGAAGCAGCGTGTATTGCATGGCATGGGCAGAACATGCCAACATAATCAATTCAGATCATTGGACAATCTATGACGGAGGAGCTGAAACAGATGTACCAAATGCAATTTGTAAGGACATTACCGTCGAACTTGATTATTTAGGTTTTGCAGAAATCACCGCAGAATTAATAAACGATGATTCATACGATTCATGTACTGACATTGTTTTAAATGCTTCAAAAACAACTTTCGATTGTAATGACATAGGGGTTTTACAGGATACCCTGGCCATTTTTGATATGAACGGAAATGAAAGTTTTTGCATTGCAAATATTACCGTCATTGACGCTCCATTTTCATTAAATTGTCCAGCTGACATAAGTATTACACCTGATATTGATGGTTGTTTCGCAATGGTTTTCTGGATTGAGCCTGATAGAAATTGTATGACAACTTTGACTTCCAGCCACAACAGTGGAGATCTGTTCCCACCAGGAGTAACTACTGTAACTTATACGGCGACTGATACGCAATCCAATCAAATCACTTGTAGTTTTGATATTACAGTTTCAAATGATTTGACAATTGAGTTCGATGAAATTGTACAACCAAATTGTTTGAATTCAAATGACGGGCAAGTTCTAGTAACTATTGGGGGAGGAACTCCTCCATATTATTATGATTGGGACTATGACGGTTCTGGAGACTTCGATGACTTTGAAGATCAAATTAACCTGAACAGCGGGATGAATTATATTATCGTCAAAGATAAAATCGGATGTCTCAAAATTGATTCTGTAGAGCTCCAACCAAGTGGCTTGACCATTGCCGATTGTCCTTCAGATTTGGTTATAAGTGCAAATATTGAAAATTGCTCAGCGAAAGCCTTCTGGAATGAACCGCAGGAGGTCTGCAGTGGTGTTCCCTTATTTTCAAATTTTACAAACGGCGATATTTTTGAGTTAGGAACTACGGTTGTCAGCTACATAGGAACGAATATTTTAGGTGATACTGCAACTTGCAATTTTGAAGTCACAGTCGTGAAGGACCTGGCCATAACCATTGATAGTTTGTTTGATCCTTTGTGTTTTGACACGCCTACCGGTCAGGCTTTTATTTCAACGGAAGGAAGCAATCCACCTTTTTCATACAATTGGGATTTTGACGGAATAGAAGATTTTAGCGATTTAGAAGATCAGGATAGTTTAAACGAAGGAATTCAAGTCGTTTTAGTTACAGACGCTGTAGGATGTTCAACTTCAGATAGCGTTACACTCACTCAACCGACTCCTTTAGAAGTGTCCGCAACAATTGATTCAAAAGCAATGGATTTTAATACCATAGATTTGGCTGTTACGGGGGGTGTCCCCCCGTATTTTTTTGATTGGGGAATTTATGGTAACCAGGAAGACCTAGAAGTGGCAGAAAACGGGATTTACTCAGTGATAGTAACAGATGCAAATGGTTGCGAAGCCAGACTTGAAGTTTCAATTGATTCAATTTCATTGCCTTGCAATGATAATATTTTCAACATTTATCCGAATCCAAATTATGGCGTTTTCAATATTAATTTCGAAACATGTGATGATGAAAAATTAGTTGAAATTTTTGATCTTCTTGGCAGAAAAATATACATTGAAAAATCCACCGAAAGCATTTTAAATGTAAAACTTAAGAACCTTTCAGAAAGTGTTTATTTTCTTAAAATCAGCTCTAAATCTGGTATCTTGGTTAAACCCTTTAAGCTATTAAATGATTAAAAATCAGTTGACCTTTCAAGATGTTTATCGAACCAATTTATTGAAAATTTGAGGAAAATCTATGATTTACGGAACTTTGTTAAGGTTATTCCGTTTAAACCAATCAGTGGAAAACAACATTCAAGAAACAGAATTACTCCATAATACTACCTTTTATTAATAGAACCGATATGTATGTGAATCATAGATTTATGTTTTCTTCCTTTTCTATGAGTAAATATTTCCTTTTTTCCGAAATTCTGATGGAGTCATTCCAAATTCCTTGTGAAATACCCTGGTAAAGTAAACAGGATCGTTAAAACCGGTATCGTCTGCTATCTCACTAATGGGATTATCAGTCTCGACAAGTAAGTTTTTGGCTTTTGATAGACGAATAAAGCGAATAAACTTATTGGCAGAGTATCCTGTAAGTGCAGTTATTTTGCGATGAAGCTGAGAATGACTCATGGCAATTTCCTTGCACAGATTCACCACTTTAAATTCAAAATCGTCAATGTGCTCTTCCACAATCGAACGTACTTTCTGAACGAAAACATCTTCTTTTTTTTCAGTTGATTTTTCTCCTTGTATCGCCTTAGTGCTTTTTACACCAGTAGCTAATGATAAATAATATTTCCGTAGATTTTGCCTCAGTTCTAATAACTTATTTAGCCGAATAAGCAATTCTTTTTTATTAAAAGGTTTTGGTAAATAAGCATCAGCACCCTCACTGAGGCCTTCCAACTTGGATTCCATATTTGCTTTGGCTGTTAGTAAAACAATAGGAATATGGCTGCTCCTTTCGTCTGTTTTTAATGTTCTGCAAACTTCAAAACCATTTTTTTTCGGCATCATAACATCGCTTATGATGATATCAGGAATTGCTTCTAATGCTTTATTTATTCCTTCTTGTCCATTGTAAGCTACTTGAATATTGTAATCCTCTTTTAAACAGCTGGAAAGGTAACTTACTACATCCTTGTTGTCTTCTATAACGAGAACTAGTGGAAGATCAACAGTGGAGGACATAACAATTTGCTTGTCTATTACATCCTTTTCCGAGGTGGGAATAAAAGGATTTACCTTCTCTTTTACAGATGCTTGCGCAGACTCCATACTTTTGAGAGTATTATTCGTTATGGGTAATACAATAATAAACTCAGTTCCTTCATTAATCCTGCTATTGACTGAAATTTTCCCTCCAATCAGTTTTACTAATTCTCGAGTTAAAGCCAAACCAATTCCAGTTCCCTCAACTTCTCTTGTTGATTCGTCATCTACCTGATAAAATCGATCAAAAATATGCGGGAGGTTTTCAGATGGGATACCGATTCCACTGTCTTTTACCTTTAATATCAGTTCATTTTTGTCAGGCTTCGTTACCTTATCCGAATTAATATCTACAATTACCTCTACTTTACCTTCATGTGGTGTAAACTTTATGGCATTTGACAACAAGTTGGATAAAATGTTCAGCATCTTATCCGGATCAAAATCCAGCTGTATTTTTATTGCATCACAGTGAAGTTTCAACTGAATATCTTTGGACTCTGCATAGGAATGAAAAGATTCTACAATGTACCTCAAGTAGGCGATAATATCTCCATTGATTATCTTCAATGGCATGGTACCCGATTCTAGCTTTCGCAAATCTAGCATCTGATTGACGAGATTCAGTAATTGATCACTATTGCGTTTGATCATACGGGCATTGGAAAGGTTTTTTTCAGAGGATAATGTTCCTTTTTCTTCGATCTCCTGATCGGCCATACCACTTATAACAGTTAAAGGCGTTCGAAATTCATGAGTAATGTTGGTGTACAGTTTTGTTTTGACATCATTCAACTCTTTAAGCCGGAGTGTCTCAGCCTGTTCCAACCTGCGTCTTAATCTAAACTGGAAAACACCATAGATAAAGCTAATGACCAATATAATGTAAGTTGTATAAGCCCACCATGTTTGGTACCAGGGAGTGGCAATATGGATATTAATTTCGAGAGGCTCTTCATTGCTTAAACCTTCATTATTAAACACTTTAACTTTAAAGGTATAATCGCCACTTTTAAGGTTTGTATATGACGCATAACGTCGTTCACCAGGATTAATCCAATCTCGATCAAATCCTTCTAGTTTATATTCGAAGCTGTTGAGATGGGGTCGGCTAAAACCAATACTTGAAAACTCAACGGAGAAATAATTCTCATCGTGTTTCAAATCAATTTCTTTAATATAAGGGACTAGATGATTAAAAGAATAGTCTGAGCCAAATACTTGAAAAGAAGTAAGATAGGGCGTAGGAAATTCATTGTTTTTCTTTAGGCTATCCGGATGAAAAATACTGAATCCGCCTCGATATCCAATTGCAATCTCTCCGTTGGGCAATAAAGACATGTGATTTATATCTCTATAAGAACTTAAATCGAGCTCGTAAAATTCCGAACTCAAATATCTAGGATCAAACTGTTCTAATCCTTTTTTGCTCGCTAACCAAATATATCCTTCTTTATCCTTAACAACTGCAAGAGGAATTCCAGTGCTTAATCCGTTTTCCTTTTTATACCATTTGACCGACCCAATTTCCGGTTGGTTAGGGTCTAACATGGCTAATCCGTGATACTTTGTAATTGCCCAGATATTGGAATCATTATCTTGTTCTAACTGAAAGATTTCTATATATCGGCCTTCAGCATCCAGAAACGGGAAGTTTGCAATGGTATCTCTTTGATAATTATAAATGCTATATCCTCTTGATCCTCGTATCCAGATTCTTTGACGGCTATCTTCCAGTAAACTGGTAAAATATCCGTTTTTTCCCATTTTATCCGAATTCCGCAATTCTTCCTGAAACATCCGGCAACTTTTTGCACCAGGATTTATCTGAACCAAGCCTCCCCAACGGCTACCGATCCAAATGTTTCCACCAGAATCTTCTAAAGCTGACCAGTAAACAGGAACCTCCAAAGAACATTGAACCGGATATGGGATAAGTTGCTTCTTGTCTGGAGAATGTTTGTAGAGGGAATAACGTTCTATTATCAGCCAATCTCCGTTTTGTAACTTAAGAAGGTTTCGACCCTCAAAAGAATCATTATCTTTAAAGTAGCCTGACCCAGGAGGTGTTGGTTCCCAAATACCTTTGTTGCGGTCCATTTGATAGAGACCATCTCCGTATTGAGCAGCAATGTACAATCTTTTCGTTATGGAATCTTCAATGATCTTTCGAACAATTAAATTTTGCTTTTCGTCCATTACTTCATGCGTGTAATGTTGTAATTGATTTTCCAGGGGATCAAAATAAAATAGGTAACCTGGATGAAGCCAGGTCCATGCCCGATTAGATTGATCCAAGAATTTAATTCCGTATATATTGTTCTTAGTAAAATTATTTATTTGGGAAAAAGTGACTTGTCGTTTAATGGTATTAAAAACAAAAAGTCCTTTGTCAGTAGTAATCCATAATTCATCAGATGTTTTCGGCAGAATATTAGTGATGGAAGCTTGACCTAAATTAACCCTATCAAAAACTGGGACATAGAAAAATTCTTCCAATATAGGATCAAATATGCACATCCCTTCCCGAATGCCTAAGTAAATCAAACCATTGGAATGCTTGTATACATTATTAAAAGAATTTGAAGAAAGTGCTGGCACAGGTGCATTATCAAATGTATAGCGATTGAAAGTGCCTGTGATTTTATTAAATTTTAGCAATCCCGACCCGGATCCCAGCCAAAGTAGAGAATCATTTTCCGGATCTTCCGAATAATCAATAAATGAATTTACAAAATCAAGCTGAAGTCCCTTTTCACTACCATCCTGTTTTCTAAAATAAAATTGTGTAAAACTATCTTTGTCTTTCTGGTATTTGAATAATCCTTTAGAAGAAAAGCTAATCCAGAAATCATCAAGTTGATCTTTAGTAATCCAGAGCATTGATTTAACTGGACCTTTCTGGGGATATGCATCCAAAAAACTATACTTTTTACACTCTCCGGTTTTGGGCTCCATAATGTTAAGATCAAACTCAGATCCGATCCATAATTGTTCATTTTCGGAGTCAAAATAAAGCGTATTAATATTATCATTAGAAAGAGATAGCGAGTCATTTTTATCATGGTGAAATACCTTGAACTTTGATCCGTCAAATCGGTAAAGTCCTTCATGTGCAGTAGCTATCCAGATAAAACCATCATTATCTTGGGTAATACCATTAATATAAGTATTAGGAAGACCATCTTTTCCACTAAGAACATAAGGAGTTTCAAAAAGGTGGGAAATATCCTGACCTGAACTTTGCACATATATTATGCTCCCAAGCATCAGAAGAAACCAATTCCGAATTGCCAGGTGTAGGTGTATCATGTTTCGTTTTTTAGCTCTTCTATAAAATTAATAATAACTGCACAGAACTTATAATCAATTATAAATGAAGCCTTTGAAATTCGTCAACACAATGTTATTCATGTTTTTTGACAAAAATCTACTAACTCCTGAAAACAATTAAAAGTGAACTTGAAGCAAAGAAGTATTCAAGACTCAATGAACATTTAAAATTTTATTAACCTCTAATTATTTCAATTATGCTAAATCAAAAGATATCAAAAGGGAGAATAAACCAAAAAGAAACAAACTTGGAAGTAGTAGATGTGCAAGAATTTAAGTTTTGTCAGGAAACATGGCTTCGACAAGTACTTATACCCTCTAAAATTATTCTTTTTATTGCATTTATTATAATATCGAATTCATA